>JAJISI010000033.1 GCA_022848805.1 Thermoplasmatota archaeon
GCCGTCGAACCCTGCATATTTCAGCTCTGGGGCGAAATAGCCGCCGGCGTAGCTATCCAAGAAAGTCCCTGTGAGAGGAGACTTGGTCATGACGACATATCTGCTCGTCAACGGAACCATCGTCCCGACGAGCGGACCCGTCCAAATCATGAGCGGGTTGTCTGGCGATAGCGGATCGGTACCCGGCTTCAGCTCCTCGTAGAGGTACTTGGCGCCCAGTCCCTTGCCGCCTATGAACTGCTTAGCCCACTCCATGTTCGTCGGCTCGACCGCCACCTTGTCATTGGTCAGGTCGACCCTCAGTATCTTACCAGTGTATCCTGTCGGCATCTTCACTCACCCCTCGAAATGACCTTCCTAGGACACACCTCGATGCACTTGGGCGTCCCTCCGCACAGGTCGCACTTGATCACGTATGATTCCGATGGATCGAGCCAGCAGCCGTTGTATGGACAGGCGTCGACACACAGGCCGCACGCAGTGCACTCCTCCTTGTCCACGTAGTATATGCCCAGCGCTTCATCCAACTTTATCGCCTCGGCCGGACACTCCTCGACGCACGGGTGTTCATCACACTGTATGCAGTAGTTCAGCCTGAACTCACCAGGCTCCGGGAAAACGTCCTCGACGTTGATCCGGGACTCACTAGGGTTGAACTTGCCCACGTGAGACCCGGAGCATATCAAGGCGCACATGTTACAGCCGATGCATTTCTCTAGCTCAATTTTCAAGCCTTTGCTCATCACAGATATCCTCCTAAATCAGAGTCATCCCGGGAATCCCGGCTCTGGGGAACGCTATTCTGTCGGTACGAAAACCGTGGCGTCCCCCTCGATTGCCGCCTCCCTGGAGCGGCGGTATGATTGCCGTAGCCATATATAGTTCTTATCGGTTTTTCAGCTGGAGGCGCAGTATACAGACTTTCCTGCGAATAACCGGGCCAGATTATGGAAGAGCGATATGCTCGCAGGAGCATCTCGGATGCCCTGGGCGGAACCGAGGCAAGTCAAAATACGGATGACGACATACGACCCCCGGAGACGAGAGAATTCATCCGACGACGTGATCGAGATGTCCCTATTCAAGAAGAAGAGGGTGGACGGAGTTCTGCCGCGGCAACCGGTTTCGAAGGACCTACCAAGGTACAGGGTGGACGGACACGCGGTCGAATACAAGGGCGAGAAGGGATTGAGAGAGACGCCCCATGGGTCTGACGACGACAACGTTGCGGCGTCTGAACCGCACAGAAAGGGGTTCCAGCCGCTCCCGCGATGCTCGCATTGCGGAACGGCGATCAGTTACTATCAAAGGAAGTGCGACGCATGCGAGAAAGAATTTGGGAAGATCTGATGTACTCTAACGCGCGGAAGAGGGGTTGGATTTGATCGACGAGGGAACCAGGATCGTCCTCGTCGATGGAAAGGGGGCGAAGCACTTCGCCGTCGCCGAAAAGGGGATGGTCGAAGTGAAACGCCTCGGAACCATAGATGGAACGATCGTCTGCGACTCGTCGTTCGGAGATGAGATTGCCGTCGCTGGCCACTCGTTCCGCATCATGAGGCCGTCCGTGATGGACGTCCTGGGTCTGATGAACAGACGTGCACAGATAATCACGCCTAAAGATAGCTTCCACATACCGATGTACATGGACCTCGGATGCGGAAGTCGGGTCGTCGAAGCTGGAGCAGGGTCCGGCGCCCTGTCGATCGTGCTCCTGAAGGCGGTCGCGCCAGCGGGTACGGTCTACACGTACGAGGTGAGGGACGACCACGCCAAGGTGGCCGAGAGGAACGTTGGACGCTCAGATTTCGCCTCCTGCTGGCAACTGAGGATGGGCGACATATGCCAAGGAATCGAAGAGACCGACCTAGACGGTGTCGTGCTCGACATTCCCAACCCCTGGGATGCGATTTCTGCTGCGGCCTCGGCCCTGCGTGCCGGGGGGCATGTATGCACCTATGTGCCGAACGCTAATCAGCTCGAGACCACGGTCAAAGCTATGCGGGAAATCGGCTTCCAGGACTTGTTCGCATTCGAAACCCTTCAGAGAGAGATGTTGGTCCACGACCGTGGTGTCAGGCCGAGCTGTGACATGATGGGACATACAGGGTACCTGGCCTTTGCGAGGAAGATGGGGCCTTGAGCCGACGATGTAGGATCTCTCGCTCGCAACGATATCGAACCACATGATCACGCATCAGAACATCTCAACCCTCAAAGTCTAAGTATCGGCGACGGTAATGCAGTCACAGGTGACCATAAAGATGGCTGTGGCAGAGGTCAGAGTCACGCTCAAGAAGGGGGTAGCTGACCCGGAGGGGAAGAATACCCTCAAGGCTCTCGAGCTGCTCGGCTTCGAGGGAGTCCGGGATGTCCGATCTGTGAAGGTTTTCGAGATTGAGACCGAGGGGGAAGCGGGAGAGACCAAGAGGAGCGTAGAGGAGATGTGCAGGAAGCTCCTAGCCAACCCTGTGATCCACAACTACTCTATCAGGATCAAGTGAGGGTGCGGGATGTTGTCGAGCAGGCTCTATGTCCCCCAGGACACCCCATTCGAACTGACGGAGATAAGGCTCTCGGAGGCCTCGGACGATGAGCTGATGGAGATAAACCGCGAGAGCGGCACCGGGCTCTCTCTCGACGAGATGAAGCGTGTCAGGGACCACTTCGACGGAATGGGCAGGAACCCAACGGATGTCGAGCTCCAATCGATAGGCCAGGCATGGAGCGAGCACTGCTGCTACAAGAGTTCGAAGATGTTTCTGAAGGAGTACATCTTCGGGATAGATAACAGACAGGTCATAGACCGAGGCGACGCCGGCGTGATGGAGTTCGACCGAGACCACGCCTACGCGCTAAGGATCGAGAGCCACAATCACCCGAGCGCGGTCGAGCCCTACGGCGGTGCGGCGACCGGAATCGGTGGGATAATCAGGGACGTGCTCTGCATGGGCGCCCAGCCGATCGCGTTGGTGGACCCGCTGTTCTTCGGACCCTTGAACTACCCGTTCAAGAAACTCCCGGACGGCGTGAAGCATCCGAAGTACCTCCTAGGAGGGGTCGTCGCCGGGATAAGAGACTACGGCAACAGAGTTGGGATACCGACCGTCTCCGGCGGCCTATGGTTCGACGAGAGCTACACGGGCAACTGCCTCGTGAATGTCGGCTGCGTCGGCATAGCCGAGAAGAGGAACATACGGAGAAACGCGGTCAGAGGTCCAGGGGACGTCCTCATCCTAGTCGGAGGTCGGACCGGAAGGGATGGCATCCACGGAGTCACATTCGCCTCGGCGGTTCTAACGCAGGATAGCGAGATGGAGTCGAGGGGCGCCGTGCAGCTCGGCGACCCGATCATGAAGGAACCGGTCATGCACGCCGTCCTCGAGGCCAACGAGAAGGGGCTGGTCAACGGCATGAAGGACCTCGGAGGCGGAGGCCTCTCCTGCGTGGTCGGCGAGATCGCCCTGGCTGGAGGCTGTGGTGCGGAGGTGGACATCGGCAAGGTCCCGCTCAAGGAGGAGGGGCTCGCCCCGTGGGAGATATGGGTGTCCGAATCACAGGAGCGTATGATGCTCTCGGTGTCCCCCAGGAACGCGGAGAGGGTATTCCACATCTTCAAGCTCTGGGACGTGCCGGCCACACCGATCGGCAAGATCATCCGGGAGAAACGGGTGAGGCTGTATTACGATGGCACGAAGGTCTTCGATTTGGAGCTCGACTTCCTCACGGCCGGTCCGGAGTATTGCAGGCCCTGTAACGCAAGCGCGGGCGGACGGAGGAGGAAGGAGAAGATACCGAAGGCGAAAACCAGGTACGACAAGGACCTGTTGAAGCTTCTATCGGACCAGAACATCTGCAGTCGTGACTGGGTGATCCGACAGTACGACCACGAGGTCCGCGCCAACACCGTGATCAAACCGCTGCACGGCAAGATGGGGCACTGGACGCACGGCGACGCTGCAGTCCTGAAGCCCGTCGAGGAATCGTTCAGAGGCCTTGCGATAGCAACATCTTCGAACCCGTTCGCTGTGGCCGGAGATCCCTACAGAGGAGGCAAGACCTGCGTCGACGAGGTCTGCAGGAACATCGCGGCCGTCGGAGCTCGCCCGCACTCACTTACCGACTGTCTCAACTTCGGGAACCCGGAGATACCAGACAGACTATGGCAGTTCAGGGAGGCGGTCAGGGGAATCGGGGAGGTCGCGGACGATCTCGACCTCCCGATACCTTCGGGCAATGTCAGCTTCTACAACGAATCCCCCAAGGGGTCGGTGCTTCCAACGCCGGTAATACTCGGGTGTGGCATAGTGAGGGATGTCAGGAAGTGCGTCACCTCAGACTTCAAGAAAGAGGGCAACCCCATCTTCCTCGTCGGAGAGACGGGGCAGGAGATGGGTGCCTCAGCGTATCACAGGTCGGCAGGAGGCCATTCATCCAAGGTTCCGGATGTGAAGACAACCGCCCTCAGAGCAGGCATGGACGTCATCACCAAAGGCATAGAGAGAGGGGTCATCGTAGCATGTCACGACATCTCTGACGGAGGATTGGCGGTCGCATCGGCGGAGATGTGCATCGGAGGGGATGTGGGCGCGAACCTGAACCTTGAGAAACTCGGGCGTCTCAGGTCCGATGTGAAGCTATTCAGTGAAAGCAACAGCAGGTGGTTGATCGAGGTACGGAAAGGCAAGGAGAAGCATCTGCCGAAGGACCGAAGAACGAAAGTCGTCAAGCTGGGCAGGGTCGGAGACTCGTCCCTCGTCATCGGCTCCAGCAGGAAGCTCGTCGACCTCGAGGTCGAGAAGCTGGCGAAGAGCTTCGGCTCGACTCTCTGGAGGATGATCGGATGAAGGTCAGCGACGCGCGCGTGTGCGTTCTCAGGATAGAGGGTACGAACTGCGAGGAGGAGTCATACCTGTCCTTCAAGCGCCTCGGGGCGAAACCGGAGAAGGTGCACCTCAAGCAGCTGACAGGGACGGATGTCACATCCGACGAGAAGCGGTCCCTGGCAGACTATCAGGTCCTCGTGCTCCCGGGCGGGTTCTCGTCCGGGGACTATGTACGCGCAGGGGCGATATTCGCCGCCCGGATTAAGAGCAGACTCTCGCGCGACCTGGAGGAGTTCGTGCGCGCGGGAAAACCCGTACTCGGGATATGCAACGGATTCCAGATACTCGTCGAGACGGGGCTACTGCCAGCCATGTCAGGCATAATGACGGAGGTGCCGGAGGCCGTGCTGAGCACGAACGATTCGGCGAGGTTCGAGTGTCGTCCCACGCTTCTGAAGAAGGTGAACAGAGGAAGCTGCGCCTTCACCACCAAGATCCCGAGCAACAAGATATCGGCCATACCATCCGCCCACGCCGAGGGCAAGCTGACGTTCCCCGTCGACCGCTCGAAGAAGATCGTTAAGGAGCTGGACGACAACGACCAGCTGGTGTTCAAGTATGTGAACCCAGAAGGGGAGCTCGCAGGATATCCGTGGTGCCCCAACGGCTCGACCGAGAACATCGCGGGGATATGCAACCGCGAGGGAAACGTCTTCGGGCTCATGCCGCATCCCGAGAGAGTGTTCTTCAGGTACACGCACCCGGACTGGACGCGCAACCCGGACGGTGCTGGGGACGGAAGAGCCGTATTCGAGTCCGTCCTCGGCTACGTCTCGAAGAAGCTGTGAGGGCGCGGCCGCGCTAGAGAGAGACTATGAGCTCCACCTGGTCGCTGTCCTTGAGACCCAAGGACCGCCTCAGATGGTACTTGCATATGACTTCGATTATGTCCACATGATGCGACCGGACCGGCAGGACGACTGCGCATTCCATATTGTGGATGGTTGCGAGAAAGCACTTCACATCGCCGAACGTGCGCCCATCCTTCTCGAACCCCTTTATCAGTATGCCTTCTGACTTACGCAGTACATCCACCTTGGGGAGTTCCGGGCTGGATATCCTGAGGTTCAGGGTCCCCTCGTAGGGCTTGAACCAGAGCTTCTTCTGGAACTGCTCGGCGTACGCCTCCTGGTTGACGTAGTACTGCCCCTCGCCAAGGCCGGAGGTGACGACGCCGATTATGACGAGATGGTCCTTCATCTCGAATATCCTCTGATAATCGGAGTACTCCTTCCTGAGCAGATCGAACCCCTTGTCCGTCAGCTTGATCCTCTGCCTCCTTGCGCCGAGGTCGCGCTCGATCAGACCCTCCCCAAGAAGCTCCAGTATCTTCTTCGAGGCGGACTGTTGGCTGATCTCGAGTACGTTCCCCAGCTCCCTCGAGGATATGGCGATGTAGTCATGCACGCCACCCATTAGAGCGATGTGCTTCAGGGTGGCGATCTGCTTTTCATGCATGGCATGCTTCGGATATGCTAGGCCTCATAATAGCCTTTCGGCCGACCGATTCTGGCGGGTCTATGCGACATAACCCCCCGTCTGATAAGCTCAGTCCGATGTGCAGCCCGTGAGAACCAGAAAATGTCCGCTCCTGAGACGAAGCACGGGGATCGCACGCTTCTTGAGCCGTTCTATGAGCTCTCTGTCGTTCGTGAGCACGGCCCCGGAATGCCTCTCCGCGACATCGATGACTGCGTCGTCTCCGCAGAGTTCCGTCGAGACGACTTCGTACTTGCGGGCGAGCGCCAGGGCGGCCTTGGCCTCCTTCGTACCTAGCCTCTCCAGCTCGCCCAGGACCGATTCCGGGACGAGCACGGGCACCTCCCCGAGTAGTCGTGCTATCTCAGTGTCAAGGTTGAGACGAAACTGGAACGGCATCAAAAGACCATTGGCATCGACGACGAGAGCCCTCACCAAGAGAATCCACACCCGCGTCTTACTCGACGACGCCGTATCCGATCAGGCGCCACTTCCCGGCGATCTTCCGGGATATCGCTATGCGCTGACCCTTCTCCGTGCAGACAGGTATCTTCAGAGAGATTTCGGCAGAGTCCGACCTGCCGCTCGTTACTACGCCCACGGTCGTGGCGGTCCCCACGCTCAGCATGAGAGGCTCGTTAGTCTTCAAGTCTTCGACGGCCTGCTCGGACGACATCCCAACGACGCGTTTCAGGAGCTCCGTCCTTATCGTCAGCGATTCCAGGACCGGCGGGAGTGTGTCAGGCTTTCCAGCGATTCGGCCGACTAGGGAATCCGACTTCGTGAAGCTCGGATCGAGCCCTGTGCCTATCGCGATCAGCCCTCCTCGCGTGGCCTCGTCCAATTCTAGGGTGCCCGCGAGGAGTGAGCGTACCGTCGTGACCATGGGCTCCCAAGAGACGCCCCTGCTAGTCTCGACCTTCCTTCCGGGGCGGACCTCTATCTCGTCCCCGATCTTCAAGCTCCCCTCGGTCAGCGAGCCGCCTATGACCCCGCCTTTCAAGCTCTTCAGCTCGGTACCAGGCACGTTGAAGTCGAACGACCTAGCCACGTACATCCTCACGGGGTTCTTATCGGAGTGCTGAGGCGATGGGATGGCCTTCTCGATGGCCATTATGAGCGTGTCGATATTCATGTTGTGATGGGCGGATATGGGTATGACAGGCGCATCCTCGGCGATCGTGCCCTTCAGGAACTCCTTGATCTCGTTGTAGTTCTGTACCGCCTGCTCCTTGGTGACGAGGTCTACCTTGTTCTGCACGACGACAATCTTGTCGACGCCGATGATGCTCAGGGCCATGAGATGCTCCCTCGTCTGCGGCTGGGGACATTTCTCGTTGGCGGCGACCAGCAGGAGCGCCCCGTTCATTATCGCCGCACCAGACAGCATTGTCGCCATCAGGGTCTCGTGACCGGGCGAGTCGACGAAGGACACCGCCCTGAGCAGCTCGCACTTGCCTTCGCATTCAGGACACTCGGGCAGGTTGGTGTAACACGCGGGCTCTTCGCAAGCACCGCACTTGTAGAAGCTGGCGTCGGCGTATCCGAGCCTGATCGATATGCCCCTCTTGACCTCTTCAGAATGCCTGTCCGTCCATTCCCCCGTCAGAGCCTTGGTCAGCGTGGTCTTGCCATGGTCGACATGGCCGATCATGCCGATGTTCGTCTCTGGCTGGGAGGGGACATTCATTATTCTTTCTTCTCCTCTTTCTTGATGAGTTCCGAGACGGGCTTCGTGCCGTGTTGGCTGACCTTGAGGTTGACCTGGACGCTGTCCGGGGATATCGTGTTGCCCCTGAAGTTCTTCTTCCTTCTGAGGCCGCTCTCCTTGGACCTGAAACCTATGCTCTTCGATACGAGCAGCTTCTTCCTGCGGGGACCAGGCAGGTCTTTCCTAAGCGGGAAACCATCCTTGTCGCTGCCTCCAGTGATCGTCAGCTTGTAGCCTGGAAGTCCGACGAATATACCATCTATGGTATCGCCAATCTTCTTGCCTATCAGCGTATTGGCGTGATGCCCTAAGACTGGCACCTGATATGACTTTCCGTCCTTCGTATCGTTTATGACGGCTCTGAACTCTGCCACACAATCAACTCCAGCGTCGCAGGACGCCCTAATGCGCAAGGAGTTATATAGGTTTCGGGAGCGACTGGAACCACTGGAGGGGGTTCCGCAAAGGGTCGCTCAACTTCCCCAGAAAGGCCTCTCCTTCCTCTTGATCTTCAGGACGGCATCCAGCACCTCTTGCTCGTCCATCGAGAGCTTCTGAGAGAGCAGCTCCCGTGCGTGGCCTTCGGGCACGTCCACCAACAGGATGTCCTCGACATCTATCTGCCTGCCGACGGTCGCGGCGTCGATGGCGATCGCAACCTCGTCGCCCATTCTCGCCTCAGGAAGGGTCTTCTCCCCCTTTCTGATACTCTTTATCCTTCCCACGGGTCGTCCGTCGTCCCGCATGAGGCCATGGCCAGGGCGAACCCTGCCGGCTAGAACCCTCACGCCCACTATCGCAGGCTTGCTGACGCGGAACACGTGATCCCGCAGGATGGACACCTTCCCAGGATAGACTATCGCAAGCCTTTTCTTAGCCTCGAGCTCACGTGAGCGTTCCTTGCACCAGACTTCGTAGTCCTCCAAGAGCTTATAGACGACCTTGCTCTCGAAAAGCGTGACGCCCAGCTCCCGGGCGGCGCCGCGCGCGTCGGCGTTGACGCCCACGCTGAATGCGAATATCGCCTTGTGGAGCGGATCGTCGAAGTTCGACGCTTCCACGACGTCCTTCCTGGAGACGTTCCCGATGCCTATCTTCCGCAGCGGCATCTCGGCGTTCTTAGCCTCGAACGCAAGCGCCTCCAAGGAGCCGACGGTGTCGCCGCGCACTATGATGCCCTGCTCCGATAGCTCGACGTCTATCGCGCTCGCCTTCTGCACTTCCTCCAACGTCTTCTCGATATCATCCGAGGCGACCCTGACGAGCCCTCCGGCCATGGCGTCCTCCAAGTTCGGAGCGACGACCCTGATACCCGTAGCGGCTGAGACCGAATCGACATGATCGAACTTCTGGTTCGGGTCCCTTATCTCGTCAAGCGGTTTGGGGCGAAGCATCGCCCTGATCTTCGTCTGTATGGGCGCACCCTTAGCGGAAGATATGACTATGGTATCCCCGACGGTCATCGTCCCGCTGTAGACGATCGTATCCATCACGGTGCCCATGCCCCTGTCCTCCTTCACCTCGAGGACGGTCCCTTCACCAGGACCTTCCTCCGTCTGCAGGTCCGATTCGAGGAATTTCTGTGCAAGGCCGATCAGGATGAGCAGGAGGTCCGCGAGCCCTTCTCCCGTCTTACCGCTTACCGGCACGATCGCCACGGACTTGGTGAAATCTGCGATCCTATCGAACCTGTCAGCGCTGAAATCGCCCACCTCGTAAAGCCTTCCCACGAGGGCATACAACTTCTCGTCCAGCTCGGAGGAGACTCGTGGGTCCTGTGCCTCGAGCGACTCACCTATGGGCTTCCCTTTCTGAGCCCTCCATCCGGGTATGAGGTCGATTTTGTTCGCAGCGATGACGAAGGGGGTTCTGAGCTTCCGCAGGATGCTGATCGACTCAGTCGTCTGCGGCTTCAGCCCCTCGTTGATGTCTACGACGAGTATCGCCAGATCCGCCAGGGCGCCCCCGCGGCTGCGCAGGCTGATGAACGAGTAGTGGCCTGGCGTGTCGATGAACAGAAGGCCAGGAACTGCGAACCTCTGGCCACCGACCAGCCCCCCACACAGCGAGTATATGGTCTCTATGGGAACATCAGTCGCCCCGATGTGCTGCGTGATGCCGCCCGCTTCCCTCGACACCACGTTGGTTCCCCTGATGCTGTCGAGGATAGTCGACTTGCCATGGTCCACATGGCCAAGCACTGACACGATCGGTTGTCGCACGGGCACAACCTCGTCCAAGGGCTGGACGATATATCAAATTAACCCAGTTGGATGGAAAAACTGACAGGGCACGGCGACTGACGCCGATGCCCGTTGCGAGCACGACGACGGGCTGTGTCGATTCACTTCTCGAAAAGCCAATCCTCTTCCGGCTTCTCGTAATTATGCAGCTCGTAGTCGTTGAAGAACAGGTTTATCTCACGCTTGGCGCTCTCGGACGAATCCGACCCATGGATGACGTTCCTACCAGTCACCTGGGCGAGATCGCCTCTGATCGTGCCAGGAGCGGCATCCTGTGGGTTCGTCTTGCCCATCATGGTACGGACCACCGCGACGACGTTCTCGCCGTCGAGCACCATGCAAACGACTGGATCGGATGTGATGTACAACAGAAGCGCCTCGTAGAAGGGTTTCCCCTTATGCTCCTCGTAGTGACGCTCCGCCAGCTCCCTCGGGATCTTCATCATCTTGACGCCGCATATCCTGAATCCCCTAGTTTCGAACCGCGACACGATATCGCCGACCAGCCCTCGCTGGACGCCGTCTGGCTTCACCATCACGAAGGTGCGCTCCCTCATTCCTTCTCACCCTTTTCGGCCTCGGTGTCTGCGA
>JAJISI010000034.1 GCA_022848805.1 Thermoplasmatota archaeon
GGCGACGACATCAGGAAGGCGCTCATGAAGCAGAGGTCCCTGGGGAAGTGCCCGGAGTGCGAGTCGGGGGAGATAGTGGAGATAAGGAAACGCGACGGAGACTCCTTCGCGGGATGCTCTCAATACCCCGAATGCAGGAAGACTTACCCTCTCCCGAAGGGTATGCTGGTCCAGTCGGCGAACGAGCCATGCGAGGTGTGCGGAGCACCTAAGATAAGGATCGTGTCAACGGGTCAGGCGCCCGTCGTGGTTTGCATAGACCCGAAGTGCAAGAGTGCGCAGAAACAGAGGTACATAGGGAAATGCCCGGAGTGCGGCGGCGACATGACAACGATCCAGTCGAGAAAGGGCAAGCGGTTCACTGGGTGCGTACGCTATCCGGATTGCAGGACGATGTTCCCCCTGCCTCAGAAAGGCAAAATCGTCCCGACTGGCGAGGCGTGCAGCGAGTGCGGGGCCCCGGTAATCAAGGTATGGCAGAAGGGCAACAAAGTGCCGTGGGTGCTCTGCGTCAACATGGACTGTTCAAAGAAGACTAAGAAGAACGAGAAGAAAGCATCCTCTACGAAGTGAAGAGACGAGAACGGTCCGTTGACATCCGAAGCTCTTTTCTACCTACTCGAGGGGAGGAGGAGGTTCTTCCTCTGGCTCCATGGCCGGTGTTTCTGGGACCATTTTTTCAATGGCCGGGGCCATGATCGCTGTCCTCGTTCTTCGGGGAGGTAGCCGCTTCTCGATGACGTCCAACCTGGCGACAACGTCGCTGAGCGTGTGTGTATCCATCTTGAGGCTCAGGGCGATTATCATGACTGCGTCGAAGAACAGCCAAGCAATCAGAACCCAGATGAGCACCCTGAGGAGGTCCCACGTCCCTTCGAAGGACATGTCGAGCTCATCGGCTGCGTTCCTCTCGAGGTCGTCGATGAAACCATCATGGTACAGCAGCAGGACGAATCCCAGCAGGATAAGGAAGACCGCTTTCATCCATCTGCTCGACATCTGCGGTGTTATTTTTATCTGCACCACCGTATAGCTCGTATTGACTAGGCGCGTATATACACGTTACTTCTCAGCCGGGCGGAATGTCAGTGGGAAATGCCCGTAATGTGCCTGAGTGCAGGCCCGAACTCGAAGGTCTTGAGCTCGATGCACTGTTCCAAGGAGAACAGGGTTATCTCGGGGTCGCCATCGAACGCCCCGCTCTTGTGGTACCAGGCAAGCAGCGGGTCGACGCTGGTCACGTACTCCTGGAAGGATGAAATCATGTAATTGCCCACCCCCTCGTCCGCCTTGGAGAGGGTGTAGAAGGACAATTCGGTGGTCTCCTTCGGTTGACGCTCTAACCTTCGGCTCCATCCGAAATCTAGCCTGAACTGAGCGTGCATCACGGCGTATATCTCGAATCCCCACTTGTAAAGCCGAGGTACGCAGATGGATGTGTAGTATCCGTTTTCCTCCAACTTGTGCCGGATCCTCGTCACCGCCTGACGTGAGAGCTTGGCCAAAGGCGCTATCCTCCTGTCAGATACCATCGGGTTTTCCACCAACGCGAGCAGGACCCGCTGCTCGTTCTCGCTCAGATCCATCTCCTCGACCTCTTCTGACGTCGTGGGACGAGGCTTGGGCATTGGCACGTCCAACTTGAAGAACCGGTGTACCAAAGGCGCGAAGTTCGTTGCATAGGTGCCACGGGAGATCGAATAGGGGAAAGTGGTCGTATCGAGCTTCGCCTTGGACGCACGCTTCGACCCCGAGAAGAAGCGGTTATGGCTCTGAGCGAACTTCTCCATCTCGGTGGCGTTCTTGAACACGCTGTAGAGCGCAATCGAGTTGCCTCCGATTATCGCGTCATATACCTGAGGCGCCTTCGAGCAGAACTCGATGTAGTTCGAGACTTTCACATCGCTTGACACCGCAGGGTCCGTCGACCCGATATGGAAGCCCATCAGCTCACACCCGAGCTTATTGAACGACGGTACGTTGACGTAGTACACGGCTCCCGCATCCACGAGCCTGCGCCTGACCGCGGCGACCGTGCCAATGTTCATGTCGTAGAGCTCGGCTATCTCTCTGTCAGTGCGCGTTGCGTCCTCGACCATGGAGAGGATGACCATCATCTCAGAGCGAAGAAACCTCCACATAGGCATGTAATGGGCAAATTTCAAATAAAAAGGTTCTAGTTGCTACTTTGCAACGGGTCAAGGCAGCATTTGTAGCCATAACTGCGTCAATTTATACTTCAAGAGCAGAAGGGTTAAAGAGGGCGGAGTCAAGTCACGCTTGCCGATTTGGCACACGCTCTTTTGTAGAAAGGAGGAGAGGTGTAAACCAAGGGGTGATGCCCAACTGCGGTGGAGTCCCCTCCACCCAATCTTTTTTTCTTTCCCGATGTGAGACGGCGCGGTCGGTTCTGAAAGTCGGCGGTTAGACGACGATGTTCTCCCTCTGGATTTTCGCGAAGAAGAATGACGCTCACAAACGCCCCACGGACGGCTGATCAGGCTTTCTTGGCTTCTCTCCTCTTGAGTCGGAGCCCCTTGTAGCCACACTTCCTGCATCTTGTGGCTTTGATAGCGTTTCGAGCATAGCAGCTCATGCATATCTTCTTGACGAGATTCCGGGCCTCAGCTTCTGGAAACCTAGCCATTCTAGTCCCTCTGGCGCCTCAAACATGCAGACGGTATATAACCATTGTGGACCGCACCAACTCAGGGGCGGCTCCTGCTTCAGCACTTCGAGCTTCGACCCTCGTTCGCGAAATGGGCGAGCAACGCCTCGAGCTGGATGCGCTCGCTCGAGCCGGAGACGATACGGAATTCCGCCTCCCCTACGCGATCGATGAGGCGAATCTTCGAATCCTCAGAGACGGGCAGGTCGAACACAGCCCGGTGTATGCCCAGGACTATATCCTCGCCCGAGAGGCCATGGCGGACTATCAGCTCGTCCAGCTTCGAACGCGCAGCCGTGAAATTCCCCTTCAGGGCGATGGTCAGAAGATCATCGATCTCAGATGGGCGGATGCTCTCCGTCGATTCGTACACGGCATCCTGGTCGATGATCTTCGATGTCGAGGCCGCGACCTGGAGTATGTTCGCCGCCTTCCTGAGGTCACCAGCAGCGAGAGCGGTTATCGCATCCAAACCGTCCGGCTTCACCTCGAACCCCTCCGCGGAGGCGATCCTAGTCTGATAGGCCTTCACGTCCGCTTCGGTCAGCGGCTTGAACCTGAACACAGCGCATCTCGACTGTATCGGCTCGATTATCTTCGAAGAGTAGTTGCAGGACAGGATGAAACGACATGTCTGGGTGTATCTCTCCATGGTCCGCCTCAGAGCGGCCTGGGCGTCGTTCGTAAGAGAGTCGGCCTCGTCGAGGAATATTATCTTGAAATCCTCCTGACCTATCGTAGCAGCTCTTGCGAAATCTTTGATCTTGCCGCGGACGATGTCTATGCCCCTCTCATCGGAGGCGTTGAGCTCGATCATGTTTCCGTGCCATTCATCGCCGTACAACTCCCTTGCGAGGGCGATGGCGCATGTGGTCTTGCCGCAACCTGCTGGGCCTGCGAACAGCATGTGAGGCATGCTCTTCGTTCTGACGTAGGATTCCAGACGCTCCAAGATCGCCTTCTGCCCTATCACGTCGGAGAGCTTCCTCGGCCGGTATTTCTCCACCCAGACAGTATGCATTCGATATCATCGCCTCGAATGCGGTAGGTTTACTAATAACTATTCAAGGGCCGCTCGACGAAGGAATAAATACGCCTTGGGCAAATCAGGCCAGCGTGAAAACCTGTGACAGGTGCTCCAAGAACTCAGTCATCTTGGTGAGGTACAGCGGGGCGCATCTATGCAAGCGACACTTCATTGAGTTCTTCGAGAGAAGGGTCAAGCACGAATTGCGCAGGCAGGTCGACCTGCAGACGGACGAAAGGGTAGCGATGGCCGTGTCTGGTGGAAAGGACAGCACGGTCATGATGTTCCTCCTCAGAAGAATACTGGGCTCCCGAAGGGACACGGAGTTCTGCGCGATAACCGTCGATGAAGGAATAGAAGGGTACCGGGACAACGCGATCCCCATGGTGGCCGATAACTGTAAGGCCCTCGACATCGAGCACATCGTCGTCTCATTCAACGAGCTACACGGCTTCACGATGGACGACGTCGCCGAGGCGGAGAGGAACATGTCCACCTGCAGCTACTGCGGTGTGATGAGACGATCCGCTCTGAACCGCGCGGCCAGGGATTGGCGGGCGACCAGGCTTGCCACGGGACTGAACCTCGACGACACCGCACAATCAGTCATGATGAACTTCTCGAGAGGCGATGTAGGACGATTGGCGAGGTTGGGTCCGCATAGACGGCTTCAGCCCAACCTCGTCCCGAGGATCCAACCCATGAGGACGATCCCTGAGAACGAAGTCGTCCTGTATGCGCTGATCAACGAGATACCTTACCACGACCTCGAGTGTCCCTACGCCTCTGAAGCTCTCAGGAACGACTACAGAGCGATCGTCTCGCAGCTGGAAGACAAATACCCAGGTACGAGGCATTCGATCCTTAAGAGCCACGAGAAGATCTTGGAAGCATTGGAGAAGACCACTCCGCCCGCGAAGCTACGTCGGTGCGAGTGTGGAGAGCCGACCGTCGGCGACCGGTGCAAGGTGTGCGAACTGGTTGCGTCCATCGGCGAGAAGAGGGCTATTCCTGGGAGTCGGAGGGGAACCACTCGCCGCAGTTCCGACACACGTAGTCCTTGACGGGCGCCTCGGCGCCGCAGACCACGCATACCTTCATCCCCTTCGCGACCGGTCTCGCAGGCATAGAAAGAGCGTGGTCGATATCATCGTCCGCTGTCACCTCGAACTCCGTAGACTTCAGGGCAGCGAAGAAGGCGGACCTCGACTGCGGCGGCGGAGGAGGCCTGGACGCTTGGGCCTTCTTCTTCATATGCTCGAGCCTCTGCTTCCTAGCACGCTCCCTCTCATGGTCCTTGAAGTCGTAGAACGTCGAGACAACCAGAAGCCCCTTGAACGACAGCCCGACGATCACGATGTAGATGAGCCGGCTCATGTCGAACCTCACGAAGTACGGGCCGTAGGTCAGTTCGGCGATCCCTCCGCCGAAGACGACGAAGAACCACATGCAAACAAACGCGATAGCGAACAGCCCGAACATCATCCTGGTATGGGTCCCCGGCCGGTGGGCAGCCTCAAGTGTGCTTGAGGCGACGATCATGCCCCCGAAGAACAGCACGAACATCTTGATCTGAGGCATGAACGCAGTAGCCAGCTGTGGATAGTTCTCGTTGATCAGATTCACCAGCACGAGAGGGACGACGATGAAACGGAGGGTCTCCGTGAACGCGGTCCAAACAGTATCCGGAATCCTCCCCTTATGCGCTATGGGACCACCCCCGCTGGGAGAACGTACAAGACATCCACCTGGAATCCCGCGATGTTGATCTCCAGTAGGACCGAGTCAGGGCTCGAGCCGACCGGCACATCGAACAGAAGAGTTCCTGTGTGAATCGTTCCCAGTCGCACTGTCTCGAATACCTCGGAGACCACACTAGACCCATCGAGAAGCGAGGCCGTGAGGACCGCGTCACTCGACAGGATATCGGATGTCGCCACCCTGTAGTCAACGGCGAGCTGCATCGAGCCTGGGTCGGACCTGATGTCTTCGACCGAGACGTCCTGGATGAGTGCGTTCCATGGGAGGCTCACCGAGTACCTTGCGTCGAACTTCACCAGCTTCATCGTGTAGAAGCATGACACTTCGACGACGAAGTTGAGGAGGTCGTCGTTAAAGACCATCCACGTGAGCCCTTCGTTGTAAAGTTCAAGCAGGTCGAAGGAGAACTCTATCTCGCCAGCTGTGACCGCTCCAGCCTTCACGGTGCCCAGGTCGATGACGTCCTGGGCGATGGGCACGCTCGTGTAGTTCGTCACCTCGTAGCGCAGTTCGAGGTCGTCCACATCATAGAATCCGCCGTTGTCTATCGAGAAGGGCGCTGTGACAGTCACGACTCCCGAGTCGTAGTTCCAGACGATCTCGTTGGGAGATGGTAGATCGACATTGAAGTCACCCGCAGGGAACGGATATATGCTGGTGAGCACAAGAAGGAAGATGACAAAGCTGACCGAAGCTACGCCGACATTGAGAGCTTTCGTACGTGTGGCCATCAGTAATCCGCACTACTGGATTGCACTTCGGAATATAAGTAACATGAAGACGGGGCTACCGCTCAGAGGGCGCCGTGATAGGACGGATAATCATAGGCGTCCTCACCCTCGAAGAAACAATAGTGGGCCTTCGTGAAACCGCGCTTGAACTCCCTGACTGAGTCCTTCACTTCCGTCGGAGGCCTGGATTTTATCACCACCCTGGAGACCAGCTCGGCGACCTCGGCCATGTCATTCTCCTTCATCCCCAGTCGGGTGACCTCCTGGGAGCCTATCCTGATACCGCTCGGCCTGACGGGGTCGTCGTCCCAAGGGAGTAGGTTCTTGTTGACGATGATGTTCGCGTCCTCGAGGGATTTCGCGACCTTCGCCCCGCCATGATGCCCCTTGACATCCACGACGATGGTGTGGGACTTCGTGAAACCGTTGGGCTCGCACAACACGTCGAACCCTCGCTCGTGCAGCGCCTGGGCTAGGGCTTTCGCGTTCCTTATGGTCTGGTCCGCATAGGCCTCTCCGAACTCCCTCGTCTCGGCCAGCGTCACTGCCAGCGCGGCCACTGAATGAAGATGGTGATTGCTCGTGACTCCGGGGAACACACCTCTTCTGAGTGCGGACTCCATCCCCTCCTTGACAAGGTCCGAGATGATCATGCCGTGCTGCGGCCCTGGAAGGGTCTTGTGGGTGCTCCCTGATATGATGTCGACGCCCTCTCTGAGCGGGTCCTGGAACCGGTTGCCCGCAATCAGACCAAGGACGTGTGCGGCGTCGTACCAGACGGTACATCCTATCTCGGCAAACGTGTCCTGCAGATCCTTCAAAGGAGTGGGGAACAGATACACGGACTGTCCAAACAACGCGACTTTGGGCTTGACCTCCCTGAGAAGCCTCTTTGTCCCCTCGGGGTCGATGTTCATAGTCTCCCTGTCGAACGGGTAGTTGTGGCCCTTCACCCCCCTGAGGCCGAGGGCGCCGATCTTGGCGTGGGATATGTGACCTCCGTCGGAGAGACCCACCGCAGTCATTTTGTCTCCAGGCTTGGCGACCGCCATCAACACAGCAAGGTTTGCGACAGTCCCCGAAATGGATCTGACATCAGCGAACTTGCACCTGAACACCTCGCGAGCAAGCTCCTCACACACGCTTTCGATCTCGTCGATGAAGATGTTGCCCTGGTAGTATCGTTTGCCTGGAAGACCCTCGGCATATCTGTTGTGGAGGTCCGAGTTCATCACTTCTTTGGCTGCAGGGCTGAGAACGTTCTCCGAAGCAATCAGAGGGAGCGACTCCTTGAACCAGCTGTTGTGCTGGTCCGTCGTGTTCCGGATTTGTTGGACGATCTCCCTTGAAGTCTTCACGGTGGCAGGGAAACCGTCGAACATTAAAAACGTATTTGCCAAGACGCGACACCTGGTCGATTCGTCGCAAGGGATTACGACAAGCATCGGAAGGCGTCCGTGAATCATGAGGCTCAAAAGATCCAATGGTTCCACAGGAAGCGGTGGTCGGCGGATTTCCAGATAGCTATTTATAAGGTGTGCGACAATTCGTCATACGAGGCTCTGAGAATACATGTCTGCCAGGTCAGCTCGTCTGAACGTCAGGATCCCGGAGGATGATCTCAAGGAGCTTGAGGCCATACGAGAGAGGACAGGCCAGCAGACGGTTTCGGACGTCGCGAGGGATGCCATTGCCGCGTACGTCGGCGATGAGGCGATGTCCTGGAACTCAGACAAGATCACAGCGACGATACCTTCCGCCCTTGCAGACGATGTTGATATGTTCATAGCCAGCGGAGACGCCAGCGATGTCTCCCAGGCTGTGACCCTCGCGCTAACGACATGGGTCGAGGAGAGGAAGCGCTACTACCTCGAAGGGAAGGACGCAATCAGGAGTAAGATCGCGGAGACCACGAACGAACGCGACACGAGGAAGGGGATGTCCCGGGTCGCGTCGAAGATGAGAATCAAGTGAAGTGCCCGCGGCAAGCCAAGGCACTGAGAGCCTCACGCAAGAGACGGTCGGGGGACCGCAAGTCGCCCGCTGTCAGCACGAACAGAAGGGAAGGATGGGCCAGCCTACAAGGCCAAGGATGGGATGCACCGACGAGGGGGCTTCGGCCCTCTCAAGGCACTTTTTTTATTCATCAATGCTTCGAGAACATAAGCTGTTCGATCGGTCAAGTGCCCTTTTCTGAGAGTATCTTCTTGAGGGCATCGATAGGCTCTGTCGTCGATGGGTCCTCCCCCCTGAGCAGGGCCGCGTATATGCTGGTGAAGTCGCCGACGATCACAAGGGAGAACATCTTCGCGAGAAGAGATCGCCCCATGGCGGTTGAGACAAAAACCCTGACGCGATCTTTAAGCATGTCCTTCGTGGCAGCGACCCTTCGTGCCATCATGCCGTCGCACATGTCGTGGTCCAGGAATATCATCGAATAGCCCTGGCATCTACCGTCGCCGACCCAGCCGACTATGCCGTTGTGGTTCATCTCAGGCAGCTCGTCGCTGAACGCTATCACCTTCGCGTTCTCGTTGAACTGGTTCGCCCACCTCTTCGCCACCGGCACGGACAGGCCATATCCAATGGAAACAGGGACAGTCCCGTGCAGCTCGTGCGCCAGCTTCTTGGCGGGGTTCTCCGATGTCCCGACAGCAGGACCACAGTCGGATATGATTCTGCTAAGGACGGTGGCCGTCTCCCCCATGTCTTCTGTAGCTTCAGTTATCCCGGCACTCTCAAGTATTCCCACGATCGCACCGAACACGTGGCCCACGGTCGCGCGCGGGACCAGACCTGACGGGACTTCGCAGTGGACGGTTCCCCTGTCTTCCGCGACTGTCTTCAACCGGCCCCCCGAGGAGACCGCTACGACTTCGGCCCCACTGGCAAAAGCGCTGTCGGCCATGCTGAGCGTCTCTTCGGTGTCGCCAGAGTAGCTCACGGCGATGACAAGAGAACCGGGCCCCACATGCGCAGGGACGGAATAGGATCTCGTCACTTCACAAGGGATCCTGCAGGATTCCGACAGCCATGTGGATATCATGTCGCCACCTATTGCGGAGCCTCCCAGGCCGCAGATGACGATGTTACTGATGTCATCGTGCTCGATCTGTGCCGAGCGGCCGACGAGATTCGAGTCCCTAAGGTGGCCAGGCATGTCGGCAGCCATCTGTAGCATGTTGCGCGTGTCGACATTGCGGATGTGGTCAAGCGAATCTAGCATGATGTCAGGGAAAAGGAGGCTGGAGTAATAAACCTAGCTTCTAGGAACCCTACATTGCTGGCCGAGCGCCCCACCAAAAAGGTAATATGCCCCCCCCGGATAGACAGCATCGTAACACGTGCGGCTCGTGAGAGAGAGGGATTCGGAAATTCGCGCGACTGCCGCATGCATCCAGTAGGTGAGGCATATGAGCGAATCAGACCAGATACAAACCACAGAGGAATGCTCGGAACCAGACCACATCGTCGTGGTCAAGGATGTCACGAAGACCTATGACACTGGCAAGGTGAAGGTCGAGGCACTCCGAGGTGTGAGCATCTCGATCAAGCGCGGGGAGATGGTGGCGGTGATGGGGCCGTCCGGGTGCGGCAAGACGACCCTCCTCAACTGCATGTCTGGGCTGGACGACCTCACTGATGGCGAGGTGGTCATCGGGGGGATACCGCTCACATCTATGTCGGACCGCGAGCGCACCCGATACAGGGCGGAGAAGATAGGATTCATATTCCAGGCATACAACCTGCTCCCCGTCCTCACGGCCGCCGAGAACGTCGAGCTACCCCTGCTTCTCGGGGGGCGCAACCCGAGGGACGCCAGAGAGAGGGCCCTGGAGGCGCTGGACTCTGTGGGCCTGAGGGAGTGGGAGACCCACAAACCAGCCGAACTGTCCGGCGGAGAGCAGCAGCGCGTAACGATCGCACGATCCCTGGTCAACGATCCGGAGATAGTATTCGGTGACGAGCCAACGGGAAACCTCGATAGCGAGATATCAGGGGAGGTGATGACCCTCCTGAAGAGCCTTAACAAGAAGAACAAACAGACATTCATAATCGTAACCCACGACTACAACGTGGGCAAGATGGCGATCAGGAACATCTCGCGAAGGAAGAGATTCGTGGTGATTGTCGTCTCGGGGCTGCTGATTGCCACGGCCATGATATCTGGGTCACTGGTCGTAGGGGACACCCTCGACTACATCATCAAGCAGGAAACCTTCGATAACACCGGCGAGGTCGACATAGTCGTGTACGCCACCGACGAGGCCGGCGACATGACTTACTTCAATCAGAGCATCGCGACCGACCTCATGTCAGCGGTCGATGCCGGAGCTCTACCGCATGTGGACAAACTTGCCCCGGCGGTCAGGGAATGGCTGCCAGTCATCAACCCCAGCCTCAACTCGTCCTCTCCGAGGGTGACCATCTTCGGCTTCGACCCGTCCCACATGGTCAACAGTCTTCTCGACGAGAGCGGAAATCCGGTAACCGCAGATTTGCTGGCGAACGGGAGCGCCGTAATCAACTCGGTACTCGCTGAGGACCTGGAGGCGGGAGTCGGCGACACTGTCATCGTGTTTAACGACACGGGCGCACCCATGCCGTTCACGGTCGCGCTCATCGCCCAGGATTCGGGCATGGCGCTGTGGTTTGGCGATGCGATACTGTTCGCAGAACTTTCCTTCGTGCAGGCGACCATAGGCTCTGGGCCTGG
>JAJISI010000035.1 GCA_022848805.1 Thermoplasmatota archaeon
TACCTCAATTTCGACGCTGGCACCCTCAACCCGTTCGAACATGGGGAGGTGTTCGTGCTGGACGACGGGGGAGAGGCGGACCTCGACCTGGGCAACTACGAGAGATACCTCGATACGAGCCTGACCAGCGACCACGTCATGACCACCGGGAAGGTCTACGACAGCGTCATAGGGAAGGAGAGGGATGGAAACTTCCTCGGAAAGACGGTCCAGATCATACCGCACATCACCAACGAGATCAAGTCGATGATATCTGAGGTCGGCAGGAAGTCTGGCGCGGACATCGTCATAGTCGAGCTCGGGGGTACGGTGGGAGACATCGAGTCGATGCCGTTCCTCGAGGCGATGAGGCAGATGCACTCGGAGCTGGGGCACGAGAACTACGTGTTCGTCCACACGACGCTCGTCCCGACCCTCGGGGCGCTCAAGGAGCAGAAGACGAAGCCCACACAGCACTCCGTGAAAGAAATGAGGGCCATCGGCATACAGCCCGACATAATCGTCGCGCGGTCCGAGAGGCCTCTCGAGGACGGCGCCCGCAGGAAGATTGCGCTGTTCTGCGATGTCCCCCTGAACGCAGTGATAAGCGCGCCCGACGCCAAGTCGATCTACCAGGTACCCCTGTTCCTCGAGGAGCAGAAGCTGACGGACTATCTGCTGAACAGGATGTTGTTGGACGTCCCTGAGAACGGCCTAGCGGACTGGAAGAAGTTCCTGGACAAGGTGATGAACCCGAAGAAGGAGGCGAAGATACTCCTGGTCGGGAAGTATATGGAGCAACGCGATTCGTACATGAGCCACTACGAGGCGCTCACCCATGCAGGGGCCGAGCTGAACGCGAGAGTGACTTTTCTCCGGGTGGAAGCGGAGGACATCACGAACGAGGATAGCGTGCGGCTCCTTGAGGAGGCCGATGGGGTACTGATACCAGGAGGGTTCGGCTCGCGCGGGATCGACGGCAAGATCGAGGCGATCAGGTACGCCCGCGAGAACGGCGTACCCTTCCTGGGCGTGTGCCTGGGCTTCCAGCTGGCGGTAGTGGAGTTCTCGAGGAATGTGCTGATGTTCCACGATGCCAACTCCACGGAGTTCGAACCGCACACATCGCATCCGGTCGTCGACCTCCTGCCCGAGCAGAAGAAGGTGACCAAGAAGGGCGCGACCATGAGGTTGGGGGCACAGGACATCGATGTGGAGAAGGGGACGAATGCGTACAAGTTGTACGGCGCGACGACTATCAGCGAGAGGCACAGGCACAGGTTCGAGATAAACCCACAATACATAGACAGGATACAGGAGAAGGGGCTGAAGTTCACGGGCAGGTCTCCGGACGGAAGGAAGATGGAGATCGCCGAACTCGAAGGCCATCCGTTCTTCATGGGGTCCCAGTTCCATCCGGAGTTCAAATCGAGGCCGCAGAAGCCGGCACCGATGCACTACGGTCTGGTCAAAGCAGCACTGGATTTTTCGAAGAAGCGCAAGAAAGCGTGAACGACGGACCCTAACGCTCACTCGTCGACCGCTTCCGCCTTAGGCAGCGTGATCCTGAAGACCGCTCCCTTGGTGTAGTCCCCTGGAACCCGGTCCTCGATCCATATCCTCCCGCCGAATCTGTCGACCATCGTGCTCACGATGGATAGGCCCAGCCCGAACCCCTTGACGCCGGTCATACCCGTGGCGAACCGTTCGAACACGGTCTTCTTCCGGTCGTCGGGGACGCCACGACCGTAGTCGGATATAGAAATGTGCCAATACTCGCCGTCCGTAGTGCTTTCCTGATCCACCGACACATTCACCTTCACCCGCATCGACTGGTCGAACTTGACGGCATTGGACAGCACGTTGACGAAGAGTTCCCTGAGGAACTTGTTCGCCCTCACGAAACATTCCTTGGGAGGTATCAACGACGTGACGATAACTTGCCTGTCGGTATACATCCTCTCCACAACGGTGATAGCGTCGTTCACCGCGAGCCCGAGGTCCTGGGACGAGTAGTCCTTTTCGTCCGCCGTCCTCACCTTAGCGAGGGTGCGCATGTTGTCTATCAGCCCGGCGTTGTTCCTGACCTGAACGAGCGCCCTCTCGGCGTACTTCCTCGGATTATCCTGCAGATGCTCGTCCTCGAGAAGCAGCTCGAGATATCCCATGATACCCTGGTTGAAGTTGTTGATGTCGTGCGTCATCAGATCGTTGAGCAGTGCTATCTCGTTGACCGCATCCACCTGATTCTCGAATAGGCGGAAGTTGACGACCGCGATCGATGCCATGCCGGCGAGTATCTCAAGCACCTCGATCTGTTCCTTCTTCGGCACCTTGAGGTCGGTCGGCTCGTCGACGAGCATGTACCCGATCACCTGGTTGCTGCGGTCCTTCATGGCGAACACGAGCAGGTCCCGCTCGTGCCACGCGTCGGGCGACTCCCTCGGGCGGTCGGCCAGCCCCGGATTGGCGAGGAAGTAGAACCGGTCGACATCGAACTGCTGGCGCTCGTACGGCATGTAGTGCGCCGTCTCGCCGACCTTAAACTCGGGTCTCAATCCCTCGACTGCGACATCCATTTCGGATACGGTTCCTCTCTGAATCCATTCCGGGAATCCTGATAACCCCGAAATGATGAACTCGCCCGTAGTTTCATCGAGCATCAGTACTTCCGCCCTCTTGAAACCGAACGATTCGACCACCGCTTCGGAGACGCGCTGCAGAACGGAATCGATGTCATCCATGTACATGATGGACGTCGTCACCTCGAGCACCTTCGTCATCTGAAGTATCTTGATCTGGGTCTCCTCCAGCATCCGCTCCCTCGAGCTGCTGAGCTCGAAGTTCTCCACCGCCACTGCCGCCTGGTTGGCGAACAGCAGGGCTATGTCCCTCTCTTCAATCGAGAACTTGCCGCCGGTCTCCCTATACATGGCTAGAACCGCTATGACTCCGTCCCTGCCCTTCATCGGAACAGCCATGAGCGCCTCCCGCTCGACATCGTCCTCCGTGCCACTTACCAGCGACGCCCGGTCGTCAGTCAAGGTGTCGTTGACGACCTCTGCGACGCCCGTTTGTGCGACGTGACCCGACAAACCTTCGTTGATGGAGAAGACTTCGTTCATAATCTCAGATGCGTTCCGTCCGATGGCGACGACGGGCACCATCATCTTGTTCTCGTGATCGACCTTGTAGACGCTCACGCCGTCGTACCAAACGACCTCCCCGAGTTTCTCCGCGACCGTCTGATAGATACTGCTCGAGTCGGTGCCCCGTTGGAGCGATACAGCCGTATCCAGAAGGGTCAGCTGGGAGCGTATCCTCGTGTTAAGGTCCGAAAGCAGGTTGGCGTTCTCAAGCGCAATCGCGACGTGGTCCGCAAGGGAGGAAAGAAGAACCGCGTCGCTCTTCCTGAAGCCTCCGCTGTCACGACAGTTATACACGTTGATGACTCCGACCGGCCTGCCTCCTCCCATCAAAGGCGCTGAGACCATCGACGTGAGGTTCATCAGATTGGCATCTCTCGGAACAGCATCAGGGTCGAACTCGTAGTCGTTCACGATCTCGGCAGTACCGCGTTTCAGTACCCTTCCGGACACGCCGCTCTCGGTCGGACTCCGCAACTCCTCCATCGTGGCCGCATCTACATTGTGCAACGCCACCCAGTCCACGAAGTCCTTGTCGGGGTCCACCAGTCCCACGAGGGCTTTCTCCGCATTCAGCAACGATGCCGCGTCCTTCGCGATCTGATTGAATATGATTTTCGGCTCCAGCCGCATAGATATCTGCTTGCTGACCCTGTCCAAGACAGACAGGGCGTTCTCCCGCTCCTTGAGCTCGCTGAACGTCCGAGCGTTGATCAGCGCGGTCGAGAGTATGTCCGCGAGCATCTCCAGAACGGTCACGTCGCTTCTAGTGAAGGCGTCCCTCCGGTCGCTCTGGATGTCAAGCACACCTATCAGCTCGCCTCTATAGGTAAGAGGGACGGCGATCTCGGATTTCGTGTCTGCCACATATCCCCGTATGAACCTGGGGTCTGCATCGACGTCGCCGGTGACGAGCGTCTCGGAGAAATAGGCTGCGTGGCCGATCAGGCCTTCCTTCATCTTCTGCCCTCGATGACCCAAGAAACTCTCCACGTCACTTCCGGCACCTGCCTTGTAGTGAAGCTCGCCCTTTTCCATGTCCCAGAGAAGGATCGCCACGATCGGATAGCCGAACCCGGATGATATGGACTTCGTGAATTCCTGCATCAAGTCATTGGGGTCGAGGATCGATGTGACCACGCGGCTTATCTTGTTTATCAACGTCAGCTGGTTGACCCTGTGCGCAAGCTCCGTGGTCCTCTGCTCCATCCTCTTCTCCAGCTGCGAGCGATAGCGGTCGGTCTCGGCCTTCTCCTGACGCTCCTGGGTGATATCTCTGAAGTTGGCGACGATTCCGATGACTTTGCCGATACGGTCGTGGACGGGCCTCGCGTCTATGTTGATGAACGATTTCGAACCGTCCTTTGTGACGGCGGAGGTCTCGCCGCTCCATCCGGAGTTCTCACGGGACGACAGTATCCTGCTGACTGGAAGATCGATCGACGACCCTTCGGTGAGAGCGCCCAACGGCTTACCGAGGGCGTCTCTCATCTCGATATCCATCATTATCGAGAACGAATGGTTGGCGTAAACGACCCGTCCATCGACATCGAACAGGGCAATCGCCTCGGACATGTGGTCCAGAGACGACGTGAGCCTATCCGTATGTAGCTCGCCATCCCTGCGCTCGGTGGCGTCGTGGATCACACAGACCATGTACGAGCCGCTGGCGTCGATGTCCTCGTATCTGTTCGTCGTGATGTCCAGCACTCTTCCCCCGGAGGTGTGGACGGTCCTCTTGTGTGGATATCGGACGGAGCCGACATCGGAACGTAACGGGCAACCGCCGCACACTTCGGGAGATGAAAGCGAGGTCTCGAAACACTTCTTGCCAGTAAGGTCGCCGTATCGCTCCCTCATCCGACTGTTCAGGAAGGTGATGGTGCGGTCGTTCCTTATCACAGATACGTCGTCAGGCACAAGGTCGAAAAGGGAGAACCTATGCTCGCCCAGCTTGGGGATATTACCGGCCATCGGCCCGTCGGGGAGGGACAGGTGATTCGTCTGGTTCACCCTCTGCGGCAGAAGTCTCTACCGCCCGATTGTTCAGAGTTGTCCTTAAACTTTTCGCGCCAACTGGCGTATCTGGATAATGACGGCGCTCACGCACCACAAGTTCGACAGGAGCGCTATCGCGGCTCGGTTATGGTGCAATAGTTTTAACTACGAAATCATGCTATGTGCGAGACATGGCACCAGACAAGAGCCTCGATTACGAAACGCTCCTCGACAGAGCCAAGAAGGAGCTGCCGCAGACTCTCGAGGCGCATGACAGGTTCCAGGTCCCCGAGCCGGACGTCATGATCGAAGGCAAGACGACGGTCATACGCAATTTCGGTGCCATAGCCGAGAGTCTCAGGAGAGAGCCTGAGCACGTGTTCGGATACCTTCTGAGGGAGCTGGGAACGGCAGGGACCATCGATGGACAAAGGGTCGTGTTCAAGGGCAAGGTCGCCACCGCGCAGATCGCCGACCGGATAGAGAGCTACGTGGACGAGTATGTCCTGTGCTCGGAGTGCGACCGTCCTGATACGAAGATAGTGAAGGACGGAAGGGTGCTCATCCTCACATGCGAGACTTGTGGCGCACACAGGCCTGTGCATGTGCGCAAGCAGGTCAAGCAGCAGGAGGCGGACGACATCGAGGCGGGGAAGGAGTACGACCTCATGATCGAGGACGTCGGCAGGAAGGGTGACGGGATCGCGAGGAAGGGGCGGTTCATCATATACATACCTGGTAGCGCTAAGGGCACCCAGGTGAAGGCCAAGATAGACAAGGTCACCGGGAGCATGGCGTTCGGCACCAGAATCTCGTGATTTTCCGACCGGTCAGACTGTCATCTTCCCCCTGAGGGACACTAACGCGGAGCCGCCGACCTCGACCTTTCTTATCGCGGAGCCGCGTTTCTCTATCCTGGCCAGTATCCTAGAGCGCCTCCCGAGCCAAGTGCCCTGCTCGACGACTATGCGGTCCAGTCTGTCCCGGGGGATGAACTCGTGCTGTGCCAGGTAGGAGCACAGAGCGCCCGCGGGCATCGCTGACGCGGGATCCTCGTGATAGTCGGGAGTGACCGCGAAGCACCTCGCATGAAGCGTAGAATCCTTGTCCACGACGTTCCACGTATAGGCGTATACGGCGTTCACCTCGTGCTCTCTCGCGAGCTCGAATATCTCGGCTCGCTTCGGCTCCAGGCGCTCGATAGTGTCCAGTGAACGGACAGGCACGAGTAAGCAGGGGATACCTGTGGACGCTCTGCAGAGGGGGAACTCCTCGTGAAACATCTTGTCCACGTCGATCCCGAGGGCGCTGGCCACCCCGGTGACGTCATCGATGCCTGCGAACATGGGCTTCTTCTGCGTCATCCATATCGTGATCCTCCCGTCACCCGCCCTCTCAATATGGAACGGGAGGATGCCCACCATCGTCTCGAGCCTGCGACGGCCTCCAGGTGAACTTCCGAACGCCTCCTGCTCCGCCAGGACGGAGAGGGCACCTATCGTCGAATGGCCGCATATCGGTTCCTCGGACACGGGCGTGAAGTACCGCAGCCTGACATCGGCCTTCTTGGATCTCATGACGAAAGCTGTGGATTTTAGAGCCATCTCGACGGCCACGCGCTGCATCTGCATCTCGTCCAGCTGGTCTGCGCCGAGCACGACCGCCGCGGGGTTTCCGGCCAGCGGCTCGTTGGTGAACACGTCTACCTTCAGGACTTCGAGGTCGGGCACACAGAGTAGACTCGGTTGGAGATATTTGATGTTTTTCCGCCTGCGACCACTGCGCAAACTATTTCTGTTACGCTACTGAATAGCGGGGCAGATGAAGTCGTCGACCAGGGCGGTCATCGTCATGGGCATCATGTTCTGTGCCGCGCAGATAGGCGCCTTGCTCATGGTCAGCTCAGTCCTTGGCGAGGAGTATCAAGCGTTCGAAGACCCCAACGATCCCTTGATCCCGATATACTACCTCGCGGCCATCGTACTCTTCACGCTCCTCGTTCTGTACATAATAAAGAAGAAGAGAGAGAACCTCGTGAGAGTCATATTCCTCGGAGCGGTCGCGTACACGATGTTCCTGGTGCTCTGGCTCGTGCTGGCGGAGTTCACGGCCGACATAGGAGATGGAGCGCTCGCATTCTTCGGGTCGCTCGGCCTCACGGGCGTACTCACATACCTCCTAGTGAAGAAGCCGGAGTGGTACGTCATCGACGCGACGGGACTGCTCGTGGCGACAGGCGTGATCGGCATACTAGGCATCTCCCTCCAGATCCTGCCCGTCATGGTGTTGCTCGTCGCGCTTGCCATATACGACGCGATCTCCGTGTACGGCACGAAACACATGGTGGCTCTCGCGGACGGGGTGACCCAGATGAAGCTGCCGATCCTTCTCGTCATCCCCAAGAAGCTTGGCTACTCGTACCTGAAGCAGCGCCCCCTGAGGGAGGAGATCGAGGAGAAGCGGGAGAGGGACGCGATGTTCATGGGACTAGGCGATATCATCATCCCGGGCGTGCTTATATCGTCCGCATTCTACTGCCTCAGCGACGAGGCGGTGGCTGGCCTCCCTGGCAACCTACTCGTGGCGCTCGGAGCGATGGTCGGCGCCCTACTGGGATTCGCGATTCTGATGAGGTTCGTGCTCCGTGGCAACCCGCAGGCAGGGCTGCCGCTTCTGAACGGGGGAGTGGTCGCCGGATATGTCGTCGCCTATCTGTTGGTGTTCGGCGATGCATCGCTCGGAATGACGATGCCGTGGTGATGAACATGACGGATATGCATCTGCTTGTATGCTCAGATCTGCACGGGTCCGACAGGGCGTTGGACGTGCTGAAGAACGCCCAGGAGGACGACGCCTTCGATGCGGTGGTGGTGTGCGGGGATTTCACGACGAACGGCTCCCCGAAGTATGTGAAGAACTTCCTCGCGCAGGCTCGGGTACCTGTCCTTGGCGTGCCTGGCAACTGCGACACGGACGCGATCGTCGACCTGCTGGTCAAGGCAGGCGCGAGCGTTCATGGAAGGCGTGTCAACATCAAAGGTTTGGAATTCTTCGGGTTCGGCGGAGCCCCGCCCTCACCGTACGGGATGCCCTTCGAGGTCGAGGAGGCGACGATGGCTGAGAAGATCAGAGCCGTCGGTGTACGCGGAGGGGTGATGGTGACGCACACACCCTCCTTGGGAATGAACGACCTCACGAAGGGAGGGCGCAACATGGGTTCAAAGGCGCTCCTCGACGTGGCGGAGGAGCTGCGCCCACGCCTAGCGTTGTCCGGACACATACACGAAGCGAGGGGCGAGGCCGAATCCCACGGGACGGTCTTCGTCAACCCTGGACCGGCCAAGGAAGGATACTACTCCAAAATACTTGTCCAGCAGGGCGTAAGAGTGAGCATGTGCAGAATATAAGCGGTGGTCGGCGCTGGGCGAAAACGTTTTAATACCCCTCCCACTTTCCCATCCACCGAGGCAACAGATGGCTATTTGGCAAGGCAGACCCAAGAGAAAGGCTTCAGGCGGGAGGATAAGACTATCTCGGAAGAAGCGCAAGTTCGAGATAGGCCGCGAGAAGCAGTTCACGCACCTGGGCATCCCAAAGGTCAAGCAGTACAGGACAAAGGGTTCGAACCAAAAGGGCCGCGTCCTGCTGGCCGATGCCGCCAACGTCGTCGACCCAAAGACCAAGGTGGTCAAGAGGGTCAAGATTCTAACCGTGAAGACCAACCCGTCGAACCCCAACTACGTCCAGCGCAACATCATGACCAAGGGCGCGACCGTCATGACCGACCTGGGCGAGGCCGTGATAACCTCTCGGTGCGGGCAGGACGGAGTGGTGAACGCCATGCTCATCCAGAAGGAGCAGTAGAGGCGTCGTAGCTGGCCATAAGGAACGATCATCCCAAGAGCGTAGGCCTTATTGGGACGAGCGTATCGCCGATCACGACGAACGCGTTATTTTGATCTTCTTGGCCCTCGCAGCCGGGAGGTGTCCGGGACCAGCTTCGTCCCACCAGAATATCTCCTCGGCCTTCCTGGAGACCGCGTCCACGCTCTTCCAGAACCTCAGCATGTTGTCGCTCACGCGGATGTTCTTCACCGAACCTGCGATCTCGCCGTTTCGAATCAGCAGGATGGCGTCCCGAGGTATGGTCGAGAAGTCCCCGGTCGAGGAGTTCTGAAAACGCGTGTACCACGTGTTGTTCAGGTACAGGCCGTTCTTCGTGTCCTCGACGATCTCGTCCAGCTTCCACTCGCCAGGCTTGATGACCGGATGGAAGATGACGGGCTCGTTCGGCGTGGTGAACTGGCCGGCGATCATCGGGCCGGCGTTGGCGGTCGACCTTGTCTTGAAACGCTTAGCAGTGGACGTGTTGTGCAGATACGTCTTCAACATGCCGTCCTTGATCACGGTGTTCTTCCTGGTAGGCATGCCCTCGTGGTCGAATGTTCTGCGGGTCATCGAGTTCATGGACGGGTCGTCAATGATCGTCACATCCTCCGAGGCGACTCTCTTGCCGATCTTCTTCGCGTACATGGACATGCCCATCTCGACGGCGAGGGCGCTCACCATGCTCGCGGAATGAACCGTCATGCTGCCCATTATCAGCGGCTCCATCACGAGGTCCATTTTGCCCTCTTCGCCCTGCACGGGGTTCTTCGCCTTGACCGCCAGGTCCGCCGCTCTCGCGCCCACATCCGTCGCGTTCATCTTCGATACCGTCGGAGTGACGCACACGGCCTGCCCGGAGGCTTCCGGCTGGGAAAACGCCCGCACGGATAGGTCCATGGAGGCGTTCCCGTCCTCCGCAAGGGCGCCCTTGGACGACGCTATCCCCCAGCGCGCCCTCCTTACGAACAGCGTTCCACCGACATCCACGGCGCCGTTCGCCAGCGCCGACCCGATAGCGTCGTGCACGAACCTGGCCGGATTCCTGAGCGAGAGCATCTTGGGGTCCGTCCTCGTGCGTCTGTACTTGAACCGGCCGGACGCGATGCCTTTGTAACCTTCGTTGACGGGCGTGAGCTTCGCCATGCGCACAAGCTCGCGGACGGTGCCGGGCGCGCCCTTGATATCCCTCACATCCGAGGACATCGTCCGACCGTCCACGGCGACGAACACGTGCGCGTGGACCTCTCGCCAGAAGTTCGATGTATCTATCATCGAGTTGGAGTATCTTATCTGGTCGGTCGAGCTGTCGATCACCTCGACGATCGCGTCCTTTGCACCTGCGTCTCGGGCGACCTCGACGAGCTTCTCGGCAGTCTCCTTCAGCCTGCTCATTTCAAATGCACCTCCCTCAGGCGGAGCATCGGCCCGCCGGTCAGAACCTCCATGCCCTGCATGGGGTCGCCCTTGCCGCACTCAGCAGCGACGAACTCGACCTTACTCGATACGCCATCGAGCGACTTCCAGAACCGCGGGGTCGTGATCTCGAGCACGCATCCTCTCGCAGGACCGGCTATCCTGCCGCCCTTAACGAAATAGGCCTCCCTGGAGACGTACTTCTGGTTGTATCTCTTGTCGTCGATGTTCCACTCTGTGAACGACTTCATGTACACGCCGTCTCGGACGGACTCGACCAGCTCGTCCTCGCCGTGATCACCGGGCGCCACGAACGTGTTGGCCATCCGGGCTATCGGCTCCTTCATGTAAATCTCGGACCTGGATGAGCCGTTGCTCTTCAGGCCTAG
>JAJISI010000036.1 GCA_022848805.1 Thermoplasmatota archaeon
TATCGCGACCGACGGCTCCGACTATACGAAGGATGCGGTCTCGCATGGCCTTCATCTCGCCAAGGTACTGGGAGCGGAGGTGACCGCTCTCTACGTCGTGGACCAGACATCGTTCGTCAGCTTTCCGATGGATTCCTCGATCGTCAGCGTCTACTCGTTGCTCGAGAACGAGGGCAAGCGGGCGGTGGAGGATGTCGTGAAGGAGGGCGAGGCGATGGGTGTGAATGTCACGCCATTGATTATCGAAGGCTCCCCAACAAGGAAGATCGTCGAGACGTCCGCGGACTTCGACCTCGTCGTCCTAGGGACGCTTGGGCGTTCCGCCCTCTCGAAGCTGTTCATGGGAAGCGTGGCTGAGAGGGTGACGCGATACGCGCCGTGCCCGGTGCTCGTGGTCAGGAGCAAGAGGAGGTGACTTTCGGATGAAGGTCAAGGACATAATGACAGAGAATCCAATAATTGCCGAGCTCCCGGGCACCAGGACCGAGGTGCTCAAGAAGCTCGTGAAGAGCAACAAGACCGGAATGCCCGTCGTCAAATCGTCCGATGGAACCCTCGCTGGCTTCGTCACACGCCAGGATATCTTCTCCAAGCCCGAAGAGGAGCAGCTCGCGCTCGTGATGAAGCGGGATTACCCGACGATATCCCCTAAGGCGGACGTCAAGGACGCCGCCAAGGTCATGGTCGAACAGAACCTGAGCCATCTGCCCGTCGTGGAGAAGGAGGAGTTGGTGGGCATCATAACTCCAACCGATCTGTTGATAGTGGTCGAGAGGGAGAATCCCGAAATCACCGTCGAGAACAACGTACGCACACCTTGCATTCCCGTCTACACGGGCGCCCCTCTGGTCGTCGCACTGGCGACGTTCCGGGCTGCGAAGGTCAACGCGCTTCCGGTCATGGACGACGATGCTAAGCTAGTCGGAATAATCACGGACAGGGACATCTTCAACCAGAGCGTCGTGGACAACACGGTCGTGATGAGCGACCTGGGGTTGAACAACGGCGCTGACAACTGGAACTGGGAGGGTATCCGGAACGTCATGAAGCTCTGGTACGAGGTCTCGAAGGTTAACCTTCCCAAGCTCACCGTGAAGGATATCATGATCCAGAGTCCGATCACCGTGTTCAAGAAGACGCTCGTGGCCGATGCTGCCAAGACCATGCGCAAGCACGATTTCGGGCAGCTCCCTGTCAGGGATTCCAAGGATAACCTTGTCGCGATGATTTATGATACAGACGTCATATCTACGCTAATCAAGTGATTTGAGATGGACGATCCCCAGGAGTTGTTGTCTCTCTGCAAGCGCAGAGGTTTCCTATGGCCAGCGTACGATATCTACGGAGGGGCGGCGGGATTCTTCGATTACGGCCCTCTCGGTGCCGCCATGAAGGTCAACATCGAATCTCACTGGAGGCGGTTGCACGTTCTGGAGGAGGGCCTTCAGGAGCTCGTATGTCCTGTGATCGCCCCAGAGTCCGTGTTCGAAGCCTCCGGCCACCTAGACACGTTTGCCGATTTGTACGTCGAGTGTACTGGGTGCGGGGAGACCTACCGCGCAGACCACCTCGCGGAGGGCCTCCACGACAACCCTGCCGCGCTCAAGGAGAAGGAGCTGGGAGACCTTCTGAGGGAGAACGATGTGAGCTGCCCAGCATGCAAGGGAGAGCTCACGGCCCCGAAGCGTTTCAATCTCATGTTCAGGACATCTGTGGGCGCGGGCTCCGCCAAAGCCGGATACCTTCGGCCTGAGACCGCCCAGGGCATGTTCGTGAACTTCTCGCAGATATACCGGTTCGGCAGGGAGAGGCTCCCGGTCGGCGCGGTCCAGATCGGCCGTGCGTTCAGGAACGAGATATCCCCCAGGCAGGGATTGCTGAGGCTTAGAGAGTTCAACCAGATGGAAGCCGAGGTCTTCTTCCATCCCGAGAGGAAGACATGGCCCAGGTATGGGAACGTCAAGGCCGAGGTGCTTTCGCTAGTGCCTAGCAACGGCCCGCCCACCGACATGAGCCTCCTGGACGCGGTCTCCTCTGGAACGATTGCGAACGAGGCGCTCGCCTACTTCATGTGGCTGACGCAGAGGTTCGCGGTGGATGTTGGCGTGGACCCTGATCGGATGCGCTTTCGCCAGCACGAGAAGGACGAGATGGCGCACTACGCCACGGACTGTTGGGACCTCGAGGCGGAGACCGGCTACGGATGGGTCGAGCTAGTAGGTGTCGCCGATCGCGGGTGCTACGATGTGCAGGCGCATCTGAAGCACTCGGGCGCCGACTTGACGGCTTTCGAGCGGTTCGATGAACCTAAAGAGGTCACGAAGGAGATCGTCCGACCGAAGTACGACGTGATGGGTAAGCTGTTCAGAGGCGACACGAAAGCCATTGCAGGGATAGTCGCCCAGCTCCCTCCTGACGCGGTCCGTGACAGGGATTCCGTGCAGGTCGACATGGACGGGCGCAAGGTCGAGGTGCCCTCGACGTGCTACGAGCTCGCAGTCACGACCGAGAAGATATCCGGCGACAAGTTCGTGCCCCACGTGATCGAGCCCTCGTACGGGGTGGACAGGATGCTTTACACGCTGCTCGAACACGCCTACCGCGTAAGAGACGACTATGTCACGCTCTCCCTGAAGGGCTTGGTGGCCCCGGTCAAGGTCGGCGTCTTCCCTCTAATGGCCCGCGACGGCCTGGACGATATCGCCCGTCGGCTGTACGATTCGCTCGTGGCCGAAGGCATGGCGGCGTACTACGACGATTCGGGCTCGATAGGCCGCAGGTATGCAAGGATGGACGAGGTCGGCACTCCCTGTTGCGTGACTGTGGACTACGAGACCAAAGAGGACGGGCAGGTCACGATACGGGACCGGGACAGTGCGGACCAGGTCCGGGTCAAGCTGGACGATGTCATCTGCGCAGTGCGCAACATGATCGAAGGCCGCTCGCCGCAGTCGCTGGCGAGCATGTAGAGTAGGCGGAACAGAGGAGATCACGAAACAAAATGTCCTTGTCATCGTCGAGGGACTCAGGGGACCTGCGCTGGCTGCCCAGGCCCACCGACCTATCTGAGGAGCTGGGCAAATACATAGGCAAGCAGGTCAGCTACGCCACGCACGGGATCCATCGATACCCTGCCAAGTTCATACCGCAGATACCTCGGTTCTGTCTCGAATCATACTCGCGGGTAGGCGACGACGTGCTCGACCCGTTCATGGGTTCCGGGACGACCCTACTCGAGTCCTACATCCTCGGCCGCAACTCCTACGGCGTGGACGTCCATCCGCTCGCTCGGATGATCGCGAAGGTCAAGATAACGCCCTTGGACCCTAGCCACCTCGATTCCTTGGCGAACCATCTGTTCGCCCGCATAAAGGCGGACGAGGACGACAATAGCGAGTGGATACCTGAGATCCCGAACAGGGACCATTGGTTCAGGCCGGCAGTCCTGGCAGACCTCGCTACGATCAAGAAGCACGTGTGGAAGATGCGGAAGGGTGACTGCCAGGATTTCTTCAAGATATGCTTCTCCTCGATCATCCGCAAGATGTCGAACTCCGATGCCGATTCCCTCATACCTGAGGTCACGAGCTTCCGGAAGAAGCTGGACGAGCAGGGAAAGACCTCGTTCGACTCCATAGGCAAGTTCGGGAACACCGTCCGTAACAAACTCATCGACGCGGAGGAGCTTTGGCGCATATCGCGGGACGTCGAAGAGGACTATAGGACCGTACCCGTCGCGAAGATAATCGGCAAGGACGCCAAGGAGATACAGCTGGATGATTCGGAGATGGACCTGGCGATAACGTCCCCTCCGTACGCGAGCGCAGTACACTATGTCAGTGTGCACAAGCTGGAGATGCACTGGCTCGGAATAATTGACGATATGGCCAAGCTGGACGGACAGATCGTCGGGACCTCGAGAGCATACGTGAAGGAGTACCGTCCGTGGAAGCCGAAGACCGACATCCCGGAGCTTGGGCGGGTGCTCAGCGGGCTCGTCGAGAAGGAGAAGAAGAGCGCCTACATCGTGTTCAAGTACTTCGACGACATGAGACGCAACTTCGCCGAGATGAACAGGGTGCTCAAGCGCAACGGCAAGTACTGCATGGTCGCAGGTGAGAATACCTTAAGGAAGGTGAGGGTCCCGACATATGCGATCCTCGCGAGGATAGCCATGAGGTCCGGCTTCGAGGTGAAGGAGGTCTACGCGTACGACGTGATCAACAGGCATCTGGACATCCCGAGGTGGAACAACAGCCGCATCGAAAGGGACCACATCCTGGTGTTCCAGAGGAAGAAGGCGCCCACGCATCACACCTTATAGGGTTCCGTGGGGCAGTTACATTTAACTCAGTTGTCCGAGATTGTGATATCGCATCAAGGATGGGATATAGATGAACGAGGAAGCACCGCTTGAACTGAGGCTTTCGCGGCTGACCGTCCAGAGCCTCAGGAACCTTTGCGAGGCCCAGGACATCGAAGGCTATTCGGGCCTTCTCAAGGATGACCTGGTCCAGCATCTCCTGGACTTGGCGGACGCGCGGGCCCTGGGGGAGTTCTGCAAGCTGCAGGAAGATATCTACTTCATCGAGAACATGGCCAAGGCCATCAAGTGGTCCGCGAGCAAGAGTATAGTCCAGATCGACCCTGAGTGCGACGACGCGATGGTGAACGCGACATTCACGCTCAGGCGGTCCGACGGCTACGAGGTATACCATGTCAGGTTCGTGAACCAGACGACGGAGGACGTCGCCACGACGTGTGAGTGCCTCGAGTGCAGGGAGAAAGGGTACTTCTGCCCGCATCAGATGGCCGTGCTCGTGAAGTGCGTCGGCCAGGGCGCCTTCGACCTGGAGGACTGGACTGGTCCGATGACCCGCGAGGCGGAAGATCTGATCGTAGCGAACGTCCTCAGGAAGCGGCGCAAGGTCTGAACGCCCGGTCCTCCGCCCGCTGGGAAAGAAGTTTTATCTACGCCAACCCGTTCTTGGAGGAAGTCATGCCCCAATACGACTGGAGAGAGAGCGAGCCCAAGTGGCAGGCCAAGTGGAAGGAGTGGGAGATACACCGGTTCGACCCCTCCTCCGACAAGGAGATATTCAGCATAGACACTCCTCCCAGGTTCGCCTCCGGCAACCTCCACCTCGGCCATGCCTATGGATACACTGCCATAGACTTCGCCGCGCGATACAAGCGGATCAGGGGATACAACGTGTTCTTCCCGCTCTGCTTCGACGTCAACGGCACGCCGGTCGAGGTTCGCGTGGAACGCGTGAAGGGGATCAAGGCGTCCGATGTGCCTAGACAGGACTTCATCAAGATGTGCCACGAGTTCGCCGAGAACTACATCGGCGAGATGACTCGGCAGTTCGAGATGCTCGGCGAGAGCATGGATCCGAGCATCTACTATCAGACGGATGCAGAGTACTACAGAAGGCTCACGCAGATCTCGTTCGTAAGGATGTACGAGAAGGGATTGGTGTACAAGGGTCATTTCCCGGTGAACTGGTGCACCCGGTGTGGAACCGCGCTAGCGGACGCTGAGGTGGACTACGAACACAGGATGACCAAGCTGAACTACATCAGGTTCAGGGACGCTGAGACCGGCGAGGAGGTCCCCATAGCTACGACCCGTCCAGAGCTTCTGTGCACGTGTCTGCTCGTCGCCGTCCACCCAGATGACCAGGCGAAGTCATCCCTGGTCGGCAGAGAGCTCGTGACCCCTGTGTTCGACCGGAAGGTGAAGGTCATATCCGACCCCAAGGTGGACCCGGACTTCGGCACGGGCATCGTGATGATATGTTCTATCGGCGACAAGGACGACCTCGAGTGGATCATGAAGTACGGCCTGCCGCTCGAGAAGGGGATCGACGAATCGGGCCGGATGACCTCGGCGGCGGGCGAGTTCGAAGGGATGACAGTGATGGAAGCCAGGGACCGTGTCATCGAGAACATGAAGACGGCTGACCTGATGACGAAGCAGGAGGACATCGACCAGAACGTGGGGATGTGCTGGAGATGTCACACACCGATCGAGTTCCTGAAGGTCCCGCAGTGGTTCATCAAGACGATAGAGTTCAAGGACCGCATCCACAAGATGGTCGACCAGATCGACTGGCATCCTGAGTTCATGAAAGTCCGCATCCGGAATTGGATCGACTCGCTCGCATGGGATTGGGTCGTGTCACGGCAGCGCTACTTCGCGACGGCGATACCTCTCTGGGAGTGCGAGGACTGCAAGAGCGTCCTGATCGCGGAGGAGAGCGAGTGCTATGTCGACCCCACCGCGACCCCCGCTCGGTTGGACAAGTGCGGAACTTGCGGAGGCAGATATGTCGGCTCGACGGACGTGTTCGACACATGGATGGACTCGAGCATCTCCCCGCTGTATAACTCATTCTGGGATAGGGACCCTGAGCTGTTCGGGAGGCTCTATCCGATGACCCTCAGACCTCAGAGCCATGACATCATACGCACATGGGCGTTCTACACGATACTGCGCGAGATGCTCCTCATCGATGAGAAGCCGTGGGAGGATGTGATGATACATGGATTCATCATGGCCCCGGACGGGCGCCCGATGCACACATCCTCAGGCAACGTCATCGATCCAATGCCTCTTCTGGAAAAGTACGGCGGGGATGCGATGAGGTACTACGCATCGACCTGCTCGCTCGGCATGGACCACTCGTTCAAGGCGCAGGAACTCGTAAGGGGGAACCGTCTGGCGGTGAAGGTGTGGAATGTCATGCGTATGGTCGACACGGCATGCGCATCGAAACCCGAGCCACCTCCGAATATGCACCCTATCGACTCATGGGTTTTGAGCCGGTTCGGGAACCTCGTTCGCGATGTGGAGGCCAGGAACGACGAGTACCAGTTCGACAGGTCCATGGCGCTCATCCAGGAATTCCTGTGGCACGAGTTCGCCGATCATTACGTCGAACTAGTCAAGCACAGGGCGTACTCCGAGAATGACGAAGGGGCCAGATACGCCCTCTATACGGTCGGGCTCGGCCTGCTCAAGATGATCTCGGTGTTCCTTCCGCACGTCGCCGAGGACGCATACCAGTTGTCGTTCAAGAAGTTCGAGGAGCCGGTGAGCATACATGTGTCGGAATGGCCTGAAGCTCCGGAGGCAGACGAGACTGCCGAGCGCAACGGCGACAGCATCAAAGCGATAGTTGCTGGGATCCGGTCATGGAAATCCTCCAAGGGCATCTCGCTCAACTCAGGGATATCGAGGGTCGAGGTCGTCGGAGCGTCCGCGTCCGAAGTCATGGCAGGATCGGAGGAGGACGTCAGGGCCACAGTCAAGGCGAGCGAACTCGAGGTGAGGGCTGAGGTGTCGCTGAAGGAGATCATCGTTAAGTTCCGGCCCGTTCACAGCTGCCTAGGCCCCGCGTTCAGATCGGATGCGAAGGAGATATCCAACCTGCTGGCGTCGGCCGATCCTTCAGAGGTCGAGATCAGAGACGGCGTCATCGAACTCGGGCTCGCAGACGGTCGCAAGGTCGAGCTCCAGCCTGAACACTATACGCTCGAGAAGCGACTCGAATCAGACAAGGGTGCGCTTGAGCAGATATCCGTCGACGGGATGTCCGTGCTCGTCTACCTGTAGAATCTAGTCGCTCGAAACGCGAGCTCGGCAGGTTATAATACTGCGACATTGATGCCATTCTGGACATGGACCAGAAGGAAGTTATCATCTCCGCCCTCAGGACAGTTATCGACCCGCACACCGGGCTGAATGTCTATGATATGGGGCTCATATCCGAGTTGGAGGACGGAGGCGAATCTGTGAGACTTACCTTCATACCCACGAGCCCGTTCTGCCCTCTCGGGGTGCAGCTCGCGAAATCCATACGCGAGGCGGTGCTCATGATCGAGGGTGTCAAGAACTGCCATGTCAAAGTCGCGGGCCACATAAAAGCAGAGGAGATAAATCGCGCGGTCAACGCCTAGACCGGTCTCTTACGGGGCGGATGTCCACCCGCTTGTTGTTCACCCTGAGCCTAGGCAGGTCCCTGATCGCACGGAACGCCACGCTCATGTGGATCTCCAGTCTCGTCGACTTCTTGTCTATGTCGATCCTGCCCACGAGGTCCTCTCTGATACCTGCCTTCCTATCCAGAAAACGCAGCAGCCCGGCCATGTCAATCCCGTCGTCCTTCCCGAGATTCAGGTCGAACAGGACCATTCCGAAGTGATCTGCGAACTCGTCGAAATCCACCTGTTTCCTGACGGTGTCCCTTCCCCTGGATTCAGGGACGTCGTCCTCTTCGATGTGCGTTCTGCCGAAGTCCTCGATCGCCTTCACGAGGTGCTGCTCCTCCTTCGCTACGAAGGTGATGGCCCGCCCCTCCTTGCCCGCACGGGCGGTGCGGCCGATCCTGTGCACATAGTCCTCGGGGTTGTCTGGTATGTCGTAGTTCACGACGTGCGTCACATCTTCGATGTCAAGGCCCCTGGCAGCCACGTCCGTGGCTATCAGTATGTTCACTCTGGCGGAACGGAACCCGCTCATGACCCTGTCCCTCGCCGCCTGGGTGAGGTCGCCATGGATGCCCTCTGCCTTGTACCCATAGCCTCTGAGCTTCCCTGTGAGAATATCCACCATCCTTTTGGTGGAGCAGAATACCATCATCCTGGTCGGCTTCTCGGTGTCCATGATCCTGCACAGCGCCCAGAGCTTGTTCCTCCTACCCACGTTGATGTACACCTGCTCTGCATTGGGCACGGTGAGCGTGTCCTGGCTCACTATGATCTCGCGCGGGTTCCGCATGTACCGCTTGGCCAGATCCCGGATCTGCTCCGGAAGGGTCGCGGAGAACAGCATCGTCTGCCTGTCCTTCGGAACCCTCCCCAGGATCCACTCGATGTCGTCTATGAACCCCATGTCCAACATCCTGTCCGCTTCGTCCAGGACCAAGTGCTTCACCTTATCGAAGGAGAGCTCGCCTCTCCTCATGAGGTCCATGACTCTTCCGGGCGTGCCTACCACACAGTCGACGCCCTTTCTGAGCTTGCTTATCTGGACGTTTATCGACTGGCCCCCGTATATCGCAGTGGCGACATGCCCGGTGAACTTCGAGAGTTCCTGGAAATCCTCGGCCACCTGCACTGCTAGCTCACGCGTCGGGACGAGTACCAGACATTGGATATTCCCGAGCTTCTTCATCCTGCCTATGATCGGTATGGCGAATGCGCCTGTCTTGCCGGTCCCAGTCTGGGCCTGGGCCATTAGGTCCGTACCCTCGCTCGCTAGGGGTATTCCTTGCTCTTGCACCGGGGTGGGTTCCTCCCATCCCAATTCGGATATCGCTTTGAGTATCCCTGAGTCCTTCACTATGTTAATGAACTGCATATGTCTCAGTCTTCCGTCTTAACAACGCTTTCCGACGAGTTAATCCCTTGTAGTATTTTAATCCATGTGATGCTATCTTGGTTTGCAGAGGCGTGCGGGAACGGGAGTGTCAAATGGTCAGCAGAATCGCGATTGCCAGGGAGTCCTGGCAGAGGCTGTATTCCAAGAGGGGGTTGCAGTATGGTGGCTCGGGCGAGATTTCCAAGCTGAGGCATCTGCTCAGGAAGGATTCCTTGGTCCTGGATGCAGGATGCGGCGACGGCAAGATGACGGAAGCGTTGGCTCGTCTGAGCGACGTCGTGGGCTGCGATTTCTCGCGTGAGGCTCTTCTGAAACTGCGCGATCAGAGGGGGCGGGATATTGATGTGAATTTGGTAGAATGTGATATCACACATCTTCCATTTTCCGAAGAAAAGTTCGACCTCGTTTCGTGCGTGCACACGCTCTCGCACCTCCATAGCGAGGAACGGAAGCTGGCCGCCGGGATGATATCGCGCTCAGTCAAACGGGGGGGCCACGTTTTCGTCGAAGTCTTCGGCCGGGGAGACCTCCGCTTCGGGGAGGGCGAGGAAGTGGAGGCATTCTCCTTCAGGAGAGGTGATGGCATCACCACCCACTATTTCCAGGAGGAGGAGGTGCACTCCCTCTTTCGCGATCTTCAGCTCGTTTCGGAACAGGGTTCGCTGAGACGCGTGACCTATGGGACCGTTGCTGGCAAACGAGATGTCCTACGAGTCCTCATGCGAAAGGAATGAGCCGGGTCAGCGTTCGTCCTTGGCTCCGTATTCCTCGACGCTGACGATCTCCTCCGCCGGTCTACGGTTGCCAGACTCGACGATCGTCGCTGCGATGTCGAGTTTCTTTCTCGGGTAGCCTACCGCCAATAGTGCTACGATTGCGAGGTGCTCCGGGATTTTCAGCAGCTTCCTGATCATCTCCTCGTCGAAACTACCTATCCAGCAGGTGCCGAGGCCTTCGCTCGTCGCGGTCAGTACCATGTTCTGCAGTGCGATGGTGGTGTCTACCACGAACCACTCGGGGGATGACTTCCTGTCACCGCAGCCCACTATCACAACTGGGGATTCCTTCAGGAACTTCGCATACCGTGCCTTCGACATCTCCTCTCGCTTCCCAGCATCCTGGACGACTATGAAATGCCAGGGTTGAAGGTTCATGGCCGAGGGTGCTAGCCTCCCCGACTCGAGTATCTTATCTAGCTTCTCCTTCGGGACCGGGGTCGATGAATAACCTCTCACGGACTTCCTAGCTCTAACTGCGTCGAATACTTCCATTCCTGATTCCTCCCTGTATCTCAATCCAGTTGCGGGTATATATGCTCCTAAGAATTCCTTGACCGATGAATACATAAGGTAAATCTTATCTATCGCTGAAAGCGCCTATGCAT
>JAJISI010000037.1 GCA_022848805.1 Thermoplasmatota archaeon
AGGCGTCCCTTCGGTGCGCGATGGAGACCTCGCACCCTATGGAATGGAGGTACAGTGCGTCCGTTAGAGCTGTGTTTCCGCCGCCAACGACCACGACCTTCTTCTTTTTGAAGAAGAAGCCGTCGCATGTAGCACAGTAGCTCACGCCGCGCCCGGCCAGTCTTTCCTCCCCCTCCACATCCAGCTTGCGGTGGAAGGAGCCTGTAGCAAGAATGACTGCTCTCGACGAGTACCTGCCGTTGGTCGTAGTGAACTCGAAACGCTCGCCGGACCTGACGAGACGCGTGACCTCCTCTCCTTCACGGATGTCCACATACATCCTTGCGTGCTCGGCCATGACCTCCATCAGCTTCATTCCCCCGACTTCCGGAAAGCCGGGATAGTTCTCGATCTTCGGGCTCGTCAGAACCTGGCCGCCAGGCACACCCTTCTCCAGAATGATGCACGACATTCCTGCACGACGCGCGTAGATACCGGCAGAAAGGCCAGCGGGACCTGCTCCTATTATGACAACATCGTAGTCGGTCTGGGATCCTGTCTCGGTCTGGGTGCCAGAATCGTCTGTTATAGACATCAGGAAAGGAAATCGGTTGAGGCTTTATAAACAATTAGACGTGCGCGAAATCCGCCTCTATCACGCGCCCAATATCATGAAATACTCTCCAAGTCCATGATGAAGGCTAAGCGTCTGAGTCACTAGCAGGATTGCCAAGACGGCGAGATGGATGGGGTGCATTGATAGATGGATCCGGGGACGATCACGACATTCCTAGCCATAGGTTCGATAATATTCATAGGATTCTTCGGCAACTCGGTATTCAACAGGTTCAGAATACCCGACGTTCTCATACTCGTGCTTCTCGGGATGGTTATAGGACCTGATCTGCTAGGCACGCGCTTCGGTCTTGTGACGACAGAGGTATTGGACAGCATAAACCAGTTCAAGGACATCTTTCTGTCAGCCGCCCTCGTAATCATACTCTTCGACGGCGGGCTCTCGCTCGATATCCGCAGCGTATGGATATCCATGAAGTTCTCCGTGTTTCTGGCTGTGATGAACTTCATTCTGCTGGCCGCTGCAGTCTCGATATCCCTTCACTACATCATGGGAATAGATTTCCTGGTGGCACTCACGCTGGGATCGATCGTGGGAGGGACCACCGGAGCCGTCGTCATACCGATAGCCCGCAAGATGCGGATCGCGGAGAGAACGAAGACGATGCTGATCATGGAAAGCGTGATGACGGACGTCCTCGTCATCGTCGCGACCTTGAGCCTGATCTCTGTCATAAAGCTGGATGAGTTCAGCGTTTGGGATGTCATATACGAGCTTTCGATGAAGTTCATTGTGGGAGGAGCCGTCGGATTCGCGGCAGGCGTGGCCTGGCTGTTCGTACTGGAGAAGCTGCGCACCCAGCCGCTATCCTACATGGTTACAATCGCCGCGCTGTTCATGGTGGCAGGCCTCGTTAGCGCTGTGGGTAGCTCGGGCGCTGTGGCCGCTCTCGCCTTCGGCCTCGCGATGGGGAACCGCAAATTCATCAAGAAGCGTCTCACATCTCTGTCGCTGACGGCTATAACGGATGAGCACATCCACTACTTCCACACGGAGATCACTTTCTTCGTCAGAACATTCTTCTTCGTGTATCTCGGCCTGTCCTTCGGATTCGGCACATTCAGAGCCGAACACCTGGTGGTGGGCCTCTTCATCATAGCTCTGACCGCTGTGGCCCGGAAGTTCACAGCGAACTGCGCATGCAGGTGGGGAGACCTCACGTGCTCGGAGGGGAAGGCCGTGTTCGCCATGATGCCGAGAGGGGTAGCAGCGGCAGTCCTGGCCACGCTGCCCGCTACGCAGCTAGCAGGTCTTGATGTGTGGACCGATAACCTACCCGCCCTCTTCCTCAACACGACCCTCATCGTGATTCTAGGAACGACGGTTCTGGTCACTATCTTCAGTTTCCTCACGGAGAGGGACATCGACAAGAAACAGACGAAGGATCTGAGGACGAGGCTTATGGACGATGTCGAGCAGTCGGACCTCAAACCAGATTATGAATGACCGTGTCCGCGAACCCACTCGTACTGACCGAGTCTGGTCGGCCCGAGCGTCTCGCCAGGTCCCCGGTCATGATGCCCTGTGACAGCGTCTTCCCCACCGCGCCTTCCACCATCGTCGATGCGCTGGTCAAGCCGAGATGCTCGAGCATCATCGCCCCTGAGAGTATCAGGGCAGTCGGATTGGCGGTGTTCCTCCCGGCGTATTTCGGGGCAGTGCCATGAACTGGTTCGAACACCGCGATCCTGTCGCCGATGTTGGCCCCTGGGGCGACGCCCAACCCCCCGACCTGGGCGGCGCATGCGTCGGCCAAGTAATCGCCGTTCAAATTCGGTGTCACGAGAACGGAGTACTCGTCTGGGCGAGTCAGAACCTGTTGAAACATGTTGTCGGCGATCCTGTCATTCACCAATATCTTGCCTGACGACGAAGCATCTTCCATGCTAGCGCTCTCCTCGAACATGACATGCTCTGAGAACTCGTCTCTAGCGAGCTCGTATGCCCACTCCCTGAAGGCGCCCTCGGTGTGCTTCATGATATTGCCTTTGTGAACGAGGGTAACGACTGGCCTACCCTTGCGGACGGCGAACCTCAGAGCCGCACGAGCTATCCGCTTCGTCGCCGTCTCGGATATCGGCTTAAGGCCTATCCCGCAATCAGCCGATAGCTCTACATGCAACTCGGAACGCAGATAATCGATCAATTTCAGGGCCTCATCCGAGCCGCACTTCCACTCGATCCCTTTGTAGACATCCTCGGTGTTCTCCCTGAATATCACGACATCCAGTTTCTCAGGGGACTTGACCGGGCTAGGGACGCCGGGGAAGTATCGTACCGGTCTAACTGACGCATAGAGGTCAAGGGATTGCCTCAGCTGGACGTTCAGACTACGTATCCCACCACCCACTGGAGTCGTGAGGGGCCCCTTGATCGCCAGGCCGTTCTCCGAGATTATTCTCAACGTATCGTCGGGGAGCCATGAACCCGTCGTCTTGTACGCCTTCTCGCCTGCTAGGACTTCGAGCCACCTGAACTCGACCGCGTCGGCCGTTGCCTTCTCAACCGAGGCGTCAAGGACCCGCCTCGTGGCTGTCATTATCTCGGGTCCGATCCCATCCCCGGGGATGAAGGGTACGACTATCGTCTTCGAATCGGCCCGAGGCGATTTGTTTCCTTCAGTCAAATGAGAAACCTCCATGCTTTCTTAGGTGAGGAATCAGTCCGCCGTCGTTGAGGAGGACTCGCATCGTCTTCGGCAGATGTGAGAACGTCGTCTGTCGCCCGGACGTCTCACTCGTGACCTTCCCTTTCTCCAAGTCTATCAGCATCGCATCGCCATCCACGATCCAGTCGGTATCACACTCTATGACTGGTAGGCCGATGTTGAACGAGTTCCTGTAGAATATTCGGGCATAGGATTTCGCTAAAACCGCGGAGACACCAGCGGCCTTCAACGCTCTGGGAGCCTGTTCGCGGCTGGACCCGCATCCGAAGTTCCTACCTGCGACGATGACATCTCCGGGTTCAACTTTGGATGCGAACCCTGGGGCGATGTCCTCCATGACGTGCTTAGCGAGTTCGTTCATGTCATCAATCTTGAACTTGTATCTTCCGGAGATGATATAGTCTGTGTTGATGTCGTCGTTTGGCTCGAATCTGTGAGCACGCCCTCGGAGAACCACGTCTGCCATCTCATACCTCCCTCGGATTGGTTATTCGTCCTTCAAGTGCGGTTGCGGCGGCGGTTTCAGGAGAGGCCAAGTATATCTCCACATCGTTGTTGTTGCCCATCCGACCGCTGAAGTTCCTGTTCGCCGTCGACAGGACCCTCTCGCCATCGGATGGCACACCTGCATGCGTTCCGACACATGGACCGCATCCAGGAGATACAAAAACGGCCCCGGCTGCGAGCAACTGACCGGCTATTCCGGCCTCCATCGACCCCATCAGCACGCTCCTCGAAGCGGGAGCGACGATCAATCTAAGACCTTTCTTCACTCGACGCCCCTTGAGAATATCGGCCGCTGCCGCCAAATCCGAAAGACGGCCGTTCGTGCATGTACCGAGGAAGACCTGGTCTATGTCCGTCCCGGCACATTCCGAGACGTCACACACATTATCCACCCGGTCGGGCCGTGCCACCTTTGGAACCAAGTCCGAGGCATCGACATCGATGGTTCGGACGTACGATGCATCGTCGTCAGCGGTCACCCCAGTGGTAGGGCTCAAGCCGATTGAGGCATACCAGGAGGAAGTCACGGCGTCGAACGGGAACGGACCGAACTTGGCGCCCATCTCGACGACCATGTTCGAGATCGTCATCCTGCCGTCCATACCGATGGACGGCAATGTCTCCCCGGAGAACTCCACCGATTTGTATGTCGCGCCATCTGCGCGAACATCTCCCACCAACCTGAGGATGAGGTCCTTAGCGCCGACTCGGTCCGTGAAGCCGCCGGATATATCGACCTTCAGAGCCTCCGGGGTTCTGAACCAGAGCTTGCCCGTATGCACCGCCGCAGCGACGTCTGCAGAGCCCATGCCAGTCGAACATGCGTTCAGGGCGCCGTAGGTGCAGGTGTGCGAGTCCGCCCCGACCACCAGGTCTCCCGGAAGGACCATCCCCGATTCTGGAACCACCTGATGGCACACACCTTCGCCAACGTCGTGCAGCTCGATAGCGTGCTTCGCGGAGAAGTCCTTGATGACGCTGTGAATCCGAGAGACCTCCGCAGAGGGGCTCGGAGAACTGTGGTCGAGGACGATCGCCGCTCCCCGCAACGGCTTGGGTGTTGTGAAGCCGAGGGCTGCGAGCGCCTCGATCATAAGCTTGCTGGTGCCGTCTTGAGCCATGCAAAAATCGACCGATGCGACGACGATGTCGCCCGCATGACAGTCGGTTTCTGAGTGTTTGGATAGTACCTTCTCGGTGATGGTCTTGCCCATGATGCCCCTCCCTCCGTGAGCGACTGTGCGTCTCACGCGCCGCCGAGACTTCTGGGGACGGGGATCTTCTCCGACGCTCCTGCTCTGCGACCTGAAACGACTTCCTTGTGCAGCTTCATGAAGTCGGCATCCGAAAGGTCCGACTTACGGTTTTCGGCGAACCGGTTGATCTCACGCCTGAGCGTTTCTATCATGTCCGATGGAGCGTGAAGGTCCAGCATCTCGAGTTTGTGCTTGATCGCAGCCTTACCTGAGTGCTTGCCGAGAGATATCCTCCGCACCGCCCCGACCTTCTCAGGATCTATCGCCTCGTACAATCTGGGGTTCTTAAGGATGCCGTCGACATGGATCCCTGACTTGTGCGTAAACGCATTCCCTCCGACAATGGGATAGTTGAGTGGGATGGTCTGGCCAGAGGCGCTCTCGACATGTCTGCAGAGCGAGAGTAGCCCCTTGGTCTCGTACTTGTCGATCCCGTAATGACGGTTCAGGTTCATCACAAAAACCTCTAATGGGACGTTGCCCGCACGTTCGCCAAGCCCGTTGACGGTCGTGGATACCCAAAGAGTCCTGTCCTTAAACCCCGCCGCTGCCTCGCATGCTGAAAGGGCGTTCGCCACGGCCAATCCAAAGTCGTTGTGGGCATGGAACTCCAGGTCGATCGGGACTCGGGACATCAACGCTTCGACGAGACTCGCGGACGCGGACGGAGTCAGGATGCCGATCGTGTCGCAGATCCGGAACCGGTCCGCCCCGGCCTCAAGGCCGGCTCTCGCAAACGCAACGAGATAATCGATGTCCGTCCTCGTGGCATCACCTGCGTTGCAGCACACATAGACACCGTGGGATTTCGCGAACTCCACACAGTCAACGAGTTCCGACAGCTGCTCCTCTCTCGTCTTCTTCAGCTTGAACTTGAGGGCGAGGTCAGAAGTGTCCGTTGAGACCGAGACAGCGTCGACGTCGTTGGCAATCGACTCTTCAACGTCCTTCTTCACAAGCCGGTTCCAACCCATGATCGATATGCCCTTGCATTCCGACACGAGCCGTTTAGCGCACTTCCTATCACTCTCGTTGAAGGTGGCGAAGGTCTCCAATTGTTCGACGCCCATGTCCCTGAGCAACCGAGCCATCAGCAACTTCTCTTCGATCTTGAAGGAGATTCCCGGCATCTGCTCCCCGTCCCGACAGGTCGTGTCCACCAATCTGATGTCTCCCAGAGTCACCTTCCTGTCGGTCTCTCCATACATGTCGCGGATTCCGTCTGCGGCGGAAGCCACATACTCCGCACCCGAACCACACTGCAGGCCCATATTAATCACCAACTCCCCGCATACCTCTGAGGAGACGGACATATCAACAGCCATTGCCAGAAACCGGCTGAGGGGGTTTCGAACGCCGTGGATTCACCCAGCTGTGTGCTGGACCGGGTCCGAAGCCGCTGGTCCGTTCCTCTAATGCATTTGTACAATCTACGGCCCGATAGTTCATCATTGTGTTCGATTTCGGACGAGATAGTGCGAGTAAGTCTAATATCGAACACGATAAGTGGTCAATTGACCACGCATGATGCTCAGGCCGGGCCAGGAGCCCATCCCGGGGGCCCGAGCTACCTGGCGAATGCGTCTCTTCCGGGATACGTGGCCATGCTGCCGAGCTCCTCCTCGATCCTCAGGAGCCTGTTGTACTTCGCGGTCCTTTCACCCCTGGATGGAGCGCCAGTCTTGATCTGGCCCGCATTCGTGGCGACGCTCAGGTCGCTTATCGTGGTATCCTCGGTCTCGCCTGACCTGTGCGATACGATGCATCTGTAGCCACTCCTCGTGGCGTAATCCATCGTCTCCAGGGTCTCAGTGAGAGTACCGATCTGGTTGACCTTGATCAGGACGGCGTTGGCGATGCCTTTTCGGACGCCTTCCTCGAGTATGGCCTGGTTGGTGACGAATATGTCATCTCCCACGAGTTGCACCTTCCCACCGAGTCGGGACGTCAACTCAGCCCATCCGTCCCAGTCGGATTCGGATAAGGGATCTTCGATGGAGGCGATAGGGAATCGGCTACAGAGCTCAGAGTAGATGTCCGTCATCTCCCCACTCGAACATTTCAGTCCCGTGCTCTTCCGAAGCACGTAGGCAGAACCGTCGTGGAACTCGCTGGCAGCCACATCGAGCGCGAGTCGGAAATCCTCATTCTGCCTGAGCCCCGTCTGCTCGGCGGCCTCGACTATCAGCTCGAGTGCCTGATCGTGAGATTCGAGCCGCGGAGCGAAACCACCCTCATCCCCCACGGAAGTACTCAGTCCCTTAGACTTGAGGTTGGATTTGAGAGTCTGGAAGACCTGCGCAGCCATCCTGAGCGATTCCGCGTACGTACCGGCTAGCGGGATGAACATGAACTCCTGGAAGTCCAGGTTGTTGTCCGCATGCGCCCCCCCATTCAGAATATTCATCATAGGGACGGGCATCGTCGCGACCTCGGCTCCACCGAGGTATCTATATAACGGCTTCCCCTCGCTCTCGGAGGCCGCGCGGGCGACGGCAAGGGAGACCCCGAGCATGGCGTTCGCTCCCAACCGTGACTTGTTCGCTGTGCCATCCAGATCCATCATGAGCGTGTCTATCTTCTCCTGGTCGACTGGGTCCATGCCGCATATCTTCGGCCCAATCACCCGGTCGACATTCTCCACGGCCTTGATCACACCCTTGCCTGAGAACCTCTTCATGTCGCCGTCGCGCAGCTCCAACGCCTCTTTAGTCCCAGTCGAAGCTCCGGATGGAACTGAGGCGCGGCCCATCTGGCCATCGCTCAGGAGCACGTCGACTTCGACCGTCGGGATTCCCCTGGAATCGAGGATCTCGCGACCCTTCACCCTCTTGATGGTAGGCATCCTATCGGATGCCGAATCGCAGTCGGGCTAAAAAGCAGTTTCAATGGAAAGGCCGGGAAAGCAGTCCGGTCGGTGGACTACTCCCCCGGCGGGCCCCGACTTGGGCCCCGCAAAGTCGGCTCTCGGTTCCCCCTCTATCGGCAACCTTCTCCTTCAGTCCATGCAGAATAGGTCCAGGAACTCGTTCCAGTTAGTATCTTGGGCGAAATCCAGCCCTCTGGAAAGGTCTCCGTACGATTCCCTGTACTTCTCCACGGACTGGGTGAAGTATATCGACAGACCGTAGGTGTTGAGGCACGCCTCGGCGCCCAAGTCCGTGGTGATCGACTCAGAGTATGGCACCGCAGCCCTCAGCAGGTCGAACGTGCCTTCGGTCAGGTCGCTGATCTCCGGGATATTCTCCCCCAGGAGCATCAGCAGAGACCCGATATCCGCGAATGGGAATATCTCGCCCTTGAACTGAATCTGAGGAGTCTGAGCCTCCGCCGATTCTATCGCGCCCCGGTAGGATGGGTTCTCAACGAGCCTGAGGAGTTCATCGGACAACTTGTCCACACCGACCTCGGCGTCGACGCCTACCAGTCGGTCAACCTCGCCCAGGTCCATCATGGAACAGCTGACATACGGAAATCCTCCGATGCCCGCACCCGCACAGTAGATCTCGTACGAGTCGATGTAGGCGTCGACGGCGACCTCGCACACTAGACCAGGGTCCATCTTGTCGAGAAGATGCATGTAGTTGAGGAACATGGTGTAATCCCAGCCTGCGCCGGGGACCGTCGTTATAGACGCGACCATGTAATCTGCGACGTTCCTGTTCTCGTATGCAGCCTCTATGCACCCCATGAAGCACGCGTCGTACGCGATTATGTCGAGCTTGACACCTTCCGGGAGTGCAGCGTCGATCGCGTTCGCCGTCTCGTCTAGGGAGAGTGAATCCCTGACTCCGTCCTCATCACCGGTGTCGTCGGTGCAGAGCCCGTACCAGCCTCCGCCGTGGTCCCATAGGTCGAGCATGTAGTGGTCGGCCGGAGCGCTTGCCATGGCAGTCTCGACGAAGTATGTGAGCGTGGCAGGGTCGCCCATGTTCAGCTCACCGGGGCAGCCACCCGCGACCAAGTCGCAATCGCAATGGGATTGATAAACGCCGTCGACGAGTTCGATGTGATGCTCATTCGGACCGTCCATCAGATACCAGTGTGTCCCAGGGATTGCTGCGTAAGTATCCATCAGGACGATGACGTTCACACCGTCGACCGACCCCACGGCCTCCATCTCGGCGAGATCTGACAATGCGAAGGATTCGAGGTTGTTGTCACCATCCAGATAGACCATGACAGTCCATTCCGCATCTTCCAGAGGGACCGTCGCCCCAGCTGAATTCCCCTGTCCGTTTCCTCCAAGGACAAAGGTGTTCGCCACTGATAGGCTAGCTATCAGCATGATTCCAGTCAATAACACTCCTGCATATCTTCCCCTCAAGATAACTTTCCCCCTCACTGACCTCGGTCATGACATCTCGCCAAATAACCATTTTGGTACAATCCTAGGACAGTGCGGTCACCCTGTGAAGCGAGATTCCTCGGTCAGGCCGTGATAAAACCAGGGAAACGGGGCCGAGGTGGCCCCGAGATAAGAGGTTTTGGGCTATATCGTGCTCCAGTCGCCCGCTCACTCGGCCGCTACATAGGCCTGTCAGAAGCCGAGGACGAACTCATCCCAGTTGGTGTCGATGGTGAAATCGAGACCGTAGTAGATCAGCTCACCAGCCGCTGCTGCCTCCTCCTCCGTCTCGTAGGAGTAGTCGACATAGGTGTATTGGCTCGCATACGGCAGATATATGGACAACCCGGTAGTCGTGAACGCACCACCGGTGACCTGGCTTACCCAGTCGCACTCGACAGACTCCTCGACGATGGAGACTATCGTGTCAGCATCCTCCGAGAGGCTGTCGTACATGCTACCGAGAAGCTCCACACCCAAGCTGAGGTCTGGGAAGGCGTACTGCTCACCGAACATCTGAAGCGCTGGTGTGTTCGCGGCGAACGCATACGTCACGTCACCTCTGCTTATCTCTCCGGTAGCCAGACCTGCCATCAAATCGTAGGACAGCGAGTCAACCGCGGCGGCTAGGTCCTCGATGGTCGAAAGGTCTACCGATGTGAGCGAGACACCCGTCCATCCGCCCAGCCCCTTGCCAGTGCAGAACGAGTAATACTCGACGTACCCGTCAATGATGTGGTCCAGCAGCTCCGGCACGCTCATCGACGGATCGGCGACGAGGTCGTCAAGGAACAGGTCGTACGCCCAGCCGTCGAACGGTATGCCCGTGATGGAGGATATCATATAATCCGCCAGATCCCTGAACTCGTAGGCCACTTCGATCATGGACATCAGGCATGCATCGAACCCGATTATGTCGAGATAGATGCCCGTCGTCTCTTCCGCAGCGGCGACGGCCTCGGCCGCCTCATGAACGGTCAGACGGTCGGTTCTTCCGTCCTCCTCCCTTATCGAGCTGTCGTCCCAACAGACACCATACCATCCGCCGCCGTGGTCCCAGAGGACCAACATATACCGGTCAGCAGGTGCGAACGCAACGGAAACCTCGATGAACGTCTGAAGCGTGTCAGGATCCCCCATGTTCAGCTCCTCATGATGGCAGCCGTCAGGGCCTAGGATCTCCTCGCAGTCGCAATAGGTCTCCCCTGCTTCCAAGTCGAAATGCTCCTCGTCCACTCCGACGTAGTACCAATGGG
>JAJISI010000038.1 GCA_022848805.1 Thermoplasmatota archaeon
GTGACAGAAGATTGGAGCGACTTAAGGGTTTTGCAGGGCGGGTTCCGGCTCAGCGCCCCCCTCCGTGCTCATCTTCACCCTCGAACTCGCCGTACAGCTCCTTGTTCCTCGCGGAGACCTTGGATTTCGTAGCCTCCTCGAAATCCTCGCACTCGCACCGGATCTTCGTGACGACATCGCGCTCGATGCAGTATCCTATGCCAGGTCCGGTCATCTCCTCGGGCCTGGGGTCCCAGTGTAGGCATATCGGGCACAACCGCTTCTTGTTCGGGTCGCTCCCGCATGAGGAATGCGTGCTCACACTCCGGTACGTGGGCTTCGTCATATATCATGATTTCTCAGTTTCCGCGCGGAAGTAGCCGCGTATAGACCGCGTCCGAAACCTAGGTACCGTCTAAGAACAAGGAAGTAGCGGGGGTTGGATTTGAACCAACGATCTTCAGGTTATGAGCCTGATGGGATTTCCAAGCTACCCCACCCCGCTGACTGCGACTAATGGTGACTATGTAGTTAAAAGTATCCGTTTTTGCAGAGGGTGCTGGGTCAGAAGAAGCGCTTCAGTCGGAGGAGGTCCTCCATGGACCCTTTAACCCGGAGCTGCTTCGTCACGAACGCCTTCATCACCCTGAGCTCCTTCGTCCACAATTTCGTGAGCGTATCGGCGCTCGCGATTATTCTCACATCGGGGTCCGCGGTCTCGCCCTTGTGCGGTCCGTCGACCGCCCCTCCCTTGAGGATGAAGTGATACCACTCACCGCCCTCGACCTCGACCTGCACGACCTTACTCACGCCCTCGAGTTCCTTCGCGAGTTCGGAGTCCTCTTTGACCCGCGCATTGAACTTATCTATCGCATCCTTGAGGAGCTGTTCGACCAAATTTATCCCTCGAACGAATCCAGCCTCCGGATTTCCTTCTTGGCCATTAGCTTTTCGGATGTCTTCCAGGAGAGCCGTACATGCGGAGGCAGGGATTTCTCCTTCTCCAGCCATTGCTCCAAGAACGACCGGGTGAGCGAGTCGGAGGTGTATCCGGAACCTATCGGCTGGCCCAGCTCCTCCTCTATGAGGTCGATCCGCCTGTCCCTCGTGACCTTGGCGATGATGGACGCAGCCGACACGACCGGGAACTTCACGTCTGCCCCGTGCTTCGACACGGTCCGCGCCCCGCACGTTAGATATGAGCAGACCATCTCGGAGAAACGTTCCTCGCTCGCGTCTGCCGCATCGAGATAGGCGACTGCTGGGGAGAGTTTGTCGATGATCCTCGCGAAGAGCATCGCCTCGATCTCGTTCAGGGTCATATTCGACCTGAGCGAGTCGATCTCCTCGGCCGGAAGCTCGAGCACCTCAACCTTGGACACCTCGAATATCCGCGGAGCGAGCTCCTCCCGCCTCCGTCTCGATAGCTTCTTCGAGTCCTTGACGCCAAGCTCGACCAGCTTCGAGTCATCTTCAACGGAGACTCCACATACCACGAGCGGTCCTATCACAGGGCCCCGTCCGGCCTCGTCCACTCCGCAGATCATCGAATGGACGGAAGGGCGGAATGTGTAATTAGTACTTGGCCTCTGGCCGGCGTGTCTGGCACCGTCCCGAACATTTAATAGGCGGGGCAATCATTCCAGCAGCCAGAGGAAGGAAATAGTATGGCCCAGGGCCCCCCAGGCTTCGCGGAGAGTTCGTACAGCGAATACGGCATGATCATCTTCGCCGTCCTGCTCATCATCGGCATCGTGATAGCCTTCGCCGGCAGGATAGTCTGGAGGCATCTGATGTCCTTCATCGGAGCTATACTCGGAGGGTTATTCGGGTTCATTCTAGGGACGGCGGTCGGTGGCGTCCTGGTCGGACTCTTGGTGTCGATACTGTGCGCCGTCGTCGGAAGCTTCGTGTTCATATTCCTCGCAGAGATCGGGCTGGGGGTGGTTGCGGCCATGTTCACGTTCTTCGTGGCCGATGCCATGCTCGGCAACGAGATCGTCGCCCTTGTCATCGCTGGTCTGGTGCTCGTCATCACGATAATATTCATAGAACAGGCCCTCGGAGTCGTGACCGCTGGCATAGGCGGGCTCCTCGTAGGCCTTGCACTCATATGGCTCGACTGGTTCGATATGGTCGTAGTGGTGATCATCATGCTCGGCACGATCGTATTCGGAGCCGCGTTCCAGCTCATGGCGATCAAGGACCGGGCGAGGAGGGATGAGGCGGTGCCTATCGCAACGGCAGCGACGACGCAGGGCGCTCCCGCGCCGTATGCTCCACCTGTGCCGGGAAGAATCTGCCCGAACTGCGGCGGGCCGTTGGAATACATCACGGAATACAACAGATACTACTGCCACCGCTGCCAGCGGTACGAGTAGGTATAATACGCCACCATGCTACCGCCTGGAGGGTAAATCAGTCACGGATTATTATATGCCTGGATTCTACCTGTTCCCTACCACAAAGGTGAATCATCTGGACGTGCAGAACCGCAGGATTGAGAACGGTTTCAGGCTCACGAGAGTGGGCGTCACCGGCGTTAGAAAGCCGATCGTGGTCCGCCGCCATGGTCAGGACAACCATATCACGGCAGCCATAGACGTGTTCGTCGACCTGCCATCGACCCAGAAGGGGTCGCACATGTCGAGGAACGTGGAGATCATCAACGAGATGATCGACGAGAGCGTCAGAAAGAAGGTCGGGAGCCTCGAGGAGCTTGCGGGCAAGATATGCAGGGAATTGCTCGACAGGCATGAGTACGCCAGCTACGGCGAGGTCAATATGGTCGCCGACTACTTCCTCGAGCGACGGACGGAAGCGGGGAGACAGACGCTCGAACCTTTCAAGCTAGTCGCCAGGGCCACCTCTAGACGCGGGAACGGAATGATGAAACTCATAGGTGTGGAGGTCGAGGGGATGACGGCATGCCCGTGCGCCATGGAGACCGTGAGGCAGCGTCTGAACAGTGACGACCCCGAGCTAGGGAAGAGCCTGTCGGAGATGCCGATGATCACACACAACCAGAGGAACCGTACGACGCTCATGATGGAGGTCCAGGAGCACGTGGACATCGAGGCGGACGATATGATAGACATCGTCGAGGGATCCCTGAGCAGCCCGACATACGGCATACTGAAGAGGGACGACGAGGCGAGCGTAGTGCTCAGAGCCCATCAGAACCCCAAGTTCGTGGAGGATGTCGTCAGGGACATCCTCGGAAAGATACTCGAGAGGTACGGCGACCTCGACGACTCCGTCCATGTCACCGTCAGAAGCGAGAGCGAGGAGTCGATACACAAGCACAATGCTTTTGCCGAGCGGATCACTACCCTTGGCGGATTGAGAGCCGTTGACGAACAGAAGTAGGAAGGGGCGGCCGGACCCAGGAGAGGTCGAAGGAGTCGTTGTTGACATAGACGGCACGCTGTCCGATTCCTCTCGCAGGATAGGCGTCGAGGCGATCTCAGCGCTCAGAGAGGTCAACGATTCCGGTGTCACCGTGATGCTCGCCAGCGGCAACGTCCTACCCATCGCGTACTCGCTGGCGGTGTACCTGGGCTTCGACGGGCCGGTCATAGCGGAGAACGGCGGGGTCGTATGCCACAAGCAGAAGGTTTGGACGCTCGCAAGTCCCGACGCGCCCAGGCAAGCGTACGAGCACCTCGCATCCGAGATGTCGACGGAGAGGCTCTTCACCGACAGATGGCGGGAGACCGAGGTAGGCATCAAGCAGGAGACGGACCTGGAAGAGGTGCGGAAGCTCCTGCAGGATTTCGAAGTGGACGTGCAGAGCACCGGTTGGGCGATACACATCATGGAGCGTGGCATGGACAAACTCGTAGGGCTCGGCAAGGCCTGCGAGATCGTCGGGTTACGCGTCGAGGATATGGCGGCTATAGGCGATTCCGAGAACGACGAGCGCATGCTCAGCGGCTGCGGATGGGGAGTGGCCGTGGGCAACGCGCCCGAGGCGACCAAGCGAGCGGCGACGCACGCCGTGGAAGGAGACAGCTGGAGCGGGGTCGTGCAGGCCCTGGAGTGGCTGAGGCTGATCTGAACTTCAACGGATGGAAGGATTTATCACCATCACCCGTGTTTCGACCAATTAAGATGTCGATGATAGGAATCTGCGACATATGTGGCAAGCCTGCGGCCAACACATGCATGATCTGCGGGAAGCTGTTCTGCGGGTCGTGTCTTGAGAAAGGGACGGGCGTCTGCTTGCGATGCTCTAAGAAGAGGATTGATTTTCTGCCGGGGAACTAGCGCCTCACAATCACGGAAGAAGTCTCTTCGCGTCTTCCTCGGTCATGCCCACAGCTTTCAGGAGGTACTTCAGCCCCTTCGCCTTGATCATATCCCTCGTCTTGTCGTCCAAGAACTTCTCCATGACCACAGGCGCTCGCAGGGCGTACTCCGTCCCGAACTCGGAGAAGTAGTATCTGGCGTTCTCAGGGTCGAGCTCCGCCGCCTTGTTGTACGCTGCCTCCGCCTCGTTGAACCTCCCGATCTCGACGAGGTACGCCGCGTAAGATGACTGGAATATCGGGTTCTTGGGGTCGAGTTCAACGGCCTTCTTGTAGCACTCCTGTATCTCCTCGACTGACGCCTTGGGCACGCCCACGGCAGCCTCGGCCTTTCCGAAGTATACATCGGCGTTCTTCGAGCCGCCCTTGATCAACTTGTTGAATCCTTTGTATGCTCGTTCGAAATCCCCACCGGCAAGAGCTTCCCGGGCATTCATGATGTCTTTGTCGTTGGCCATTGATTCCACCTATCCCAATCGTCCGAGTGATAGCATCTATTGGCAGGAGGGGTTTAAAACATTCGCCTCGCGGAATCAAAATTGATGCTCAGTCGGATACCAAGGAAACCCTTTTAACGGACGCACCGATTCCCTAGACTGCGTGTCCATTGAGGAAGGTGCCAGATTTGTTTCCCGGCGGTAGGATGAACCCCAAGCAGATGCAAGCAGCCATGAGGAGGATGGGCGTCTCTCAGGAGGAGATCCAAGATGTCGAGGAGGTGGTCATCAAGACCAAGTCCAAGGAGATCGTCTTCAAGGAGGCAGCGGTCATGAAGGTGACCATGCAGGGGCAGCTCACATTTCAGATCGTGGGCAACCCTGAGGAGCGCGAGCGGAAGACGGCCGATGCATCAGGAGAGGACGGCGTCCCGGACGAGGACGTTCAGTTGGTGGTGTCGCAGACGGGTTGCACGGCCAGCGAGGCGAAGAAGGCGTTGGAGGAGTGCGACGGCGCCCCGGCGGAGGCCATACTCAAGATCATGACGCCCAGTTGAGGCTGAAGAGGGCACGAAGAGATTACATAGCATACGACCGACTGTCGACCAAACTGCGAGGTGAGCACGATGAGACTCAATGAGATGAGAGCTAGTTGTAGGATGTGCGGGAAGGAGCTGAAAGCGGACGACAAGGACGATATGTTCGTCTCCTTCTACTGCATGAAATGCGGGGTATACACCACGAAGCCGGTCGATGAGTTCAAGGACGAGAAGCCCGCAGAGCCAGCAGCCGAGGTCGAGCCCGCCGAAAAGGATGCTTGAGAGGACGGGGAGCGCACCCGCCAACGCTTATATACGGAGTGAGCTTTTGCCTCAGACGCAGTAGCCGAAGGCCGCCCGTCCAATAGTACTGGATGGACCATCAAGCCCCGGTAGTGTAGCGGCCTATCATCCGAGCCTGTCGAGCTCGGGACTCGGGTCCGAATCCCGACCGGGGCGCCATCTCCTTCTCGATCCCGACCTCGTACGGTCCCTTGGTCAGAGCGGAAGCCAAGTGCCGATGTCCTTCCTCTTGGCGCTCTCGAACACCCTGATAGCAGTGGCCATATCCTCGATCGCAACGCCGAGGTTCATCGACATCGTCCTCTCATCCGGGCTCTCCCTACCAGGCATCTTGCCCATGACGATCTGGGAGAGGTCCGAGTGAATGTCGGGTATTCCCGAGAAGTACCCGATCGTCTGATAGTACCTCAGCTGGTCGATATCATCTGTGCAAAACTTGTCCACGGCCCGCATAGCCTCGGGCTTCCAGTATGAATCGAAATCGAGAGGGCACGCGAACCCGCCATCCTTCAACCAGCCAGCATCGATCACCGGCTTGGGATGCTTGAGTATGGGGCCCGCCGTGACCACTATGTCCGCGGCCTCCACGGCCATCCTGGGCTCGTCCACGACCACCACGTCCAACCCGTACGCGACCTTCATGTCGCTCGCGTATCTCGCGGCGACCGCGCGATCGATGTCGAACGCCTTCACATGCTCCAGTTCCTTCGAGACGGTAGCGACCGCCTCCAGGTTTGTCCTTCCCTGGACGCCGCATCCCAGTATGCCGAACACCTTCGCCCCAGGAATCGCCAGATATTTCGCCGCGACCGCCGTGGCCGCAGCGGTACGCTTGGCGGTGACCCAGGAAGCGTCCATAACGCAGGTCGGCATCCCGGTATCCGGGTCGTTCAAGATGATCAAACCCGAGATGTAAGGGAGTCCCCGCTTCCGGTTCTCCGGGTAGCCGCTGACCCACTTCAAACCGGCTGCGTGCATGCCTTCGATATAGGCAGGCATTGCGTGGATGAACGCGTCAGGCATCGTGTGTATCCCTGGCTTGGGAGGCATCTCGGTCCTTCCAGCGCCCTTCTCGCGGAACGCTTCCTCCACGGCGTCGATCACCTCCGACACTGGCAGGCCGACCCTTTCGACATCGGCATACGACAGATACAGTACCTCGCCTGGCATTTGGAACAGCGTCACTCCATCGGTCTCAGCGTAAAAAAGGTTGCGTTGCCGAGGACTAATCACAGCCCTGGTTGGAGCCTCTGGACGTGCTCCGCACCCGACATATCCTTCATCGGTCAACCTCACCGCATGGGATATGGGGCTCCGGGGGCGGAGGGGGGCGTGCGTTGTGCGTGTTTTGCGCACAACTCATTAGGTCAGTACGACGGCGGGGGAGATATTCCGCGCGTCGGGGCGTCGAGGCTGCTAACGGTGTGAATTCAAAAGTCAAAAATACGTCACATATCATCAACTCTATCGTGCAAGACGATCCCCTCGAGAAGGCACTCTCCGTCACAACGGAGATGATGACCACCAGAGACATCGACCGTCTCTTCGCACAGATCGTGGACACCATCACATCGAGTTTCGGGTTCGAGGGATGCGACGCCTTTCTGCTGGACAAGAAGACCGACGAGTTCCGCCTCGTGGATACTAGAGGATACGAGGCAGAGAAGTCGGGCGAGGTCCTCGGAATCCGGACGCCGAGGGGCAACGTCGTGAGGGACGTCGGGAACTCCGAGCGACTAGGAAGGTTCACCTATCTCCACAAGAGCGGGCCGGACGAGGACCTCAGCAGTTACTACGGATTGATGCACCCGGAGAGGGCGTCACTCCCGAGAGAAAACGAGGATGACTGGCACGAGCTGGACGTTCTTTACGTCACCTTCGAGGACCAGGACGGCAACCTGATTGGATTTCTGGAGCCAGACAGCCCCACCAACGGCAAACTCCCTTCGAAGAGCCTCGTACTCAACCTGGAGGTGTTCGCCAGCCTCGCGTCGATAGCCGTCGCGAACGCCGAGCTTGTGGATGAGCTGAACCAGACCATCAGGAACTACCGAGTTCTGGTCGACGCCACGGCCGCGTTACAGCGGCCCGTGGATCTCAATGAGACCCTGCGGATGCTAACGGAAAGCTTGAACGAGCTCGTCTCTTTCGACGAGATCGCGGTGTACCTCGTGGATTGGGAACGACGCATCCTGATACCGGCCTTCGCCACTGGCCCCTACCGTGAGGAGATCATGTCGGACATCGGCCCCATCTCCGGTCTGGCAGGCGAGGTGGCCAGGACTGGAAAGGGAGAGATCGTCGAGGATTCCTGGAAGGATCAGAGGGTGGAAGACATTCCGGGCATCGAGAAAGTCCCGAACGAGATAGGGCAGGCCATGATGTGCATCCCCCTGATGGGTAAGGATGGGGAGGTCGCAGGGGTGATCGACATTTACAGGGAGATAACAGATCAGTTCACCCAACAGGAGTACGATATCGCCGAACCATTTGCCACGCACACGGCAGTCGCGATGGAGAACTTCAAGCTGAGAGACGAACTCAAGGACAATTTCGAGTCCGTCAGAAAGGCCTACGAGGAGATGAAGAACCTCGACAAGGCGAAGGATAACCTCGTGAACACCATATCACACGAGTTGCGGACGCCGCTCACAACCATCCTAGGATATCTCGAGATGGCCTCGGAGGGGCTGTACGGCGAGGTCCCGCCCAAGTTGATGGAGAAGTTCTCCGCCATGTTGAGCTCGATAAACAGGATAAACTCGTTGGTCGGCAAGATGCTCGAGATGTCGCGGCTGCAGAGCAAGACCATCAACCTGGACATGAACCAGGTGAACCTGGCGATGGTCACGAGGGAGGTGCTCGACGAGCGCAAGAGCGAGATACACGCCAGGAAACATCACGTGCAGGTGCTCTTCGGGAACGAGCTGCCCGTGGTGATGGCCGACCGGTTGAGGATGCACGACGTGCTCGAGACGCTCATAGACAATGCCATCAGGTACACGCGCGAGGGTGGGGACGTCACAGTCGGCGCAGACATACTCGCTGGCAAGGTGCACATATGGGTCCGCGACACGGGCATCGGAATCTCCGACGAGGAAAAGGGGAAGATATTCGACAAGTTCTTCCTTGCCGACGCAGGCCTTACCAGGGAGGACGGGCGCGTCGGCATCGGCCTGTTCGTCAGCAGGGAGATCGTCAGGAAGCACAGCGGGGAGATGTGGTTGGAGACGAAGAAAGGCGTGGGATCCACGTTCCATTTCACTGTCCCCGTAGGCAAGGCCAAGCGGCTTTGAGACGTGCCGTAATCAGTTCAACCCGTGTGACCGTGTGCTGAACAAACGCACATTTATAGAACATATGTCGGAATAAGCGTGAAATGGTTTGGCGGGAAGGGGTTTCCGAACATCCCGACGACTAGCACGCACCCTTCTCGAACGCCTCGGGCGCGGGCCATGACGGGGCGTCCACGAGGTATTTGTGCATGGTCTTCGCCGCTCGCTTGCCGTCGCCCATCGCGAGGATGACGGTCGCCGCGCCCGTCGATATGTCGCCGCCGGCGAACACGCCCTTCTTGGAAGTCCTACCCTCGGCGTCGACAACTATGGTGCCCCACTTGGTGGTCTTGAGGTCCGGGGTGGTCATCGGCACGAGCGGGTTGGGGCTCTGGCCGATGGCGACGAGTACCGTCTGGCAATCGACTATGAAGTTCGACCCCTCGATCTTGATGGGTCTTCGCCGTCCGGAGTCGTCGGGCTCTCCGAGCTTCATCCTGATCGCCTCGATCTGCTTGACGTTCCCGCAATCGTCCCCGATGTACTTCAGAGGCGCTGCGAGCATCTCGAACTTGACGCCCTCCTCGTGCGCGTGATGGATCTCCTCGCGCCTCGCAGGCAGCTCGGCATCGGACCGTCTGTACAGAATGACCGACTCCTCGGCGCCTAGCCTGAGGGCCGTCCTCGCGCAGTCCATAGCCACATTGCCTCCGCCCAGGGTGACGACGGTCTTGCCCACGCGTATGGGCGTGTCGTAGTCGGGGAATCTGAACGCCTTCATCAGGTTGACCCTTGTGAGGAACTCGTTGGCGGACAAGATGCCGTTCAGGTTCTCGCCTTCCAGGTTGGTCCACTTGGGCAGGCCTGCCCCGGTCCCGACGAACACCGTGTCGTACTCCTCCAGGAGGTCGTCGACCGTGTCGAGCTTTCCCACGACGAAGTCGTTCTTGATCTCGACGCCCGACTTCTTGATGAAGTCGACCTCTGCCTTCACGATCTCCTTCGGCAGCCTGAACTCGGGTATGCCGTACACCAGCACGCCACCGGAGTACTGGAGCGCCTCGAACACCGTGACCTTGTGGCCCAGCTTCGCTAGGTCCCCAGCGACCGTTAGCCCAGCGGGCCCTCCGCCTACCACTGCGACCTTCTTGCCGGTCGATGGGGGCAGCTCTATCTTGCTGTGCTTCTGCTCGTTCCTCTCCCAGTCCGCAAGGAACCGCTCGAGCCTTCCGATGCCGACGGGCTCGTTCTTCTTGCCGATGATACACAAGCCCTCACACTGGCTCTCGTACGGGCAGACCCTGCCGCACACGGCTGGTAGGTTCTGCTTCTCTCGTATGATACTGATGGCCCCTTCGAGGTTGCCTTCCTGGAGCTGCTTGATGAACGCGGGTATGTCGATCTCCACCGGGCACCCGTCCATGCACGTCTTCCTGTTGGGGCCCGGCTTGCACTGCAGGCACCGCTTCGCCTCGAGTATGGCGGTCTCCTTGTCCTGACCGATAGGGACCTCGTTGAAGTTCCTGACCCTCTCCTTGGGATCCTGCTCCGGCATAGGATACTTCTTCGGGACTATCCTCGACTTCTTCTTCTCCTCGGCCATCTACTTAGCCCCCTGGAATATCCTGAGGGCCGTCTCCTCCTCCGCGAGGTATCTCTTGTTCCTCGCGGTGAGGTTCTCGAAGTCCACCTTGTGCCCGTCGAACTCAGGGCCGTCCAC
>JAJISI010000039.1 GCA_022848805.1 Thermoplasmatota archaeon
GAGCATCTACGGCTTTCAGCCGTGGGTGATCCAGGGGGTAGTTGACCCGCCCGCCAACCCTCTCGGCATTTCGCAGACATGCGTCAGATTCAACGATATCGACAACGTCGGGAAGACGGGCTCTCATCTCACCATGTTCGAGATGATGGCCCACCATGTCTTCAACAAGAAGGACAAGCCGATCTATTGGAAGGAGCGCACGACGGAGTTATGCCACGAGTTCCTGACGAAGGTACAGGGACTGGATCCGAAGGCGGTGAGCTACTCAGAGGCGTGGTGGGAAGGCGGGGGAAACGCAGGACCGTGCCTCGAAGTGTTCCTTGGCGGGGTCGAGGTCGCCACTCTCGTGTTCATGGAGTACTCGACAGCGAACGGACAGCAGACGCCCCTTGACATGCAGGTAGTCGACACTGGTTATGGGCTGGAGAGGCTCACGTGGATCTCCCAGGGCACGCCCTCGGCCTACGAGGCGGTGTTCGGGGACGTGCTCAGGGAGCTGAAGGAGCTCTCGGGAACCGACACGGAGGAGAGTACGCTCGCGGAGTATGCCAAGGTCGCAGGCTCGATGAAGATCGAGAACGCGGCGGATGTGAGGGAGCTCAGGGCGGACACGGCAGCTAGGGTAGGAATGGATATTGACGAGTTCGTCCGCCAGATAAGACCATTCGAGAGCATGTATGTGGTATGCGATCACACCCGCGCGCTGATGTTCATGCTGAGCGACGGTACCGTGCCCTCGAACGTGAGACAAGGATACTTCGCCCGGCTGCTGGTGAGGAGGGCTCTCAGGGAGATGTCGCAGCTGGGGATAGACCGGAAGCTCTCCGAGATAGTCGCCCTGCAGGTCGACTACTTCTTGAAGGACTTCCCCGACCTCAAGGAGAACCGAGAGGGCATCCTGAAGTTGGTGGACGTCGAGCAGGAGAGGTACGGCGACACGCTCGTGAAAGGCAAGGGGATCGTTCAGAGGCTGGAGACGTCCTTGGACCAGAGCGGCAAACGGATATCGAACGAGGACTTGATTGAGCTGTACGACTCACACGGGTTGAACCCCGAGGTCGTCGCCGAGTTCGCCGAGAAGGAAGTGTCTGTGCCCGATGACTTCTACAAGCGCGTGGCTGCGAGGCATGCGAAGGCGCGCGAGGAGGAGGAGACCAAGCCAGAGATATCTCTTCCGAAGGGCCTGCCAGCGACCAAGCAGATGTTCTACAAGGATCCATACAAGTACAAGTTCAGGGCGAAGGTGCTTGCCGTCCAGGGAGACCTCGTCGTGCTCGACAAGACCTATTTCTATCCCGAGAGTGGAGGCCAGGAATCCGATGTAGGGACGATGAAGGACATGAGGGTCGTCCATGTAGACAAGGTCGGCAACGTCGTCGTGCACAGGGTCGAAGGAGAGATGCAGGCTGTCAAGGGGAAGCTGATCACGAGCACGGTCAACGAGGGACGGAGGAGGAGGTTGCAGAGGCACCACACGGCCACGCACCTCGTGAACGGCGCTGCCAGAGAGGTTCTGGGCAACCATGTCTGGCAGACAGGAGCGCACAAATCGGTGGACGTGGCGAGGCTCGACATCACCCATTACGCTGACATCACGCAGGAGGAGCTGGAGAGGATAGAGAGGAGGGCTAACGAAGTCGTCCTCTCGGGCACGAAGGTCGATTCACGCTTCATGGACCGGACGGACGCGGAGAAGAGGTATGGGTTCAGACTGTACCAGGGCGGAGCCGTCCCGGGGAAGGATATCAGGGTCGTGAAGATAGGCGACTTCGACGTGGAGGCCTGCGGAGGAATCCACTGCAAGAACACCCTTGAGGTCGGGGCGATCACTGTGCTCCAGACGAGGAGGATACAGGACGGGGTCGTTAGGCTGGAGTTCGCCTCGGGTATGGCAGCGATAGAGAAGATGATCGCCATGTCGGAGGCGGTCTCCAGCGCGAGCTCGATGCTGATGACGACCCCGGATGGCCTCGTGGGCGCCGTCAAGCGTCTTCAGGCCGAGAACAAGGACCAACGAAAGGAGCTGGAGAGCGTGAAGAGGGGCCTGGTGGGCGAGACCGTGGAGGACCTCGTCGCCAGGGCCATGAAGGTCTCCGGAGTGACGATAGTCCGCCATGTCCAATCAGAGGATATGAGGCACCTGGTGAGCCTCGCCAAGGAGCTGATAACCCGTCCGAAGACGATAGCGGTCCTCGCGTCCGACCAGGAAGGGGCCAAGATAGTCGTCGCGAGGAGCGCCGACGTCGACATAAACTGCAGACCTCTGCTCGGGGACGCGATGAAGGCCGTCGGCGGCTCCGGAGGGGGCAAGCCCGATTTCGCCCAGGGAGGAGGGCCGGACGTCGACAAGTTAGAGCATGCGGTCGACCATGTCGTGTCCGCCCTCAAGAAGGCCCTGGAAGAAGAGTGATGCTGAATTTGAGGGAGTCGTTCAGGAACCTGAAGTATCTGTTCGGGCTCACGAAGTCGGCCTCCATAGCTAGAAGGTATTTCGTCATAGGCGCGTTCGACGGCGCCCTCACTGTCCTTGGAGTGATCATAGGGGCTTACTGTGGCCGAGGCGAGCGTCCATCCTGAGCTGGCCAGGCAGCTGATAATCGCGGCGGGGCTGGCAGGGGGGATTGCACTCGCGGTCTCCAGCGCGGTCGGCGCCTACGAGGCCGAGAGGGTGGAGCACATACTCAGCCACAAGAACCTCGAGCAGGCCATGCTCTCGAGCGTAGAGGGGGCCCGGAAGGAGGCCATGACGGTCAGCATAGTCGTGAGCGCGGCGGTGCATGGGGCGGCCCCGATGATCGCCGCTATCGTGCCACTGGTGCCGTTCTTCTTCATGCCCCTGCACGAAGCCGTCGTGACTGGCATCGTGATCACCATGATGTTCCTTTTCGTGCTAGGGGCGTTCCTCGGCAGCCTGATAAAGGAAATCTTCATCTACACGGGCTTGAGGTTCGTCATAGCCGGGCTCGCCACCGCTATAGTCCTGATACTCATCGGAGGGCATTCGTAGGCGGTGGACGGTCCATTGATTTATTGCCTTAAATCAACCAATTCTAGAATATCACTCTAGGTAGTTGAACATAAATTGGCAATTCTCACCGGCGAAGCCTCGGCTAGTGAGGTGAGGTCACGAGCTTCAGGTCGAGAACGCCCTTCTGAGCCCTGAGCGTCTTCGCCAGGGCACGCACCCTCGACGCCTCCCCGCTGAAGGCGATCATCTCGAGGCATGTGTGCTTGGACAGGTGTACGTGCATCGTCGCAGTCACGACATCTGGATAATCGTGCTGGAGCTCGGTCAGGGCGTTGCTGATCCCGCGAGAATGATGGTCGTATGTGACGAGGATCACTCCGGACGCCTTGCCCTTCCTGGCCAGGTCCCATTTCCGGTTCGCCACGAACTCGCGCATGGCCTCGCTGACCGCCTGAGACCTGTTCGGATGGCCGAGGCTCTCCGTCAGCCCGTCGAACTCGTCCAGGAGTTCGCCGGAAACGCTCAGGGATATCCTCGTCTGCCTCGTCATCGGTCCGGTGAACGAGTCGCCCAGAGATAATGTTTTTCGAAAGCGAAAAGTTGACATATGCGAGAGCGGTACGGAACCGTGGTGCTGGCATGCCCCAAGGGCATCCAGTCGTCTTCGCACACCCAGCATAAGTGTTTTATACACCTTAGTGTGTGGGGGAGTTTGCGCTCCAGACGAGGATATTTATGTGTCTGGAGGGCGTTGATACGAATCACCGAATTGGAGGTTGCCGTTTGGCCGAGGATAAGGACGAGAAGACGAAGGGCGCCGGGAAGGGCAAGAAGAAGGACGTAAAGAAAGCGGAAGAGCCCGCCAAGACGCCCGTAACCGAGAAGAAAGATGATGATTTCAGGTACATCGTCAGAATCGTCAACTCCGACCTAGATGGCAACAAGGACATCGTTATAGCCCTCGCGGGCATCAAAGGCGTGGGTATGCGAACCGCCGAGATAATCGCCAGGATGACGGGCATACCGCGCGACACGAAGATCGGCGACCTCCCGGAGGAGAAGACGGAGGAGCTGGAAAAGCTCGTACTGGACTACTCCGAGAAGGCGCCTCACTGGATGGTCAACAGGCAGCATGACTGGTCGTCAGGAGCGGACATTCATATCGTCGGTGTGGATGTGGAGCTCTACAAGAGGGACGATGTGAACCTCATGAGGATGATCAGATGCTACAAGGGCGTGAGACACGAGACAGGCCAGAAGGTCAGAGGACAGAGGTCCCGGGCCAACGGTCGCAGCGGGCTCACGCTCGGTGTCATCAAGCGCAAGGAGCAGCCGGGCGGGGGAGCCCAGAAGAAGGAGTAGTGTGACGGATGGGCGACCCTAAGTTCCCCAGAAGGAAGTACGAATCGCCAGCTCAGCCATGGCAGGGCGAACGTATCAAGGCGGAGAACGAGTTGCTGCAAAAATACGGTCTCAAGAACAAGCGGGAGCTGTGGACCGCGCAGTCGCTCGTAAGGAGATTCAGGGCGCAGAGCAGGGAGCTCCAGGCGCGGCAGAGGACGGGGGACCTGCAGGCCCAGAGGGAGACGGATGAGCTCCTGGGCAGATGCGGGCGTATGGCCCTGTTGCCTGCCGACGGTGCGACCTTGAACGACGTTCTCGCGCTCAACACCGAGGCGGTCCTGGCAAGGAGACTTCAGACGATCGTCTACAGGAAGGGGCTCGCGTTCACGCCGAAGCAGGCACGCCAGATGATCGTTCACGGACACGCGTCCCTGGGCGGCAGGAAGATGACCATCCCGGGCTATCTCGTCAAGCGCGGAGAGGAAGAGCAGATAGAATATCACGAGACCTCACCTCTGACGGACGACATGCACCCTACCAGACCCAAGCCGGAGGAACTGGAGCGCAAGCGCATATCCGACGCGGCGAAGGCCGAAGCTAGGGCCCTGAGGGCTAACGAAAGAGGACGGGGTCCTCCGACGAGGCGGCCACGGAGACCGAGGGTGGAGGCGAAGCCCGCAGAGAAGGCGAAAGAATCCACTGAGCCAGCGAAGCCCGCTGCTAAGAAGACGGAGGAATGAGTTCTATGGCCAGATGGGGTATCGCACACATTTACGCCAGCTACAACAACATCGCAATCACGCCCACCGACATCACTGGCGCCGAGACGATAACGAAGGCCACCGGCGGCATGGTGGTCAAGCAAGCCAAGGACGAGGCGTCGCCCTACGCCGCGATGAGAGCGGCCGAGAAGGTGGCCGATATCGCCAAGGAGAAGGGCATAGATTCGATACATGTCCGCGTCCGCGCGCCTGGAGGGAACAAGTCGATCTCGCCTGGGCCAGGAGCTCAGGCGGCCATCAGAGGTCTTGCGAGGGCAGGCTTGAGGATCGGCAGGATCGAGGACGTTACCCCGATACCGCACGACGGGACCAAGAAGAAGGGCGGCCGAAGAGGACGCAGAGTGTAGAGTTGATCCCCCATGAATATCGATGTTCTTGAGATGACGCCTACCAAGGCGGAGTTCGTCATAAGCGACACCAGTTACACCTTCGCCAACGCGATGAGGAGAATCATCGTGGCAGACGTTCCCAAGATGGCAATCAACGACGTCGAGTTCCACCTCGGACCGATCATGGACGAGGGAGGCCAGGCGTACGAGAGCATCTCCCCGCTGTTCGACGAGGTCGTCGCGCACAGGCTGTCGCTGGTGCCGATCCCGACGGACCTCGACCAGTTCAATCTGAAGGAGACTTGCGCGTGCGGGGGCGAAGGATGTCCGTCATGCACCATCATGTACTCGCTCAACAAGAAGGGGCCGTGCACCGTGTATTCGGGCGACCTCGAGCCGTTGGGGAACGAGAAATTCAGGGTGAAGGACGACCTCATACCAATCGTGAAATTGGCGGATGACCAGGCGTTGCTCGTGTATGCAACTGCGGAACTAGGCACTGGCAGGCAGCACGCCAAGTGGCAGGCCACCGTAGGCGCTGGCTACAGGTACTTCGCAAACATAGAGATCGACGAGAGCAAGTGCGATGTCGGGTGCTCGTGCGTCGATATATGCCCCAAGGGCGTACTCGCGAAGGACGGCAGGAAGGTCGTCGTCAAGCACCCCGAGAAGTGCAATCTGTGCAACTCCTGCGTCGATATGTGCGAAACCGAGGCGATTAAGGTCACGGGAGACCCGACAAAGATATTGTTCAGATTCGAGACGGACGGGTCTGTCCCCGCGAAGGACGTCCTGCTCAAGGGGCTGAGGATACTCGAGGAGCGGTTCGAGCAGGTCAGGGCGCAGATATCATCGCTCAAGTAAGTGGTGCCTGAACCTGCCGGCTTTTCACTAATTGCTAGTCCAGGCTTAGGCCACGGAAGCGGTCAGACGAACTCGTCCAGTTTCGGGTTCCTAATCTTGTCCGATTGGAAGAGCGAGTCAATCGCACTCTCCAAAAGAGATATTCGCTGGAGGGTGTAGGGCGAGATATTGTATGTGTTGCCGATGCGCTTCGCGGTCTCAAGGTACTTGCTGACCCCCGCCTCGTGAACGGTTAACGTGAGCCTGTTGCCGCAGTAGCACACGCCCTTCAACGGTATCCTCCTGTACTTCGCGTTGCATTTCGCACACCTCAGCTGCTGCCCGGTGAACCGCCTCAGGCTTCCCTGGGTGTCCGGGAGCAGATGGCGCGTGATTATCCTGTGGACCACATCGGACTCGTCCACAGCCCTGATCTTCACGCCGAGCGCTATCTGCGCCTCGAGCTTCTCGACCATCGAGCCGAGGGCGGTGTAGGCCGATGTGACAGGACCCTCGGATATCCGGCTCATGCTGTGCGTGAAGCCCAGGCCCTCGTACTGGAGGACGGTCCCTATCCTGCCAGTTATGAGGTCCATGGCAGGCTCTACCTCCTTGGGATGAGCGAACCTCTGCGCGGCCTTGTAGAACTCGAGCGGATATGCGGACGACACGTCGATGTTGTGCGCCTCCTTGTCTATCTCGTTCGGGTCTAACTTGGTGGTAAGCACCAGAGGGGCGTCCATGAGGCCGCCCCTGCGCTCCGGTAGGAACGACCGCGAGAAGTTGAGGAGGCAGTCCATGAGCAGTATGATCGAATCCTCGTCACCGTCGCAGTTCCGTCTCTTGGCGGCGTGGAAGAACGGATGGGCGTAGCCCACATGCGCGTCCGTGAACCCGACGACCCTGGACAACACCCCACCGGACGTGTGGGGAGCCAGGCCGACCACGAGGTGTCCCACGAGGTCCTGCTTGACCCTCAACATGTAGAACGCCTCCAGGCCGTAGAATTTCTCAAGCAGCTCGTCCACGAACCTGGCTGTGGACATCAGATATTCCACGCATGAATCTGGTATGACGACATCCTGCACCTTGAGCTCTAGAAGGTCGTCCGGACTCTCGATGTCGTTTCCCTCCGCGGTCCTGACATAGCCGAGCCTGCGCGCGGTCTCCACATCGATCCCGACCTCGGACGGAGTGAAGTGAGTCAGCGGTACATCGGTCGCGTCCACCCTGATAGTGCCGTCCTTGAAGACGAACACGCCGTTCCGCGCGCGGAGCACCCCCTTCTCGATCGATTCGGGTGTCTTGCTCTTGGATATCATGCCCTGGACCCCTTTGATGTCCAGGCTGCGTCCGTTCGTCAGTTCCAGGGCGGACCGCAGCATCTCGGCCACGGGCACGCTCTGGATGGACATGTTCCCAGTGAACACCGTGTGCGCGCCGCAGCCGCACTTACAGGAGAAAGTCACCGTCCCGCACATGGGGCACGACCGCTCACCCAACTGGGTTCGGATGACCCCTGCGTTGGCGGCCTCGCTGATAAGTCTCTGGGAGCCGCCGTACGATCCGACTGGGAAAAGGCAGTGCGGTGGAGGTTTCATACGTCTCTCGCGCGCCTTCTCCGGGCGGGCCACCCTAGCACCGATCCTGGTGACCGCTCGGGCGCGGGCCTCAAGGCCCGAGAGGGTCGATACCAGTTCCAGCGAGCTGTCGGTCTCGGGAATTGTGGCCTCCGTCTCCGTGATCCTGCCATCGGCCGCTTTCAACCCCAGCCCGCGGAGGAGGGGGGCGGCCAACTCATCCAGGACGACCCTGTTGGCTATCACCGAATGCAGCGCCCCCAGCAATTCCAGAGTTCCTTTGTGCTCTTCGTCGAGGGGGATGCTCAGCCCGTCGTCCGTCCACTCCGCATCGGAAACCAGGTATCCACGCAGGTTGAGCAGGCGTTCCACATCCACGTCTGACCAGAACATGTTGTACTTGGGATGGAGCGGGACCTTGAGCTCCGTCGATATCTCGACCGCCCTTTCGAAAGACGGGCTTATCCAATCTTCAGGTAGGTCTGGACTCCGAGCCATCAGCTCCTCCCGATACCATTCGAGGGTGAGCCCAGAAGGCATCAGGAAGTGGTTGTTCTCGACGAACTCGCCGTACGGGACCAGGAGCTCCCCGACATCCACGATCTCCTTCACGCGGCCGCGTATCTCAAGCGCCTCCGCGGTAGTATTGGCCTGAACGAGGTCGCCGTTCTCGAGCAGCACGATCGGCCCCTCGATCGAGTCGCAGGGTGTTATCGCGCCCGCCTTGCCTGGACGCTCTATCTTGATCTGGGTACCTATGGCGACGAAGTCGTCCAGTATGATCATGGTTGCGGGGTTCATGCCCAGCGCCGCGAGCCCGGTCGCCCGGGTGCGGCCATATCTGAGCCTGAAACCGCCGACCCTCGACGGATGCGCCAGCACGGGCCTTCCGGCTAGCATGTCCTTGAGGAACTTGGAGCTCGGAGATATCTCCACGGCGCCATCCACCTGCCCCTTCTTCTTCAGGTTGATGAAGTCGTCTATGTACTCCCAGCCATCTATCCTCAGACGTTTCACGTGCTTCTGGAGCTTGGGGGCCTTCAGGCAGAGGCCTTCTGCGATAACGAGGCACGCTCCACCCCTGACCCGGTTCGTCGCTATCCTCGGAAGATCCCTGAATCCGGATATCTCGGCGTCCTCGGTCCCCTCGCCGTCGACGCACACGGGCACGTTGCTCGCCATTATCTCGATCTCCTCGTTGGAGGGAGTGTACTGCAGATGCTGGCAGGACTTGTAGAGTGGTATCTCCTCCTTCAGCCTCAGCACCTCCGGCCCTGTCGGAGCGTATCTTCCGAACCCGATCTCGCGCCGGACGACATCCGCGATAAGGACGCTCATCGCCTGGCCGGTCCCACCGGCGGATCTAATAGGGCCTGCGAAATAAACGGTCAGATAGTCGGAGCCGTCGGGGTTCCTGTTGATCGAGACCCCTGCGATCCCCTCCAAGGGCGCGACTAGGATGCCTTCTGTCAACACCGCCAACCCTAGCCGGATAGCCCTCTCCACCGCGAACTCGGGCGTCTTCGCCGGAAGCCTCGCGTATTCCTTGGCGATCAGGAGCGAGACCTCCTCTCGGTCATGGTCGACGCTCAGCTCGCGTATCCTGTCCGCCACGCCGTCTACCTCCCACTCGAACAGCAGTTTCTCCACCCTGGCGGCGAGGTCAGAAGCCTGGGGGATCTCGACGTCCAGCTCGGGGTCGAACCCCTTCATCCTAGCGTGCCTGGCGACGTCGTAGCAGACGTCTACCTCACGCTGGAGCGATGAGAAATATTCCTGCATGGACTCGCTGCAAACGACGCCTCTCATTCCCCGCCCCTTTTTAACGAACATCGACGAGGACGGAAGCTCCGACCCGCGCCGGTGTGGTAACAGTACGTGCAATCCCGGAAGCTAATCGCCAAATCGCACTATAAGCGTTCCTGATGTTTCAGATGGTCAACCAACGCATCGATCAGCTCTGGCACACCGTCTCCCGTCGATGCTGACATCTTCATCCTGTCTGATTTCGACACGAGGATATCGGTCTTGTTCTCGACCTCGATTATCGGGATAGAACCGAACTCGGAACGCAGGTCGGAGAGCAGGTTGTTCTGCTGTGCCACGGTATAACCGCATGTCTCGCTCAGGTCCAGGACGAACACGACGACATGGGCAAGGTGCTTCAGCGCCAGAACCGCGCGTAGCTCCATCGCGTTCCTCTCGCTGAACGGACGATCCAGCAGTCCCGGGGTGTCGATGACCTGATATCGCAGGTACTTGCGCTCGAACACCCCCACGGATATCTCCTGCGTCGTGAACGGGTACACCGCGACCCTCGGCTTGACGGTGGATATCTGCCCCACCAGCTGGCTCTTGCCGACGTTCGGCGCGCCTGCGATCACCGCGGTCGGAACGGATGGGTCGATGGTGGGGAACTTCCTCATGGTGTTCCTCGCGTGTCCGAGGAATACAAGCTCCTTGCGGACTTGCTTCACGAACGAGGACATC
>JAJISI010000004.1:0-21606 GCA_022848805.1 Thermoplasmatota archaeon
GCCAACTGGATATTGTCCCAACCTTTCGACGCCGTGGCATTGGAGAAGCTCGGGATCCGAAGAGACAAGCGACTCGGGCGGAGCTTCAACAGGAAGCTCGGGGATTGGGCCTTCGGCCAACTCCAGAGGTTCATCGAGTACAAAGCCGAAGGACAGGGCAAAGCCGTCATCTATATCGACGCCCGATATACGAGCCAGAGATGTTCCAGATGTGGTGACATCCGCAAGAGCAATCGGACAGGGCTCGTCTACCGATGCAAGGCTTGTGCCTTCGAACTCCATGCAGACCTCAATGCCGCACGTAACATCGCCAGCCTCGGTAAAGCTGAGGCTGGTAGGCTGTCCGTCAACCAGCCGATCGTAGCGAGCTCTGTTTCCGAACATTCGGTTCCACCTCAGTTACAAGCACCGTCCTTAAGGGCGGGGTAGTTGACACTCTATCTCGAACAGCTCCTCGTCATCGAGCGAGTACAGCTTTCTAGCCAGTTCTTCCATGTCCCCGTGTTGTACGGAGGATATCTCTTCCAACTTGTCCTGCCGCAGCGATATCTTGACCCGTCTGCGGTCCTTCTTAGACAGGAATATGGACGCGACCTCGCCATGGTCGATCAACCCTATCGTGCCCTTCCCTAGGGTGCAACCCGATGAAAGCTGTATGCCGTCGATCACGCACGACCGCGGGGGCTTTCCACCGGTGAGCGCGACCGCCGTCTTCGCGAAGGCATCAGCTCCGAGCAACCTGTTAGCGACTCCGCCCATGCGATATCCCACGACGACGTACGGTCCCAGATGGCCATGGAACTCCGAGATCCTCCTGAGGGTTTCGTCACTGCTCATCTTACCTGTCTCCTTGAGATCACTGCGAACAGTGCGAGAATGACGGCCAGAGCGACGGCGATAGACATCAGAACGAGCCTTTGGAACTCGAGGGAAGACACCTCCGATTCCAGCTCGGATATCTCTGTCTGAGTGTCCTCATAGGCGACGGCCGCGTTGATGAGTTCGTCCACGTTGTACACCATATTGTCAATGTACGGATAATTCCCGGGGACCGCTCCAGGGAAGTTGCTGAGCACGACGTGCTCCTTTCCGAAATCGGCTGCCAGGTTAGCCCCGAAGTCGACCGTCGATTGCATGTTGTCGACGACCATGGCGACCTCTGGATCGTCGCACTTGTTCGACAGCTCGATGACATCCTCCGTCGAGAGGCCCTCCGGTGCGCCGTACGAGGCAACGACCTCGAAGCCGAGGCCGGTGAGGAACACCGAATGCCATTCGACCGTAATCACCTTCGTCCCGTTCAACCCTAGAGCTTCGATCTGCGCTCTTGCCGCTTCGTAAGAAACGGCGATTGCTGCGGAGTAGTTGTCCGCATTCGCTACGAGCGTATCGGCCCATTGAGGCGAGAACTCGGACAGGCCCTCCGCGATTACGTCCAGGTGCGCTGCCGCCCCACTAGGTATGTTCCATTCTCCCAGGCCCATGCAGGCGATCTGATGGGCGCCGTCATTGCCTGAAGCATCCAGGAGGTCGGCCAGCCAGGGCTCCCAGCCGAGCGAGACGACGACATCCGCCGACGCGATGGTCACGACATCGCTCGGAGTCGTATCGAAATGGGATGGGCAGACGCCTGCTGGCATTATGAACTCCACCTCAACGGCGTCCCCGAGTTCTTCGCCAAACAGGTTCGTGGTGAAATCCGCTAGTGCGGAATTCGTACAGATGACCACGGTCTTTTCGTCTTCCCCACTCGCGACTCCGGATAATGCTAGGCCGAGAAGCGCCAGCACCGAGATGCAGCAAGCTGCGACCCTCCAATACACAGAACATGTCTTCGCGTCATCCATTCGTAACACCTTTTCCAATAATCGTAATACCGCAAAAGAGGCGCGCTATTTAGACCTTTTGTCAGCGATGTTCGCCAATCATATAATGAAATCGTGGGAAGGTTTATCATTATGAATTATAATTCATAACCGATGCCCCGACCACGAAGGTGCAGGAGAGTATGTTGCGAACCTGGCTACCTGATGTTCAAACCACAGGGAATACCGACGACGGACCTCCACAAGGTCGACCTAGGATTGGACGAGCTTGAAGCTGTGAGGCTTGCGGATGTACTCGACCTGCCCCAGATTGAAGCCGCCGTCCAGATGGACGTCTCTCAACCAACCTACAACCGCATCCTAAAATCCGCCCGTGAGAAGGTCGCCAAAGCCATCGTGGAGGGCTGCGCCCTCAGGATCCAGAAGGGGGAGCAGAATGAGGCGATAAAGATATCCTCGGAGAGGAGCGTTGGCCAATGAAAAGGAGGAGTAGGAACTGAGACTGGCAACGTTGTTGCTTCGGATCCCTGATAACTGGATCGGTAACCTGTCGAGCAGCTCGGACGTCACCGTCAAGGTTCTCAAATGCGCCCCGAAGAACACGAAGGGCGGCCAGAGCCTCATAAGGATCGGAGGGTCCGAGGACGTCAGCGAGGAGGTCATCACCAACGCCATACAGTCCGCAGACTCGGAGAACTCGGTCCGCTTCTCGAAGAACGGTTCTGGCAGGTTCATCGCCACTGTCGACATGCACTCATGCCACGCGTGCAGGATCATAGGCGATTCGGATTGTTTGCTGGACTCAGCTGTATCGCGTCCGGACGGAGGCATACAATGGAACGTTATCGCTCCCAACGGCGGCGCCCTGACAAAACTCGTCGATGACATGAAGAGAGTCGGCGCGAGTGTCCTGGTCGAGAAAGTCACGGTCCTGAGGACCGCGCGGGAACTGACTATCGAACAAGAGGGAGCGCTTCAGACTGCCTTCGATCTCGGCTACTTCGACATACCCAAGAAGATCAAGCTGGATGACCTGGCGAAACGTTTGAACATATCGAAGGCCACGCTCGATGTCGTGCTCAGGAGGGCACAACGGAAGGTTGTCGCAAGTCACATAGGCGACTTCTGATGTTCATCCTGTTGACCGAGAATCCCGGATGGTGTTACGGTAATGAAGGCTGATTGTGGACATTGTGAGAACAAGGAATGTTACGAGGGCAAGGACTGTTACGCGCTCGCGGACGATGTGAGGAAAGAATACACGCCCAGGGAACTCGATTCGATGCGCGTGTCCGGCGAGATAGAGGCAGAACACTACATGAAGCTCACAAGGATCGAAGAGCTCGCGCTGTACGCCTCGAAGATGGGGTTGAAGAGGATCGGCATCGCGTTCTGCGTCGGCCTGTCCAGCGAGGCGCGCACGGTGGCGGATGTGCTGCAGAAGAAGGGGCTCGAAGTGCATTCCGCGTGCTGCAAAGTCTGCGGCATAGACAAGACGGGAGTGGGCGTCGTCAAGATGCACGGTGACGGAGCGGAGGCCGTATGCAACCCCGTCGGGCAGGCGCTATGCCTCGAGAGGTGTGGCACGGAGCTAAACGTCATCGTGGGCCTCTGCGTCGGTCATGACATGCTGTTCACCAATCGCTCACACGTACCGGTCTCGACCCTGATAGTGAAGGACAGGGTCCTCTCCCACAATCCCGCTGGAGCGATATACAGCTCGTACTACAGGGAGAAGAAATTCGGCCTGAATCCAGAGCGTTGCAGGCCCGACGGCTAACCTGTTCGCCGTCTATGGCTTAAGCCAGATACGCACACATAGGAGTGAAGGTGTAGAAATGACAGAAGGTATCGACTACTCCAAGAAGACTTTCTTGGTGGTAGGCACGCACGCCGAAGACGACCGCGAGAGAGCGACGATGACTTTTGCGTGTGCTGGCGCCGCGTCGGCACTAGGCATCAAGACCACGGTCTTCCTCACAGGCGATGGAGTCAAGCTGGCTCAGAAGGGCTACGCTGAGAAGCTGAAACCGGTCACGGGCATGGCCCCCGTGAAGGAGATGATGGACGCCTTCGTGAAGAACGGGGGAAGGATCCAGGTCTGCATCCCTTGCCTTGAGTCGCGAGGGATAGACAAGGGACAGTTCGTCGACAACGTGAAGTTCGTCAACCTGATGGATTTCACGGCCGAGGCGGTTGAGGCCGACCACGTGTTCACCTGTTGACCGGGAAGGAGGGAGACGAATGAATGCATTCACTGGAAAGGAGAAGGTGCCGTCGAAAGAAGCACCTGGCCCATCAGCGGCGGAGAACCTGAAGAACGTCAAGCACAAGCTGATCGTCATGAGCGGTAAGGGCGGCGTCGGGAAATCGACGGTCGCGGTGAACCTCGCGGTCAGTCTAGCCAATAAAGGCAAGGCCGTCGGCATATTGGACGCGGACATGCACGGTCCGAGCGTTCCGAAGCTGCTCGGGATGTCGAACCTGCCGCTCGCGGTCAATGACAAGGAGCGGATAGAACCGTTCATGGTCGCCCCCTCGCTCAAAGTCATATCGATCGCATTCCTGCTGCGCGACCCAGACTCGCCAGTCATATGGCGCGGACCTATCAAGATGGGTGCCATCAAGCAGTTCCTCGAGGAGGTCGAGTGGGGCGCGCTCGATTATCTCATCATTGACCTTCCACCTGGAACCGGGGACGAGCCGCTCAGCGTCGCGCAGCTAGTACCGGATCCGGACGGAGCGGTGATCGTGACGACACCGCAGGATGTCGCGCTGATCAGCGTGAGGAAGTCGATCAACTTCGCCAAAGCCGTAGGGCTCAGACCGATAGGGCTGATTGAGAACATGAGCGGTATGAAGTGCCCTCATTGCGGCAAGGACATCAAGCTGTTCAACGACGGAGGCGCGGAGAGCACGGCGAAGGAGCACGAGATCCCACTGCTGGGAAAGATCCCGCTGAGCGTGAGCATCGCCAGTAGCGGCGACAGCGGGTCCCCGTTCGTGGCCAAAGACGGGGACGATGATGCCGCGATCTTCGACGCGATCACCGAACGGATAGTGGCGGCGGTCGAGCAGAAGAAAGAGGCTTGAGAGGAGACGAAAAAATGAGACAACCCAGGAAGTTCGAGTGCATGTCCTGCTCACACGCCTGGGACGAGCCATACGGGACAGGGAGACCGATCGCCTGTCCGTCGTGTGGCAACAAGAGCATTCGCAGGGCAGACGAGGACAAAGGCCCACGAAGGGTTTGCGGGGGACGCCGCAACCCCAGGGGACCATCCTCAAACGGAAGAGGTCGAGAGGGATATGGCAAAGGACCGAGAGAATAAGGGTGATGAGCAGGAGCTGGAGTTCGGCTCGAAGACCTGCAAGTGTCCGAAGTGCGGCATTGTCGTCCCGCACATGGAGCGGGGTAAACCTTGCAGCTCGCGTGCATGCCCGAAATGTGGCTCAATGATGAAGGGCGAGCAGTGCCAAGAGTGATATTGGAGGGATCGCAAATGGATGAGAAAACAGATTCAGGAGAGGGAACGATAATCGCCGTCACATCTACCGGACAGGAGATGGACTCGCCGATGGATTCGCGGTTCGGCAGGTGCACCTACTTCGCAATCGTCGACGCCTCGGGGAACATGAAGCCGGCGGCCAACGGAGCGCAAGCCCTCGGGAACGGCGCTGGCATCGAGGCCGCGAAACAGGTCTCAGACTTGAAAGTCGGAACCGTGATAACCGGGAATGTCGGACCGAATGCTTTCCGTGTGCTAGCTGCGGCAGGCATCAAGGTGTTCGTCGGAGGCAGCGGCACGGTACGCGAGGCTTTGGAGAAGTACAAACAGGGCTCGCTGACTCAGGCCTCCGCCTCAACCTCCCCAAGCCATCACGGCATGGGCGGAGGGCGTCGGGGAAGCGGACAATGACCGAGGACGGTGGAGAGTCATCGGAACTGGACCGCATCGTCCAGAACATAGTAAGCGTCCTCGAATCCGAGGATTCGAAGATATATTCGGAAGAGGTCATCGCGGAGTTCAGAGACCCGGCAAACGTGGGGTCGGTCGCCGACGCCGATGGCGTGGGCATCGCCGATGGGCTGTGCAACGACACCATGGAGATCACGTTGAAGTTCGACGGGGACAGGATCGCCAGGTGCATGTTCTTCACAGACGGATGTGGAGCGACGGTAGCGTGCGGCAGTAAGCTGACCAAGATCGCCATCGGAAAGACCGTGGAGGAGGCCCTCGAGATAGAACCCGAGTACCTTGCCGGTCTGCTGGGAGGACTTCCAGACGATCACAAACACTGTACCAGCCTTGCCGTGATAGCCCTGAAGAACGCCCTCAGGAACTACGTGAAACGCCGCAAGGAGAAGGAAGGCGGAGAACCATGAGACTCCTGCGATTCAGATGCTCCGACTGCGGCCTCGAGATGGTGCTCGAGGAGCGTCCGGACAAATGCTTCTCCTGCGGCTCGACCAGCATAGCAAGGGAAGGATGGAGATTGAGAGCCAGAACAAAGAATGATTCACAGAATAAGAAGGAGTGTGGACAGGAATGAAACTATGTATACCAACGAATAGCGGAGGGCTTGACGACACGGTCAACGACCATTTCGGCAGGGCGCCGACTTTCACCGTGGTAGATACTGAAACGAACGAGGTGCTCGTCGTCAAGAACAGGAGCGAGCACATGGGAGGGCTCGGGAAACCACCTGAGCACATCGCGAAGACCGGCGCGGGGGTCCTGATCTGCTCAGGGCTGGGAGCGAGGGCCATCGACATGTTCGCCCAGTTCGATATCCAGATCTTCGTCGGGGCCACTGGAACCGTCAGAAATGCGATAGACATGTGGAAGGAGGGGAAGCTCACCTCTGCCAGCCACGACGTCGCGTGTAAGGGGCACCAGCACTGACAGCTCTCTTGGATTGGGGGGGAAACAAACGCAGATTGCGATTGCGAGCGGCAAGGGGGGCACTGGCAAGACCCTTCTGGCAACGAATCTCGCTGCTGTAATGGACGACGCGGTCCTTGTGGACCTTGATGTCGAGGAGCCGAACTGCTACCTGTTCCATAAGGGAGAGGGAGACACTACCGAGGAAGCCTTCAGGCCGGTCCCATCAGTGGACAGTGTCAAGTGCACGCTCTGCGGCAAATGCGGAGAGGTCTGCGAGTTCCACGCGATCGTCGTATTGCCCAAAGAAGTGATGGTCTTCAAGGAGCTCTGCCACGCATGCGGCGCGTGCTCGTTGTTCTGCCCGGAGGATGCGATAAGCGAGAAGGACCATCTGATCGGCGACATCGTGTCGACCTCCGGAGATGCTTTCGACCTTCTGTACGGTAGGCTAAGAGTGGGCGAGGCGATGGCCACCCACCTCATACAACAGGTCAGGAAACGCATACCTGAAGGCGGACAGATCGTCCTCGACTGCCCGCCCGGAACCTCATGTGCACCCGTTGAGAGCATCCGTGGAGCGGACCTATGCATACTTGTCACCGAGCCGACGCCGTTCGGACTCCACGACCTGAAGCTGGCCTTAGGAGTGACCGAGAAGCTGAAGGTGCGCACAGCGGTCTTCATCAACAAGCATGGGCTGCCGGGTCCGGACATCGACGCGTTCTGCAATGACAACGGAATCCCGGTCATAGGGCGGCTCCCGCTCGACAGGGATATTGCAGAGAGATACTCCCGAGGAGAGCTCCTGACACAAGTGGCAGACCATCGCCGTGTCTTCGAATCGCTGAGAGACAGGATCAAGGAGATATTGATCACATGAAGGAAATCGTCATCGTAAGCGGGAAGGGCGGAACGGGCAAGACGACCGTGCTCGCGAGGTACGCTGAAATCGCCAACAACGCGGTGGTAGCGGATTGCGACGTCGACGCCCCCAACCTGCACATGCTACTGAACCCCAGGATAGCGCACAGGGAGGCGTTCGTCGGCTCGAAGATGGGCGTCGTCGACCCCGATAAGTGCACGAATTGCGGCAAGTGCGAAAGCCTGTGCAGGTTCGATGCGATCTCGACCATCGAGGTCGACGGGCGTAAGCGGGCCGACATCGATATCGATAGATGCGAAGGTTGCGGGGTGTGTGCCCGTGTGTGTCCAGAAGATGCGATCGACCTCCGGGACAGGATTGTCGGCGAGTGGTTCATCTCAGACACCAACTACGGCACGATGATACATGCGCTCCTGGAACCTGGAGCGGAGAACTCCGGAAAACTGGTAGCCATGGTGAAGCACAAGGCGAAGAAGACGGCGAAGGATAACGGGGCGGAGCTGGTGCTGGTGGACGGTCCGCCTGGCATAGGATGCCCGGTCATAGCAGCGCTGGCCGGAGCGAACATCGTCGTCATAGTCTCCGAGCCTACGGTATCAGGCCTGAGCGATTTCAGGCGGGTCGCGGACCTCGCTGGCGGGTTCAAGATAAAATGTGCCCTCCTGGTGAACAAAGCTGACCTCAACGACGAGATGACGGCATCCCTCCTCGAAGAGGCCACCAAGAGAGAGATGCCGTGTATTGGAAGGGTCTCGTATGACGAGGGGCTGATGGCCGCTATGGCAAAAGGGGCGGACGCAGCCGCGGAGTATCAGGACTGTCCTGCGATAATCGAGATATCCAAGACCTACGACGCACTCCTAGGGCTCCTCTGAACGAGACTGTATCGGATGCCGATCATATGAGGTAGGGGCATTGGTTACGGCCTGTTTGCCTGAGGAAGTGGCACAGCAAGGTTTATAATTTAGGTGCGCCTAACTCTCGTTCGCATGGCCTCGGAGATATCCGAACAGTATCTCAAAATCGTCTACAACCTGACGGAGGACGGAGGCGCCGCAAAGACGACGGACATGGCGAACGCGCTCGGCGTCACGCCGGCCTCGGTCACGCAGATGCTTCACAAGTTGGTCAGGGACGGCTACGTCAAGCACGAGCCCTACAAAGGGACGGTGTTGAGTCCGAAGGGCAGGAGGATCGCCAGGAAGGTTGCCAGGAGACACCGCATCCTGGAGAGGTTCCTAAGCGACGTCGTCGGGGTGGGCGTGGATGTCGGCCACGATCAAGCCTGTAAGATGGAGCATTCGCTGGGAAAAGAGGCCGAAGAGACGCTATGCAAGATGATGAACCATCCGGTGCTCTGCCCCCATGGTAAGAAGATACCGAAGTGCGAAAGAACCGTCGAGTGCGAGAAGTGCATGGAGGAGGGGGTCAAGCTGTCGGACCTCGAAGAGGGGAATGAGGCCGTGGTCTCCCATCTGGTTTCCAGAGACAAGGAGGAGCTCTGCCGCGTACTCGCGATGGGATTTGTCCCTGGCACCCACCTAAGGGTAGAGAAGAAGCTCCCCATGGGAGGACCGATCATAGTCGACTTGAAGGGTGCGAGGATAGCTATCGCGAGGGACATCGGGGAGGCCCTCCACATGATACGCCAGGGCTCGGGGTGAGCGACGATGAAGATATCTCTGGCGGGGAATCCCAACGTCGGGAAGAGCGTGATTTTCGGCAAACTGACCGGCGTCGGAGTCATCAGCTCCAACTACCCGGGCACGACTGTCGAGTACAGGGAGGGGAGAGCGAGCTTCGTGGGCATGACCATCGACGTGTTGGACCTTCCAGGATCGTACTCCCTCGCTGGGAACACCGAGGACGAGCGGGTCTCGACGGACATGCTGTACGACCAGAGGGCCGATGTCGTGATCGATGTCATGGACGCAACCAGGCTCGAGCGGAACCTGGTCCTCCTTTTCGAGCTGATCGAATCAGGATACAGCGTCGTCGCCGCGCTGAACATGCACGATCTGGCGACGAAGACAGGGCTATCGATCGATGTTGACAAGCTTGAGGCCATACTGAAAATCCCCGTCGTGCCGACGGTGGCCGTGAAGGACGAGGGGGTCGACGAACTGTTGCACGCGGCGATCCGGCTCAGATCCAGGAGCACCTTCCAGGTCCGTTATGATTCGCATACAGAGAAGATACTGACAGAGCTGGCATCGATGCTTCGCCAGGATGATTGGCGCATCCCGTTGAGATCTGTGGCGCTGAGACTCCTGACCGGCGACAACAGGATAATGGAGGCGGCCGGCAAGCAGGTGACGACCGAAGCCGAACGCCTCAGCGAGAAGTTCGAGGAGGAGCACGGAGAGAGCGTGATCGTACACATCGGAAGGGACCGCTCCGGTGAAGCTGGACGCATAGCACGGGAGGTCGTCACTCAGGCCAGGCCATCCAGGCACAGGACGGTCTCCGATCTGACGATCAGGCCATTGACTGGAATTCCCATCCTCATGCTGGTCCTTGCTGCTACATTCTTGGTGCTAGTGTTCGCCGGCGGAGCCATCGAGAGGGTCCTGGTGGGAGCGTACCAGGATCTGGCACGAGGTTTCTTCGACGAACTCAAGGCGGGGACGTCGAGCGCGTACCTCAGCGGAGCGTACGAAGGCATCTACATCAGCATCGAGGCGATGCTGGCGCTCGTCATACCGTACATCCTAGTATTCTACATCATGCTCTCCCTGCTGGAGGACACGGGCTATCTCGTGAGAGTCGTCTCCCTGCTCGACGGCATAATGCACAAGATCGGCCTTCATGGAAGAGCGATCATACCCATCGTCGTCGGCTACGGATGCAATGTACCGGCGATCCTCGCGACGAGGGCGATGGGATCGAAGAGAGAGCGGCTGATACTGGCGACCCTTATCAGCATCTCGGTCCCATGCTCTGCCCAGACCGCGATCATAGTAGGGGCGGTCGGGAACCACGCGGGAGCGGAGTGGGCGCTGTTACTGTTCGGGATCATGCTCGCGCTGCTTCTCGTGCTCGGGCTCGTGCTGCATCGGGTCATGAAGTTCGAACCGACGGGGCTGTTACTCGAGATACCCGAGCTGCGCATGCCGACCCTCGGGCAGACGGCGGGAAAAACTTACATCCGAGTCAAGGAGTTCCTCACGATCGCATTCCCTCTGCTCCTGATGGGGAGCATAGCGCTCGAGATGCTCATGGCGGAGGGATTGCTGCAGCGATTGGTCGACCCGGCGGAGCCGTTCATGGTGGGGGTTCTCGGGCTTCCGGCGATCACCGTCATCGCTCTGATATTCGGGATACTCCGAAAGGAGATGGCGCTCCAGATGCTCATGGTCCTCTTCGGGGTCAGCAACCTCGCCCTGGTCCTCTCGAACGCCCAGATGTTCACCTTCGCCATCGTGATGGCCATATTCATGCCGTGCCTCGCGGCAGTAGCTGTACTGATTCGGGAGTTCGGGGTCAAGAACGCGGGGGCGATCACCGCAGCGTCGATTGCCATCGCGATAGCATTCGGTGCGGTGTCGAACATCATATTAGGATGAACTTCCCGGACGCCGTCACCTCACGAACTTCGAGAGGTCTTCGTCGTCATGCACGTCGGATGGGACGTTGATGACGCCTTTGTAGTCTTCGCACGTCGGCATCATAGCAGCATCCTCCCCATCCCTAACGAGAACGTATTTGGACTGCGCCCCGGTGACTATCAGAAGGACCTTCACTCTGCCCTCCATCTCAGGCTCGATAGAGCAGCCCCATATCAGACGGCCGTCGTGCCGTATCCTGTCAGTGACCCGCCCGGCTGCGGTGGCCGCCTCCTCGATCGTCATGTCGGGTCCGCCGACTATCCTGATGAGGGCTCCCCGGCCCCCTCTGATATCCATCTTGCCCAACAGCGGTGACTGAAGGGCTTCCTCAACCGCTTCCTCGATGCGCTCCGTCCCCTTCGATGACGACTCACCGACGCCTATGAGAGACACTCCACCCTCGGTGAGTATCGTCCTGAGGTCGGCGAAATCGACGTTCACGAGGCCCGCGCTCGTCAGCATCTCTGTCAGACCAGATATCGTCTGGACCAAGAGTTCGTCGGCCACCTTGAAGGCGGCCTGCACAGGAAGCCTAGGCACCAGATCCAGCAAGGTGTCGTTGGGGATGACAATCGTGGTATCGCATATCTTCGCAAGCTTCGACAGCCCGGCCATCGCGTTCTCCAACCGGACCTCACCCTCGGACTTGAATGGAAGCGTGACGACTCCGATGGTGAGCGCTCCTATGGCCTTCGCCAGGCGGGACACCACGGCCGAGCTGCTCGTGCCTGTGCCTCCGCCCATGCCCGCCGTGACGAACACAATCTGTGCGCCACGAAGGTAGGAGTTGATGTCGGCCTCGTTCTCGAGTGCTGCTTTCTCACCCACCTCAGGCTTCGCGCCGGCGCCAAGCCCTCGGGTGAGAAGCTTGCCGAGCAGTATCTTCTTCCCGGCCCTGATGCCAAGGAGGTGCTTGGCATCCGTGTTCATCGCGCAGATGTCGGCACTGGTCAGGCCTGATTCGGAGCACCTGTCTATGGTGTTAGACCCTGCGCCTCCGCAGCCCACGACCTTGATGCAGATATCGAGACTCTTCGCTATGCGCTCTATCTCACCCTCATCCGCGCTCTGACCAGGGGTAGACCCGTTCGGTCCAGAAGGTGGACCTGACAGCGCGCTCTCTATCAGACTCTTAGGCACGACGCATCCCATCCTGTCGCAATCGTCTACGGCTCAAACGTGCGCGCTCATACTATTAAGCGGTAACGGTGTGATGGATGGGCCACGCACGCGCGCCCCCGAGCGCAGTGCACGTGGGGACGCGCGCCAGAACCTCATTCTCGAAAACGATAAATAGAGCACAGCCCGCTACGACGGATGGAGCGCCATCCCCCTGGGGGAGCTGTGCCAGGACTTGCGCTTCGATAGGCATTTCCGTCGTCGGATGCAGGGAGGATTGGTGGGGTGAACCGCTCGGGCAAGGCCGCTGCGATCATGATCGTTCTGCTGGCGGTTTCGCTGACTCTCCTTGTCATCATGCCTGCCGAATCTGATGATATCGTGGACCAGTTGATGACCTACGCCTCCATCGCCCTCTACGTAGCGGCCCTCTCTCTGGTCGGTCTTGTCATCTACTACCGCCGCAGCAGTCCCGTCGGAAAGGTTTCAGACGCCCGGGGCTCTGCGGATTCCTATAAGGACTTCGACGACGAGATCTCAGAGATAGAGAGGGAGTTCGAGGCCCTCGAGAGAGAGGAGAAGAGTTGATCGGCATTCCAGATCCGTTATTAAAATCTTATATCGAATATAATGTATAACGGTGTTCATTTCTGTCGGCTCTACGATGTACTGACTGAAACGAAATTCACCGACATTCTATAATACGACGGACTTCGCTTAACCGGTGCTCTCGGGGGGAGATGAGCCGAGAGATTGACTTTGAGACGAGAGAGGGGAGGAGAGATGATGAGTACATTGAGAAGAGCAGGGCTGAGCTTCGCCGTCGTGGCTGTGATGGTGATCGCTTCGCTGACGGTCCTAGGTGCCGCACCAGCTATGGGTGTGACGAAGGATGGGTCGGCGACGATGGCTGCGTGGGAGAAGATCGACCCTGAATTGGTGAGGGCAATGGCCGAGAGCGACGGTCCGTTCGAGGTCTATGTCCTGGTGAACGATAAGGACTCAGCGAACGAGCATCTTGCGTCCAGCGACCTGCCTGAGATAAGGGGAAAGGTCATCGACGGAGTTCCGACCGTCGGATGGATGCAGCTCTCGGCTGATGAGATAATGAAAGCTGCTGACGGAGACGGCGTTCTGAAGATTGTGAAGTATGTCGCTCCGCAGCTCGAGGTCATGGACGAGCGCCTGATAGGCGACGAGGTGGTCACGGATTCACTTCCTCTCGTCGAAGACTACGATGTCAATGTAGTCCAGGGAGCTGTCGACGCGTGGAACCTCGGCTTCACCGGAGAGGGAGTGAAGATAGCCGTGATCGACACTGGTTTCGACATGGCGCATCCAGACCTGCAGGGGCAGCAGGCGAGGTACGAAGATTCGGACTCGCCGTACTATGGATGGCCGATCGCATACGACGACTTCACCGCCATGATGCTGGCTGATGGCAAGACCAAGGGATGGGTTGCCGACACATCCAACGAGGCCGTGGCGAGAGGGCAATCGCTGTTGTTCGACGGTGGCAAGTACCGCATCAAGGGACTTGTGGATGTGGACGGCGACGCGGTCAAGAGCCTCAGCGGGGCATACCGCATGGGATACCATCCGGACCCCACCTTGGCGGCGCTGATGGGAGGCCCGATAGCCGTGCTCGTCGTTGACGCCAACGTGGCAGGGGTGTACGACACGGTCTATGTCGATGTCATGAGAGACTTCACCTTCGCAAACGACAAGGCGTGTGTGAAGGGAGACGAGATCTCCTTCTTCGACTGCTACGACTCCACCAGGGGCGTAACCGTCACCTCCAGTTGGAACGCCGGGGACGGCTTCGCTGACTACTCTGGAGGCATGGTATACTGGATCGCGGACGGCGAGAACGTCTATCCTGGTTCTGATTGGCTGTGGGACGCGACCGACCCACCAGAGATGGGTAGCGTGGTCGCATTCATGGGAGAGTACCTAGGAGAAAGCCACGGCACGATGACATCCTCGGCAGCGTTGGCAGTCGGACGCACCATGGGTGGCCAGCTCGGAGGCATGGCACCTGGAGCGAAGCTGATGTGCATACCGTTCACCGGGAGCGTGGTAAACGCGTGGAAGTTCGCCGCTTTCGGAGCGGATGGAGTGATTGGATCCGAGGACGAAGGAAACCTCATATCCAACAGCTACGGCTACTCGGCCGAATGCATAGACGGCGGCTACAACTTCATCGATATGGTCGCCACGAGCATATCGAGCGTCTCGCCCGGCCTCTGGTGCTGGTCGACCGGCAATGGAGGACCTGGCTACGGTACGACACCTCCGATAGTCGATTCGAACTCCATCGGCGTCGGCGCTGGCACTACGATGCAGTACAGATATCTGCTCGGCTACGAGATGATACCTGGCTATCAGAAGTGGGGCGACCTCGCGCCGTTCTCCAACTCCGGACCGACTAGGACCGGGAAGCTGATGGCAGAGATAGTAGCGTCAGGGATGTACTCCCTTGAACCGATGCCGCTTAATCTGCCGGACGACAACGGCCGAGTCGGAGACGGGTCGGTGCACTACCAATTCGGAAGCGGGACCAGCCATGCATGTCCGACCGTCGCAGGCGGCGCTGCGCTCGGCTACCAGGCGTTCTGGACGGCAAGCTGCGGAAGCTGGCCTGCGAGCGACTACGCGAAGAGTGCGCTCATGGCAGCGGCGGATGACATGCATTACGACCCGTTCAAGCAGGGAGCAGGATGGCTCAACGCCGGCACGTTCGCCGAGCTGATGGCGGGCGCGGGCGGGACGATGTCCATCCTCGAGGACGATGTGGGTTACAAGGCGACCCTGTATCCGGGTGACTACGACGGACAAACTTTCGAGGCGTTCCCGAACTTCATGCTGCCAGGCGACGAGCAGGTCATGACGGTCACGACGTACAACAGAGATTCAGAGGACGCTGTTGCTGATGTGGCGGTCGAGGCGAAGCTGCTCCTCAGGACCGAGAGCGAAACACTGAGTGTGGTCACGAAGAACGCCAAGGACGTCTACTTCGACATCACCGACTGCGTGCCAGAGACCACGGATCTGGTCAAGGTCACGATGTATTATCCGTTCGAGGAGTTCGACCCGACAATGTCGTACTCAGTGCCGTCGACGACCGAGTACTGGCTCGAGCTGCACGACTGGGTCGATATCGATGGCAACGGTGTGATCGGGAAATCCCCTGGCAAGTGGGAGCTGTGCAGATACTCCGTTGATGGCTCGGACTGCAACGCGAACCAGATAATGTTGAAGGATCCGATCGAAAGAAGCACGGACGGCCTCATCGTGAGAGTGAGAGCCATTTCGCCGCTACAGGGAGCGCACATATCGCTCCAGGTCGACTCCTACGAACTCGCCAACTTCGACTGGGTCGAGCTCCGCGAGAGCGGGACCGAGGAGTGGGGATCGCAGCTCAGCCTGAGCATGGATCCTGCCAGCTCCAAGGCATGGGAGGCGAAGGTGACCGTCCCGGGTGACGCTTTCATCGGGACCTACGGAGCCGCGATATACATCGAGGACGGTTCCAGGGTGCAGTGCATGCCGATCGTGATCACCGTCCCGTCGACGGACTACGAGTTCGAGTTCGGAGGAGAGTCGTACTTCGACACGACTTACAACAACGAACTAACTGGAGTCTCGGATCGCTTCTGGAGGTTCGAGGTGGGCGACTGGAGGATGTTCTGGTGCGTGCCAGACGAAATGCTCTCGGAGGATGCACACCTGGTGACGACCGTCGCCTGGGACGAGGTGCCGACCGACATCAACGTGCACATACTGGCGCCGTTCGCCACAGATCCGGAGCACAGCCCTGAGCAGGCAGTGTTCGACCCACCGATGGGCCCGGGATTCTACGAGGACGTCATCGCGTCGAGCGACGAGATGTACATGGGTGCGGGTGTGTTCGGCTTCAAGACTAGCACCGGAGGACCGAAAGAGGTCGTCGCAGCTCCGCTGGGCGAGTGCATGAACGACCTAGGCGTGCCGGCTCCGTTCGCTGTCGTAACCAGGTGCCCGTTCATGTCCGGAGACGCCGCCTCGGAGACGTTCCAGGGATCCACTACGATCCTCGTGGTCAACGATTATCAGCCGAGGAACCTCGAGCTGACCGTATGCCTGGATGATGCGGTGGACGGCCTGGTGACCGGAACCGAGGACGCCATGTTCGACATAAGCGTGAGTGGCCCGGTGGAGGTAGCAGGCGGCGGAGAGGACCCGGTCGTAACCGAGTCCTGGCCCGCGGAGGAGGTCTACCAGGACCTGCTCGCTGGATCGTTCGAGGAGGCGCTGGCCAACGCCGCGTACACCAAGGTCCTTGAGGTCGTAGGCGCGAGCAGCCTCACGGTAGCGATAAGCGAGGTGAGCGGGTGCTCGGACCTCGATCTAGCGCTTTGGTACGATGCCAACCTCAACGGGATAGCCGATGACAGCACGTTCTGGTACGTCGGTGCGGGAGGCTCCGATGAGAGCCTGACCATCGCCAACCCTGCAGACGGCCAATACCTGGTCAAGGTGTTGGGCTACACAGTCGAGGGAGATCCAGGCATATTCTCCCTCACGGCTCTGAGGGGAGTAGTGGGAGCCTCAGTCACCGCCACAGGGCTGCCGGACTACGCTGACGACGGAGTGACTGAGTTCCAGATAGCGTACAGCGTCCCAGCGGTCGTCGGCACATACACGGGAGCGGCCACATTCGGCTTCATGGGCGCGAACGACATGTTCGGCATCGAGGTCATCGTCCACGTAGTGGAGTGAGCGCCTTAGACGACAAACCCTTTCCACCAAATCTTTTCTTATTTTCTGTTTTCTCACAAACCGATGCCGTTGGATTGGTGTTGGTTGGGGAAAAGAGAGCCACTGGAGGGATTCGGACCCTCGACCTACGCCTTACCAAGGCGTCGCTATACCTCTAAGCCACAGTGGCATTTGGGTGACGACCGGAGAGCATCTTGCCTTCCGTATTAATAACTTGTTGGCATTCGCCATCGCCATGCGCATCATTTATCTAACCCCCAGGGGATTTGCACGCGCATGAAGAACTCCCTGAGCAGCTTCGATGTCACTGCCATCGTGGCGGACCTGCAGGTGGTCGTCGGCGGGTTCCTGGACAAGGTATACCAACCCGAGTATGGACACCTCGTGTTCAGCGTGAGGACTCCAGGCGAAGGCAGGACCTTCATCCATTTCGTCGCCGGGAAATGGCTCTACACATCCAAGGAAGCGGGTGACATGCCCCGGGATCCACCGTCATTCGCCAGGTTGCTCAGGAAGCGCATTTCCAACTCACGGATTGTCGGTGTATCGCAGCAGGGGTTCGACAGGATCGTGGTACTCAGCTTCGAGAAGGGAGATAAGCACGACCTCGTTCTCGAGATATTCGGGAAGGGAAACGCGATCCTGGTCAAGGAAGGCGTCATCGTACAGCCGCTCACCACGCGAACCTGGAAACACCGGGATGTGCGCGCGCGAAAGCCGTTCTCATTCCCGCCACCGATCCCGGACCCTCTGACACTGTCGTCGGAGGATTTTGGGGCGGTCTTCGGAGACTCCGAGTCGGACGTCGTCAGAACGATCGCGACAAAACTGAACCTCGGCGGGAAGTACAGCGAGGAGATGTGCGTGCGCTCCGGTCTGGATAAGAACAGGCAATCCAAGGAAGCCACCCCTGAGGAGCTCACTACACTGGTCGGTGTGATCCGCGATTTCGCAGGAGAGATTCGGGCCTCGAGGTGCGGGTATGTGGTGTCAGATGCCGGGAACCTGGTCGATGTCGTACCCTCGAAGCTCAGCATATACGAGGACCTCGCATTCGAAGAGCTGCCGTCATTCTCTGAGGCTGTCGAGAGTTACATGATGCGGATTCCTGCGCCCTCGAAAAGCGCCGTCGAGCAATCCAGCGATGACGAGCTCGGTAGGCTGCAGCGGAAGCTTGTCCAGCAGGAGCAGGCGGCTCTCAGCCTTCAGCGAGAGAGTCTGGAAGCCAAGAAGATCGGAGATTCGCTCTTCGCCAACTACGCGGACATCGCCCATGTGCTCCTGACCGCGAAGGACATGCTATCGCAATCGAACAGCCTCACGGATATTCCGGGTTTCGTCTCATTCGATAAGAGGAGGTCGCTGCTGGCCGTGGCCATGCCTTCAGGAACCCGTGAGCTCGACATAAACGGCACGGTGGATTCCAACGCTCAGCGGTATTACGAAAGCGGGAAGAAGATGAGGGCGAAGCTGGAGGGTGTCCTCCCGGCACTCGAGGAGACCAAAGCGGCCATCGCAAGTTGGAAGAAGGGGATTGCATCCAAGGAGGCCGAGAAGACCGCGAGAAAGAAGCCTACGAAACGTTTCTGGTTCGAACGCTACAGGTGGTTCATATCGAGCGAGGGAGCTGTGGTACTTGGCGGAAAGGATGCGAGAACGAACGACATGCTCGTAAAGAAGCATCTAGAGGCGGGCGACAGATACGCCCATGCGGACATCCACGGCGCTCCTAGCGTTGTCGTCAAGATGAAGGAGGGGGTTGGGGAACCGACCCTCAGCGAAGCGCGTGAGTTCGCGGCCGCGACGTCCAAGGCCTGGAACGCCAAGGTAGGTTCAGCGGTTGGCTACTGGGTCCTCCCCGAGCAGGTCAGCAAGACCCCTCAGAGCGGCGAGTATCTCGCTAGAGGGGCGTTCGTCATCAGGGGAAAGCGCAACTACTCCGAGAAGATGGAGATCAGGCTCGGCATCGGAGAGATCGAATTCGAGGGCGAACGAAAGGTGATGTGCGGACCGGAGAGCGCTGTGAAGACGAGGAGTACGAGATACGTCATCATCAAACCGGGGCGTGTCGAAAAGAACCTCGCTGCGAAGAAACTCGCAGAGGAGTTCGATGTTCCGATCGAGGAGATACAGAGCATTCTCCCGCCAGGCGATATCGACATCGTCGAGCAGGTAGATATCGAAGTTCGCCTCAGCTCCTCCTGACAAGAGAGCGCAGCAGCTTGAGATTGCTAGCGTACTCCTTCTCGCCCCCGGGCGTCTCCAGAACCATCGGTATATCCCGAAACCTTTCGTCGTTCATCAGGTTTCCAAAACCTTCCGTTCCTATGTGCCCTCTACCTATCTGCTCGTGCCTGTCCAATCTGGAACCAAGCTTGCCTTTGGAGTCGTTGAGGTGCATCGCCTTGAGACGGTCCAGACCGATGACGTCGTCGAACACATCGAAGGTCCTCTCGTATCCCTTCGGAGCTCTCACGTCGTATCCTGCGGCATATGCGTGGCACGTGTCGAAACAGACTCCCACCCCTTTCTGGTCCTCGAGCGAGTCCATTATCTTCGCCAGTTGCTCGAACGAATGGCCAAGCACGCTTCCCTGCCCAGCCGTGTTCTCGAGTAGGAGTATGACCCCAGATGAGCCGGATTCCCTTCTAGCACAATCCATAGACTCGGCAATCACCCTAAGACCGGCCTGCTCCCCGGACCCGACGTGAGCCCCAGGGTGGAATACGAGATATCTTACGCCTAGGAGCTCCGCACGGCGCATCTCGTCCACGAAAGCCCCCCGGGACTTCGTGAGCAGAGCGTCGTCTGGACTCGCCAAGTTGATCAGGTAGGAATCGTGGATCATCGTCTCGGCTATGCCGTGCTTCTTGGACTCCTCCCTGAATCTCGCGGCATCGGCATCCGCTAAGGGCTTCGTCTTCCACTGCATCTGATTCTTCGAGAATATCTGTATGCAGTCGCACGTGAGCTTACGACCTCTCTCCGGTGCCTTGTACACTCCACCTGTGATCGAAACATGTGCACCTAGAAGCAGTGTGACCACCTTGCCGCGGTATGTGCAGGACCATAGATAAGTCTCTGGCTCGAAGACTCACCCTGTAGAGACATCAGGAGCGGATAGTTGAACCGGGTAGTTCCGACGGACCTTCCGGTCGAGTGGCATCACAGAGTGGATATGAACGCTTTGAGCGACTCCAACTCCTGTCCGACGCGTACGACGGCCTTCTGCTTATCTGGAAAGATGAGCTCTGGATGCTCCGCCTCGAGGCCGTCGAATATCTCGGCTGGTGATATCTGGTGCATCTCGGCCAGTATTATGTTCCTGTGCTCGTGCAGCGCCCTCAGAGGGGGCTCCAGCAGAGGAGCAAGGTCGAGGTCGCCAGTCAACCATGATTCGAGGTCCTCCTGCTCCATCTGGCCAAGGTTGTTGAGGAGAAATCGCCTGATCGCCTTCTTCCATTCAGCTTCCATTCTATCGACTCCGTTCGGCACCGGGAATGCCTGAACATGCATTAATCTTCCCCCTCTCAGCCAAAAGGTTCTTGATAGCCGAGCGCTTCATCCGGTCTGCTTAGGAGATATGGAATCATGGCGAACGCTAGGATGCGCTTTCTCGGCAGAGACGACATCGATAGAATCTACTCGACCGCTTTGAAGACTCTCGAAGAAGTAGGGGTGCACGTTCACAGCGAAGAGGTGAGCAACCTCCTGCTAGAGGTGGCTGGAGCGACCAGGACGAAGGATGGACGGAGAATCACCATATCGGAAGATGTCGTCAAGGAGGCGTTGGCCAGCGCTCCGAAGAAGATTCTGCTAGCATCGGCTGACGGCGACCACGATATCACGATACCATCCGAGGATGGAACTCTCTACGTCGCCAACGGAGGAGAGGGAGTCAGGATGGTCGATCTCATCACAGGGGAAACGAGGCCCTCCGAATCGTCAGATCTGCGCAACTTCGCCAAGCTAATCGATGCCCTCCCCCAGATCGATTTCTGCTGGGGAATGGTGGGGGCGCTCGAGGAGCCTCCAGCCACGAAAGAAGTGGTGGAGCTGAAGATTTCCCTAGAATGGACCTCCAAGCACATCCAGACGGGGGCGACCACCGCTGACCAGGCGCGAAAGATGGTTCAGATGGCGTCGGTTCTCACGAACGGGCCGGACAACCTCGCGAAGCGTCCGATCATCTCTACGGTGCAGTGCCCGATCTCCCCTCTTGCTTTCGAGAAGGGGTTGGTCGAGGCACAGGTGGAGTTCGCCAGAGCGGGCATCCCAGTTGTCGCCATGGTAGCAACGGTTGCCGGGCTCACATCGCCGATAACGATTGCCGGGACGATGGCACAAATAACCGCGGAGAACCTGGCGAGCCTCGTGATATCCCAGGCGGCTCGCAAGGGTGCGCCTTTCATATTCAGCTGCGACTCAAGCCCTGGTGACCTCAAGACAGGGTCGATAGACTATGGCGCACTCGAGATGCCGCTCTTCAGGACAGCCGCGGGTGAGATAGGAGAGTACCT
>JAJISI010000004.1:21739-34304 GCA_022848805.1 Thermoplasmatota archaeon
CTGGACCAGGCGGTAGGGGCATCCTACGAGCAGCTGGTGCTCGATGCCTGGGTTTGGGAGATCGCACGCGAGCTCAGGCGCGAGTTCGACACAAGTGACGATGCCATATCGTACGAGACCATCGCATCCGCAGGCGTCGACGGCAACTTCCTCGGAAAGAGGCACACGGCGATGAGATTCAAGTCGGAGTTCACCTCGACGCGCATGTCCGAGACGACGATAAGCACGCGCCTGAAGGCCGCGGAGAGGGGCGAAGCGGTCGCGAAGGCTCACGTGGAAGCGAAGAGGATCTTGGGGGAGCAGTGGAAGCCCAAGGTAAGCCCCGAGCAGTCTGCGAGGATGGACGATATCGTTCATGGACGATGAGAAGGGAGATGCGCCCGAGCTGGGATTCGAACCCAGGTCTAGAGCTCCGCAAGCTCCTAGGATATCCAAGCTACCCCACTCGGGCTTGATCTGCGGCGTCAGCCCCCTCCATGCTGACAACGGTAGAAATACCTAACCGTAGGGGCGACGCTCAGTAAGCGGTTGTCCAGTCAACCTTGCCCTTCTTGCGGGCGATGTTGTCCGCTACTCGGAACACGCCTATCGACATGATGAAGAACACGCCAGCTGATACGAGCAACAACGCCATGAGAGTGAGGTCGCTCATGCCGCCCATACCTGTGACATCGTAACCGGAGGACGCCGCGAGACCATCCATGGCCTCTGGCACGACTGCGCGCCTGACGACCTCCATCCAGTAGGTCACGGGCAGGAACATAGATATCGTCTGAGCCCAAGACGGCAATATCGTGATAGGGAATACCACCCCTGACATCACATAGAACACTCCTGCGAGGCCTTCGTTGATGCCTATGCTGTGCTTCGCTGTGAGGAACGACACGCCCCCCATGGCGAGGCCGAGGATGCATATGCATAGAAGCCCGACAACGAGCGACGGCGCCAGCAGCAGCCAATCGACCGCACCGAGGTTTATCCCGACGCCGAGCGCGAGCACGCCGAATACGAGAGTGACGAGCACTCCGAACGACGTTATAGCTATCTTGATAGCCGATCTGCCGAATATGTAGATGTAGAAGTTCATGGGTGCCATGTACACGTGTTTCAACGTCATGTAGTGCTCCCTGTCGTCGTGAATGACCCATGTGACTCCGAACAGAACCTCGGCCACGAACATATACAGGGCGTTCCCGACGTACATGTACGAGAAGAAGTCGTTGGCTGTCTCGCCGCCGGTGATGACCAGGTACATGAACACCAGGATGAGCGTGCCCGCTATCGGCTTGACTATCGAGTATGTGGCGAACAGGAACGGGTCGGTCCAGTTGGCCTCCATCTGCCACCCGAGCCAGGCGGAGTTCTTGAGTAGCCTGAGATCGTTGATCACTGCCATCTCAAGGTCAGCCTCCCGGTTGTCTTCCCCAGATACTCCATGTATCTCAGGGCGTATCTCGCGAGCACCATGAACACGACGCAGAGCACACACAACACCGCTATCTCGGTGTTCACCGACAAGAACGCGTCATCAGCCCCGGCCGGGAATATCAGCTGCCTCATCGCGTCGAGACCGAGTGTTACCGGGATGATCGACGCGCCGGCCGCGGCCCAGAAACCAAGACACCTCACAGGGAAGTAGAACCCAGTGGCGAAGTAAATCGGCTCCATCATGAGGGAGGACAGATGATAAGCCTCCCTTCCGAGAAGCAGGTAGAGAGAGGCGAACATCATGCCCATGCCGTAGAGCGCTATCATGGTGACTGCGAACACGATGATCAGCGTGACCGGGCTTCCCAAAGAGAAGATGACATCGAAAGCGATCACGCCGACCACCACGGTCGCCGCCGCCTGTATCGTAGTCTCGACCAGTCCACCCACCGCCATCCCTGCGAGGATGGCCATTCTGGAGGTCGGAGCCATGAGATAGAGCGATAGGTTGCCAATCTCCTTCTCCCAGTACAGCTGGGAGGCCATGCTCCAGAGTATGTTGAGCCAGAAAGCGGTCATCGCACCGCCCAGGACGACATATCCGATGAACTCGGCGTCTGCCTCCAGGAAGCGATAGACGTACGCGTAACCCGCAATGGTGAACAACGGAAGTACCACATCGAAGAAGAACCAGCTTGGCTCCCTGGTGGAGCCTATGAGCCTGGGATACGCCCTTCCACGGATTGCCCTCAGGTTACTTTTCAGAGGGCCCTCACTCATTCAAGCCCTCTCCCCACGAGCTTTATGAAGACATCCTCGAGCGTTGGCTCGGTCTTCTGCAGCGAGAGGATCTTCGACCCTTTCCCCAAGACCGTCGATACGATATCGGACACGGACGACTCATCCTCGAGGATGAACCTCAAGGTCGTCGCGTTGCCTCCCGCGTCCATGGTGGACGAGAAGTTGCCGATGCCGGGTATGGAGTCGAAATCGCTGATGTCGTTGAGCCCGCCGACCGACAGGGTTAGAGTCGAGTTCATCCCGACCAGCTTCTTCAGGTTGTCTGGCGTGTCGCACGCGAGGATCTTGCCGTCGTCTATGATGGCGATCCGATCGCACAGTTCGTCCGCCTCCATCATGTAGTGCGTCGTAAGCAGGACCGTCCTATTGCGGTCCTCACGTATCCAGTCGACAACGAATTCCCTCACCGTCCTCGCCGCGTTGACGTCCAGACCGAGGGTCGGCTCGTCGAGGAATATGATCTCGGGATTCGTCACGAACCCCCTGATCACGTTCATCTTCTGCCGCTGGCCCGTCGAGAGCGTCCTGACCTTCTCCTTGTCCTTGTCCCTAAGGCCGAATTTATCGAGGAGGACGTCGATCCTCCGATGGGCTTCTTTACTCTTCAATCCGTAGAACTGCGAGAACATCCACAGGTTCTCACGGACCGTCAGAAGGCCGTATCCGGATATCTCTCCCCCGGACACCATGTTGATTCGCTTCCTGACCTCCAGTAAGTCCTTCGCGACGTCGAAACCCGCGACGTACGCCTTCCCGGACGTGGGTAGCAGCAGCGTGCTCAGTATCTTGAGTATGGTCGTCTTCCCGGCCCCGTTGGGGCCGAGAACGCCGAACAGCTCCCCCCTGTCGATTCTCAGGTCCACTGAATCGAGGGCCGTGACTACCTTGCCCTCCTTCTTCTTCTTGGGTCGGAAGACCCTTGTCAGAGACTGAATCTCAACAGCATGCTGCATTCAGATACCTACCTTATGCGCTTCGATATACAAAGCATAGGATGAAGTGGAAGTGTGCGCCGTTGACCGGTGAACGCCATCCTTTCAGATAACCATGTCAGGTCACGCCTCGTACTGAGTTCTATACCTGGTGACATAGCCAGCGATCTTGTTTCTCATGGAGACGGAGCGCACATCGGTGAGCTTCGAGACCATCTGCTTGTTGTGCTGGAAGTCACTCGAGAACAGTTCCGGATATCTGTGGACCAGCTCGACGGCTACCCGCTTGATGTATGTCGGTCTTATGTTTCCCATACAAGCTCACCGTGAATGGCTCCGAAGGAGAAGGGTATATATATGATTTGTGGGGGCAGGTGCGGGCAGCCACGCACGCCGTTTCAGTCGCCAGCGCGCGAACTCTCCACCAGAAGTTCCTCATCGGACGGCAGGCTGTTGCTCGTGTAGGGCTTGCCGCACGAATATTCCCCCTCAGGGCATGGCCCTCTGAAGCATCCCGGGCCCGCGTTCGCGAACAGGACGGGAGCGGCCTCCCTCGCCTCAGCCAACATCTTCCACGCCATCTGGCGGATCTCCCACTGCGCCCGCCTGCAGCATCTGAGCCTGAAGAGATGCCACAGCTCCCTGGCGTTCATCGTGACGGTTATGTTGGTGTGGCATGCGTTCGGGAGCACGTACCTCGCGTCCTCCTTCGGCATTTTCTGCGCCATCTCACGATACGCCATCCAAGCATCGTCCATCGCCTTGTCGTAGAGCCTCTTGGCCTCGGGATCCGCCGATATCGTCGGAGGCGTCACGTACTCCGCCTTGTCCATGCTGACATATCGCTGGCTCTGCTGGGAATAGGACGCGATCCGGTGTCTCACCAGCTGATGTGTCAGGGACCTCGAGACCCCCTCGATGCTGAACGTGAAATGAGCGTGCTCTACCACAGAGAGATGGCCCATGCCGACGACCTTCTCTATCATCCTCTTCGCACGGTCCTCCGAGGTCGCCTCGAATAGCTCGGTCGCGCCCTCCTCGGAGTAACACGACTGTGCAGCCGCGGCACAAATCCTGTCAGGGTTCTTCGTGTGGTCGACGAGTGTTACCTTCACATGCGCACCAGCCGGGCAAGGCAGCTAAACGGGTTTCCTCTCTAAATGCTTTTCATGAGGGTGCGTCCCCTGGTATAGCGGCAGTCCTATCCGTAGGGATGATCCCATACGAAGCTAGTAGAGTGTTCACTGGAGCTGTCAGGTTGCGGGGAGGCGCTCATGAGCTGACTGAGTCGCACGACCTCCAACTGCTCGTCCTCCAATGCTCTAGCTATGCCGGGAACGTGTCCATCCCCGATGATGACGACGACATTCGCATGCTCCTTGGCGATGCCTTGGATCCTCTCCGCCATGATTCTGTTCCTGTCGTCGATCAGCACCGCCTTCACGGTCGGGAACGTCTCGCCGATTCGCTCTATGTACGCTTCGTCGTCTCTCTGGTAAGTCTCCATCTCTTTCTCGACCGTCTCCTTCGACGACACCAGTCCGACCAGCGCACTGAAGAGCAGCCCGAGCTTCTCCCTTACGGACATCCTCTTCCAGAGCATCGCGAGCATACGCGAAGAGTCCACATCGATGAGCGCCACCCTAGCACCGACCGCCCTTGCGGCGGATGCTGCGGCTAGCATCTCGTCGCCGACCTCGGAGCCGAACTTGCCGGCCATTCGTTTCTGGAACATCGCAAGGAGCGAATACTGCATCGGCACATGCCGGGAACCATCCTTCTGGAGAAGGGATTGATACCTGACGGGGTCGAGTTCGAGACAGACCACTTCCGGTCGCCTTGAGAGTATCACCTCGTTCACCCTATCGGATATCGCGAACACGTGGCCCACGCCAACCAGAGTAATCATGGCGTCTGGCCATCAGGGGAGGGTTTTAATAAAGCTTTTCACAATTTCCGCCTGTGACGCAGCTCGTGGCCTTCGACATGGACGGAGTCCTAGCAGATACCGAGAGCTCATGGACCTATGTCCACAAGCATTTTGGAGTCAACAACGACCACTCTCTCAGAGCCTATCTCGATGGAGAGATAGACGATCAGGAGTTCATAAGAAGGGACATCGGTCTTTGGAGAGAGAAAGACCCGACGCTATCGATGAATGCAATCCGCAGAATTCTCGACGACGTGCCTACGATGAACGGCGCGGAGGAAGCCGTTGCAGAGCTCAGAAGGCGAGGTGTCAGGACGGCCATAATCTCAGCGGGAATCGACCTCCTTGCACAGAGGCTCGCGGTAGAGCTGAAGATGGATATGTTCTTCGCGAACGGATTCGTCGCGGACTGCGCAGGAAGGTTGACGGGGCAGGGCGTCTTGAACGTCCGCTTGGCGGAGAAAGGCGATAAGGTCAGGTTGGTCGCGGAACTGCTCGATATCGGCAAGGAAGAGATTGTCAGTGTGGGAAATTCTCGCTTCGACACGCCGATGTTCGACGCATCGGAGATTGGGATAGCGTTCTGCCCGATCGACGAGGAGGTCCGTGAGAAGGCGGACATCGTCGTGGAGGAGAAAGATCTTCGAATCATACTCGAATCGATATGATATCTCAGTAACCGTGCTCCCCGACCAAGGGGACGAAGACGCATCCCCCGCAGTTCTCGCTGACCACCCGGTCGCCCTTCTTCTCGACCTTCACGAGATCCTGATACATCCTCCCACCGACTGGTACAAGCATCTTACCGCCGTCCGAGAGCTGATCGACTAGCGGCGACGGAACATCTGGCGCGCCGCAGGCGACGAAGATACGGTCGAAGGGGGCATTTTCCAGAAGACCGAGAGAGCCGTCAGCGAATATCACAGTCACGGTATCGCTATAACCCGCTCGCGAGAGGTTGTCCTCCGCGAAACGGGCAAGCGAATCGACGCGCTCGACCGTGTACACATGGCCCCCAGGCCTGACGAGTTCAGCGGCCACAGCAGCGTGGTATCCGGATCCAGCCCCGACTTCAAGCACCCTGTGACCGGGAGAGAGTTCGAGCTTCTCGGCCATTATGGCAACCATGTGAGGAGCGGAGATCGTCTGGCCCCCACCGATAGGGAGCGGAGTGTCGACATAGGCGTCCGGCCTGAGTCTAGCAGGTACGAACTCCTCCCTACGCACGCGTCTCATCGCGTCCTCGACAGCGGGACTGACGACATATCCCCTTCTGACGAGGCTATCGACGAGCCTGTTCCGCCTGTCCTCCACGGCGTCCACGGACATCGATGTACAAACGTCCGTTCGCGGAGTTAAATCTTGGGGGCCAGAGCCGTCAGGTCGACGTCTTCCTGACGATGTTCGCGTACACGCGGACGATGTCCCGAGCCAACGCAGCCCCCATCCTGAGCGTTTTAGAATCCGTCTTGATCGTATGGATGACCACGCTACGCTTCCCGACGTCGATCATATCGCCTATGAAGAACTCCTCGTCAGGAGAGACGATCATATGCTCGGCATAGGTCTTGCCGTGATGGTTCACCGAGAAGAGTACCTTCACCTTGTCGAATCGTTTCCCCCAGATCGTGTCGATATCCCCCGCCTTGCAGAAGTTGACGCGTGCCCCCTTCGACTCAATCGATGTCACCAGGACGGGTAGCTCACCGCACACGATCTCGTCGTCCACGGAGAGCGCTTCGTCCGGGCCGAGGGTGATGCTCGAGCGCGTAGACTCGGTCAGCCAGCTTATCACAACTGGCACGGAGACCGGCTTATCCCCCTTCATCACCGCGTGATGAACATGCCCACACGCCCTGCACTTCACAGTCGAGTCGAGCACTTTCGCACTCCGACCTGAGATTCTGCCTGCGAGCACCCCGTGGAGCGTCTCCTCTTTGCAGGACGGGCATTCGACCATCACAGATGTAGGTGTCGTCATCGCAATCGGCCAATACGGCTCGTACGATTTACATCTTTCTCAGGGTCTCGAACGGGGGATCGTGACCGGGCACGACCACGTCGGCCAGACCAATCACCCTCTCCATGCTGGAGATCGCCAGACGACGGTCGACATGTATCGCCGGAGGGGTCATGCTCTCGTAGTTAGACCTGGTGGGCAGCGCATCGCCACATATGACATAATTCCTGTCCGATCTGACGAGGACCGATATGCTCCCTTTCGTGTGACCCGGCGTCTCGACCACGGAGACGCCTTCGCATATCTCGGTTCCCTCTTTGGCGTCAATCGTTCCGATAGGGGCGTCCTCCAGACGATGCGCATACCTCCTTGCGTTGGGGAACACTTCGTTCCCGCCACAGTGGTCCATGTGCAGATGCGTGTTGACTACCACATCGACCTCCTCGGGCGAGATGTCGGCCCCTGCAAGCGCCGCGGCCAGCTCGTCGATTCTTGCATATGCGCCCGTGTCGACAACAACGCGTAGCCCCTCCGATGTGATCAATGTGACCGTGGAGGATGCGTCGATTATGCGGGTGTGATCCCTCACGATGTACCCTTCGCAGAGGACGAGCACTCTCGCCTCCTCCGAGCCGCCGCTCAAAGAAGGTGCCCCCGACCGCACGTGACAGACTCGCGCGTGATCTTGATCGGCGCGCCACAGTGCGGGCATCTCGCCTTCGAGAGGAACTGCTCGATCCAGGCGCTTCTCACATCGGCGATCTCCTCCACCTCTATCCGCCTCAGAATCGTCTTGAGTTCCGACGTATTCGCGAGCCTTCGAAGGGCGTTTATGGAAATCATCTTCTTGATGCGTTTATGAAGCGGAAGACGCGCGACATACGGCGCGATGAGCATGCCGCCGAGCAGCCCACCTATGTGCGCCTCCCAGGCGATGTTGGTGTTTCCGAATACGAACGCGATCTGCATCATGACGAAGATGGCGACGATGACCCATACTTGCATCGGTGGGAGCGGGAAGAACATCAGGAACATCCTCATCCGCTCGTTAGGGTACATCCTCGCAAACGCGCCGAGCACACCGCTGATCGCTCCGGAGGCGCCGACGACGAACACGGGGAAGTCGTTCCACCTCAGCCCCGCGAACACCAGGGTGCCGCACACGCCGGCGAACAGATAGATTATGATGAATGGTCGGGGCCCTATCCTCTGCTCGAATATCGTCCCGATGAACGCCAGCCCAATCACGTTGAAGAGGAGGTGGTAGATGCCCGCGTGGGCGTACATCGATGTGATGACTGTGTACATCCTGTCTGAATCCAGAATGTCACGTGGGCTGAAGGCGATATCGAAGAACGTATCGCTCAAGATGGAGTTGGCATAGCTCGCCTCCATAAACTCTATCCCGAGCACAATCGCACAGCAGGCGCTCGCGACCATCGAGTAGCTGAACTGCCTCCAATACGAATACACGAGCCCGCCCACGATGATTGCGATCACGACGATGACCCAGGGATTCATTCTTTCGCTCCTTGGAAGGCTGTCAGCGGTCAGGTTAATGCAACATGATAGTAAAACCTTAAGCATCGCGTGACGGATACAAGGCTGATGAAACTCGATCGGTCGATAGATATCGACACGCTTCCCGATGTGTACGACCCGAACGAGGATTCATATCTCATGCTGAAAATTGTAGAGGTCAAGGAAGGCGAGATGTTCCTGGAGATGGGTTCCGGAACCGGGCTGACTGCCATACACGCGGCAAAGGCTGGAGCGAGGGTGACTGCCGCGGACATCAACCCCAACGCAGTCCAGTGCACCCGGAGGAACGCGCTGAAGAATGGCGTGAACGTGCACGTCATCGAAAGCAACCTCTTCGAGAACGTTGAAGGCCTGTTCGACGTCATCGCATTCAACCCGCCGTATCTCGCATCCGAGGACACGACCACGGCGTGGATAGAGCGGTCATGGAGCGGCGGCAGGGACGGCACGGAGACCTCGGGTGAGTTTCTCAACGAGGCCTGGAAGCATCTGGCCCCTAACGGCAGGATATACATGATACTCTCATCCCTGGGCAGCCTCAGGACGCTGCTCAGGATGGCAAAGGAACACTACCGTTCGAATATGATCGAGGAGGAACACATGTTCTTCGAATCGATTTTTGCATACAGGTTCGATCTCGTGAATTTGGCCACTGATAGGTAGGCCAGAAGTATTATAAAGGCCCCTTGGCCATCTCCCAAATCCTTGCCAGGATGGGTCGTCATGGCGGAACAAAGGAAGAGGAAGTACAACGACGCACAGAGCTTGGAAGAGCTCTGTAGAAGTTTCCTCGTATGCAGAGAGGACGACGACGGCGCGGCTATAGAGTACTGCAAGGGCTTCCTCGAGGTGCTTTCGAAGAAGGACGTCAAGACAGGAGCCGTTTTATCTTCTCTTTCAAAGCCTCACTGATGACTTGGCCGTCCACTTTTCCACGAAGCTCCTTCATAACAACGCCCATAAGTGGGCCGAGGCTCGCCGCACCGCGCTCTCTGATGAACTCCTCGCGCTCCGTGACGATGCGCTCGCAGAGACTATCGAGGGTTTCCTTGTCAACGGTTCCAACGCCGGTGTGCTCGATCGCCTTGGAAACATCATATGACCCGTTCCTGACCATCCACGCCAGAAGCTCAGGGACGGCCTCCTTCGCGAAGGCCCCCTCGCGGAACTGAGTCATGAAGGCTCTGAGCAGCTCGACGTCCAACCTCGCGATGGACAGGCCCGCCTTCTCCAACTCGGGAAACGCATGGAGGTACACCCTCGCGACGACCTGCGGATTTCCCAAGGACTTAGCAAGGAGTTCGAACTCGTCGTCGTATCCGGCGTTCATGAGGGCGTCGGCCTGGCTCTTGCTCAATCCGAAGTCCTTCACGAACCTGGCGACCGTCTCCTCGGGTAGCTCGGGCATGTTCAGCCTGATGCTCTCCAATACGTCGTCGTCCGCCCTGATCGGCCGCACATCGGTCTCGGGATACATCCTATCCTTACCCGGGAGAGGCCGGCTGTATACCGACTTGCCGTCCGGGAGCGGGTCTCTCGTCTCCTCCGGCACGCCGTCCAGCCCAGCGTTCGCTCGGTCGACCACTCTGACAAGCGCGGCATGCGCGCGTTCTGCATCGTCGGCAATCAGAACGAACGCGTCCTCCTCACCCATCTTCAAGGCGCCCTTGATCAGCTCGACCTCCTTGTCTGTGATTCCGTATCCCGGTAGTTCATCCGAATGGAACAGGCCCTTAACTCCTGAAACGCGCGCGTGCGCAGCGAGCTCTGCACCGAGTCGACCCACACCGTCCCCTGTCCGAGACAACGTGTTCGCGAACTTCGGAAGCTTGACGGTCAGAACCTTTCCGCCCGACCCGATGGCCGAGGCGATGACCCCGCACTTGGAGCCTACAAGGAGTTGTGTGAGGTCCGTGACCTCGGCAGACGCCTTCCCAGCACCCCGTCGTCTAAGGAGGTCCTTGACCTCCAGGAGCGCGAGTTGACGCTTGACCTCCTCTTCGACATACACAGGCAGAAGTTTGAGTTCCTGGGCGCCCTTGATCTCCACACGCGCGCCACCTGAGATGGATACGTTCAGGTCTTCGCGTATTGTGCCGATGCCGCGCCTCACCTTCCGGGTGGCTCTCAACAGAGAGCCCAATCGAAGCGCGACCTGCCGGGTCTCCTCGGGCGTGCTGATGTCGGGCCCCGTAGCGATCTCGATGAGTGGAATGCCTAGCCGGTCCAACCGGTACGTGACTTCCGACCCCTGCTCGGATATCTTCCTAGCCGCATCCTCTTCGAGGCAGACGGACAGGATGGATATCTTGTTGCCAGACATCTCCAGAAGGCCGTCGGTTGCGACCAGCGCCGTACGCTGGAAACCGCAGGTGTTGGAACCGTCTATGACTATCTTACGCATGAAATGTATCTCGTCCACCGGTGTCGCGTTCAGAAGAAGGGTCATCTCCATAGCCGCTCCGATGGCCACCTTATTGGCGTCGTGGGGGGGCTCCTCGTCCGCTTCGACGAGGCACGAGCAGCTGACGGACTGATACCTGAACTGCAGCTTCCGCTCGGCCTCTTCGAGCGCCGCCCTATCGATCTCGCCCATCTCGCTCTGGGTCGGCCTGAGCATCCGAACGAACTCCTGTCTGTGGTCGTCCACGAGGGTCGAGTCGCAATCGCAGAACAGCTTCCCGGTGTTGAGCTGCTGGTGGATCTCGAGACCGACCCTAAGGCCGAGTGTGCGATAGTCCACTTCAGACACTTCTCCTCGCCGTGATCTCTCCTGCGATGTCGGTAAGCATGATATCTCTGACTTCTGAGGGGTCGTCGCTCTGTCCCAGCGCCCACATGAGCTTCACATAGGCGGTCTCCGGAAGCATGTCGCCGAGCGGCACCACGCCCGCAGACAGCATATCGCGACCTGTCGAATAGACGTTGAGATTGACCGCCCCGAACAGGCATTGCGTAGTCGCCATTACATGCACCCCCTGCTTCACCGCCTTGCCAAGGGACTCGATCAGCTTCTCCGACACGTGACCCAGGCCGGTCCCGGCGATCACCACACCCTGGACGTTGCCAGCGATCATGTCGAAATGCTCAGGCTCGAAGCCCGGGTAGAAGTGTAGCATGCTGACCTTCGAATTCATCTTCTCCCTGACTTCGACCGGCCCAGCAGCGCGCCTTGAGTATTCGGAGGCGTAGACGATCTCTCCGCCCTCGATGTGTGCTATCGGCTCGACGTTGACGCTCCTGAATGCGTCGCGTCTCGACGCGTGCAGCTTCCGGACCTTCGTCCCCCTATGGACGACGCAGCTCGTGTCCGATACGCTACCGTGCATCGTGACCACGACCTCACCGATGTCACTCTCGACGCATATGCGGGCTGCCGCAAGGAGGTTCATGGTGGCGTCGGAGGACGGACGGTCGGACGAGCGCTGCGAACCGACACATACGACTGGCCCCGTTAGGCTCTTGAGCATGAAAGACAGAGCGGCGGAGGTGAAACCCATCGTGTCCGTGCCGTGGGGGATGATCACTCCCGAGGCTCCGTGGTTGAGCTCGTCCGCCGCAGCCTTTGCCAGTTCCTGCCAATGTGAGACCTCCATGTTCTCGCTGTATATCGAACAGAGCACCTTTGCCTTCACGTCGCAAAGGTCCATCAGCTCTGGAACCGAGAACACCAGCTCCTCAGCGGACTTGGCGGGATGTACCGCCCCGGTCCGGTAGTCAACATACGATGCGATCGTTCCACCCGTCCCGAGGAACGACACGTCCTTCTTCTCCGAATCGGGAGGGATGACTCGCTTTATGGACGACTTGGACTGCTTCTTGGATAGGAGCTTCACGGAAGCTCCTTTCTCGACGGACAGACCGACATTGTATCCGCTGGAGAGTTTGAGTGTGATTATATCGTGGCCGCTGAAGTCGTGGTGAGGCATCAGCGTCCCCTGATGGACCTGCCGGTCCAGGGCGACCTCGATT
>JAJISI010000004.1:34402-36622 GCA_022848805.1 Thermoplasmatota archaeon
TTCGTCGCCGACATCGGCTCCCGCCTCAGACAATAGTTGACCGGCTCGGCCAGGATATCTCATGGTGCCGTAGATGGGATTTGTCGCATTAAATGATTTGCTGGCACCAGCGACGGCCACCCTTCACAACCAGTTCCTGAAGACGACGGGAACAACATACTTAAGATGTGAACTTGATGCACCGGCCGGGAGCATAGAATGAAGATACTGGCCGTCGGTGGCGGGGGAAGGGAACACGCGATCGTCGAGGCGTTGGCGCGTTCCGGCGCGGACATCTATGTCTGCATGAAGAACAACAACCCGGGCATCGCCAAGAGAGCGAAGGACTGCCTCTTGACGGAGGAAAACGACGTCCCGAAGGTGGTCGACTACGCGACGGCGAAGGGGGTTTCCCTGGCGGTCATCGGACCGGAGGCCCCTCTTGAGGTCGGCATAGCCGACAAGTTGGAGGCTGCAGGAATACCCACCGCGAGCCCAACGGCGGCGGCTGCCAGGATAGAGACATCCAAGAGCTTCACCCGTAACCTCATGGAGGAACGACGCATGAACGGCCGGGCCAAGTTCGTAATCGCCGACGACATGGCCGCGGCAGGCAGAGCGATCGACGAGCTGGGAGAGAGCGTGGTCGTCAAACCAACAGGGCTGACCGGTGGAAAGGGCGTGAAGGTGTTCGGCGAACATCTGATGTCCAGAAAGGATATACTCGCATACGCCGGAGAGATATTCGATAAGAGGATAGGCGGAAGCGCACAGCTGGTCATCGAGGAGAAACTGGTGGGCGAGGAGTTCACACTGCAGGCATTCTGTGACGGGTCGGGGTTGGCACCGATGCCAGCCGTCCAGGACCACAAACGTGCGTTCGAGGGGGACACTGGCCCGAACACGGGTGGCATGGGATCATATTCGCAAGCGGATGGACTGCTCCCGTTCCTGAGCAGGAGCGGTTACGATGACGCTGTTGACATCATGCGCCAGGTCGTCGGGGCTTTGCGGGAGATGGGGACGGAATACAAGGGCACTCTATACGGCCAGTTCATGCTCACAAAGGAAGGACCCAAGGTCGTCGAGTTCAACGCGAGATTCGGAGACCCGGAGGCGATGAACGTCCTATCGATCCTAGACAGCGACTTCGCAGGCATATGCGAGAAGATGGCTGGCGGAGGCATATCTCCTGAGGATGCATGTTTCGCGCCCAAGTCGACTGTGTGCAAGTACGTCGTCCCCGAGGGATACGGCACGAAGCCTGTTGCCGGCGAGGAGATACTTATCGATGAGACAGCGATCGCAGGTGAGGGGGGCGTGCTCTACTACGCCAACGTGAACGAGAGGGATGGCAAACTCTACACGACCTCGTCCCGGTCAGCAGGTATAGTCGGAGTCGCGGACCAAGTCGGGGATGCCGAGGCCATCGCTGAGAACGCCATAAGGCACGTTTCCGGGAGGATAGCTGTCCGACACGACATCGGCAAGAAGGATGTTCTTGACGCCAGGGTTCGTCACATGCGTGAGGTAAGGGAAGGGTAGCACATGAACAATCTCGAATCAGTCATCGCTAGAATCGAGGCCGAGCTCGATGAGAAGGATCAGATAAGAGAGATAGCGCTTAAGTCCTCGAGAGCGGTCGTGCGCCTCTCCGGCTCTGTGCTGAAGGGGCTCCATAGACGGGAGGACGTGACGAGCCCGCTCTCCGACCTCAGGGACGAGGCTTCCAGGCTGTCCAGCCTCCTCGGGGAGCACCCAGACCTCACGCGAACGGGATATGTGGTGACCGCCTTTCAGGAGTACGCGGAGGTTGGGATAGTGATGTCGCTCCTCGAAAGGGACGACGTGCCCATGCCAGAGGAGCTAGGGGTAGGCAGCGCTCCGTACCTGCTCGCCCTCGGAGACGTCGTCGGTGAGCTGAGAAGGTTCGCCCTCGAAGAACTCAGGAGGGGGAATGCCGACCAGGCTTGTCACTTCCTCGATAGAATGGAAGACCTCTACCACGCGCTGATACGATTCGACTATCCTGACGCGATCGCCGCGGTCAAGCACAAACAGGACGTCGCGCGCAGTCTTCTGGAGAAAACCAGAGGAGATGTTGCTGTGGCCGTCAACGCACGGCGCCTGTACGACAAACTGGAGCAGGTGCTGACCAAGTCGAACCAAGGCTGACAGGCCCGATCAGGAGAAGTGCTTCTTCAGCACCGACTCTATGCTAGCCTTCGGGTGCGCGCCCGT
>JAJISI010000040.1:0-274 GCA_022848805.1 Thermoplasmatota archaeon
TGTCGAACCACTCCAAACGTGTCGAGTCGCTGCGCTTCACGGATATGGCCGAGACGAACCCACGTACCATCCTGCCTCCGCACGAAGGACACTTCACGCTATCACCTTACCAGGGCAATCGGGTAGGAGCGGGAAAACTGTTTCGACCGCTCCTACATGGCGCATCTCAGAGGGCTAGCCTAGAGGATGTGGCTGCGGCGCGGGACTACGCGTGTCCCGTCTCCGAGCCGCCGTTGGCGCTCCAGTAAGCCTCTATGAAGTCCATCCAACCCAG
>JAJISI010000040.1:284-10215 GCA_022848805.1 Thermoplasmatota archaeon
GCTGCGGGAAGGCATATGACTGGTACTCCTCCAAGGATCCGTTGAGCATGAGCTCCTCGAGGGAGTGGCTCGGCGTCAAAGGCAGGTATATGCCAAGGCCAGTGTGCAGGCCCTCGGTGATCATCGAAGTTCCGAGTCCGATAACAGCTGTGTTGTAAGCATCCAGGACGGCTTCGCAGGCCGCCTTCACCGCTGGGTTGGCCACGTTCTGCGCGAGGCTGTCGATGAACGCGCCAAGGTCGACCCTTGAGATCATGGCTATCCGCTCGCATCAGCAGAACATGAAGGGAATCACGAGTCACTCGATGAGCCTCAACATCTCTATCTCGCGCATCTTCGCGTCCTTCGGAGGTTGAGTCTTCCCCCAGAAGAATGTACCAGGTATCTTCCCTGTGTTCTGCACCATGTATTTCCACTCAGGAAGGTAAGAGACGACATCACCCTCTCTGAGGACGATCTTCTTAGCTTCCCGCTTCCTGAGGCTCTCGACATCCTTGCCGTACCAGACGGTGAACTCGCCCTGTACGATGTGGTAGAACTCAAACGCTCGCCCGTACCACTCGTCCGCTGTTCCATCGTCCTCTGATTCTGTTGAGAAGACAATTGTGGTAAGACCTGGTTCCATGAAGTAGAGACCCAAGTCCCATGCCTCGTTTGACACGTACTTGGTAAGCATCCCGTCTCTGTACACCTCGGTCTTGACATTCTCCACCCTCGTCACACTCGGTTCCGAATCATCCATTACACACTCCTCCTAAGTTGACCTGATCGGTCAATACCACAGCTCCCTGGCAATCGTGGAGAGAGGCTCCCCTCCGCTCTTGTTGACCACGAACTCGTCCTCGATCTGGATATAGCCGAGTCCCTTCACATAGATCTGGGGCTCTACGGATATGACCATGTTCTTCTCCAGCTTCCTATCTGCGTACATGCGATCGTTCTTGATGTACTCGTATCCGACGAAAGGCCACTCATGGACCTCAAGGCCGACGCCGTGGCCTATACCGGAGAAATCGCCTTCGAATGTCCGCTCCATCTCCTCGGTCACGGCCTTGTTCACCTCGGATGCCATGATTCCTGGTACCATCGATCGCCTTGCGACCTCCTCGGCTTCCACCAGTCGCTCGTACAGATCGACATGCCGGTCGCTCGGCTTCCCGAGGCAGAACGACCTCGCGATGTCGCAGCAATATCCGTTGAACATGGTTCCGAAATCGAGATTCCATGGGTCGCCCCTCCTGAGCTTCCGCCGACCACAGTACCACCACCATTCAAGGTGCTTCTGATTCTTGCCTGACGTCACCATCGTGTTGTGTGGAAATCCCTCGGAGCCCCTCAGTCGGCAGACCCTCTCCACTTCTGCGACTATCTCCGCCTCACTCATCCCGGATCTGGCGTATCCGAGTGCCGCTTCAAAGCCGGTCTTCGCTATCCCTGACGCTTTTCTGATGGAATCTATTTCGAACTCAGTCTTCACCGCGCGTTCATCCTCCAGTATCTCGGAAGCCTCCACGAGCTTGCACGGACCCAGGCTCCTCTTGAGTCGGCCCTTCAGTCCGGCGGGCGTCGACGAGTTGCCCACGAGGCCGATCCTCTTCAGCCTCGGCGTCGCTCCGTCCAGGAACTCCATCAGTGTGGCGACGGGGTCCCGCGCACCGACAACATTCTCGATCCAGGTGCAATCGCTTGGAAAGTAGTCTGCAGAGTCTATCTGCAGAAGCGGATCCACGTTCTTCTCGGCTGGAAGAAGAACCATCGTGTCACCGAAGTATGGCTCGTAGCCAGAAACATACAGCACGTGACCTCTCTGCCCATATCTCATGCTGCCAGGTGAGGAGAATATCGCCAGGGCGTCCAATCCACGGTCGAGCATTCTTCTGCGAATCCTACGCACTCGTCTTGTGAACTCACCCGATGGGAATCGCAGCCCATGCATCGAGCCGTGATTGGATTGCTCAGTGAAAAAGGTTGACGCAACGCTACTGGAAATACCACATTCAGCCGAGACGACAGAGCCCCCACTGGACTCAACCGACTTCCCAGTCGGAGCTGACCGCCGCCAGGTACGTCGCGCTGAGACGGCACCGATAATGGACGGATATTCAGACGAGGACTGCGGAGAGTGTACTCCCCGCCTCTTTCCACGCCCATTCGAGGGTCAGAAGGTCTTCCTGCAGCCATGGGATCAGGATATCATCTCTCATGTCCTCAAGAATGAGCTGGGCATCGCTATCGGTAAGGGTTTCACTCGTGAGTCCCAAGTAGACCCAGTAGACATCCAGATATGCCTGCTGCTGGTCGAAATCGTCGGCCCAGTACATCTCGTCATTTATCATCCAGCTCATCACCAGCTCATAGGTCTCAAGGCTGCAAACTGGGGCCCAATCCATCGTGTATATCCCACGAAGCGCGGCAATCGCGTTGTTGGTGGAGCCTGCAGATAGGTCGGTGATCGCATCGCTTAGACTGACATAGTCATGCACATGCTGGGTCGGACGGAGGAAGACGTCCCAAGAGCCCATCGAGCCGCCCTGACCGATGGACCACGAGTTGATGATTCGACGAGCGTCGATCAGAGCGTCGTTCAGAACACCGGCCTCCGCGGCGATCACAGCCCGCTCTTCTTCGGTCTGAGCGGCCTCGTAAGCATCACGCAGATCATCCGCATAGCTGTTAATCGCCATCACATCGTCTCTCAGGTCTCTCAACGCTACTTCCACGCGGTCGAACAACTCGGCCTCCGATGGAACTGACGGCGCTTGTGACTTAACGCACGTGGACATCCAATTCACCGTTGGCATGAAGTCAATCGGCAGGACCAGAGTCGTGTCCGACCTGATAGCCATCAGTGCATAGAAGTCGAGAATGTCCTTGATAGACTCAGAGCTGGATTGCGTGAGGTCATCGAGCTGGGTATGATAGTAAGCGTCTATGCCCTCGACCCACGACGCCTGCACGGCGGAGCCTCCGGCGATCGCGGTGAACGACCAGGCGTCAGTATACGGATAGACTGGGTTACACCAGGTTGCATCCACCTTGGAATCCGTGATGGCTTCCTTCACGAAATCGTTGATCTCCCAGGTATTCTCCAGCCAATAAGGTCCGTTCGTCTTCTCGAAACCGACCATATCTGCGTTAAGGTTCAAGACCAAACCATCACCAATCTCTGGATGCGCACATACGAACTCGTAGGATCCGACGATCCAGCTGTACCAATCAGATGGGCCGCCGTATTCCTCGGCACCGAACGAGCAGAACACCAATGTCCTTTCGTTCACGAAGGTCCCATCAGCTCTGGACTCGGAGAACAGCCTCGCGAGTTCAAGCACGGTAGCCACTCCGGAGCAGTCATCGTTCGTGCCCGACCACCACGTGTCGATGTGTGCCGAGAATACTATGTACTCATCGGGGTGGACCGAACCGTTCAGATAACCAACGACGTTCGCCGATTGGGCGTTCTCCGCGGATATCAGGTCGACCGAGCCGTCAATCTGGACGGTCACAGGGTCGTGCTGCATCAAATCCAGGATCCGTTGAGCCGAATCCCGAGATATGGAGAGCGCGGGCAGAGAGCCGCCGACCCCATCCTGTTTGATGCCGTCCGACGCCGGGTACTGATTGTAGTAACCATAGAATATCGCCGCCGACGCGCCGTGAAGTGCGATTTCCTCGATTGTGATACTCGGATACGGGATCACGTTGTCATCTCTCAGCACGAGCGCGATCGCGCCATCGAGGTCGCCTATCGCGTCGAGCTCAGTCAGAGTTCCAAGTCCAATATCCACCACTTGTGCGGTCAGGCTCTTGCCGTCATTCGAGTTCCCGAAATAGTAGGGCTCGCCATCCTGCGTTCCCCAGATGGAGTAGCAGCCACCATAGGTCGTTGTCGGTATCTCTTCCACCTCAGGGGAGGTGATGCCCAAGGTTGTCCCGTGATGAACCCAGCTTGAAGTGGAGAATGGCTCGATGACGACTTCGTCAAGGCTCATGTCCGTAAAACGGCTGAAGACATATTGCTGTGCGAACAGTTCTTCGGCCGTCCCTCCCAGCTTTTCACCTAGGCTCGCAAGATATTCAAGTTCGGACCAGGCGTTGTCAACATCAATCCCAGCGAGAACCGCGACCTCATCCTGCGTCATGCCTCCAGAGCCGGACGCGGACGATACGCGGTCACCACGGGCTTCGATCGTCCCGGGCAAAAGAGCGACGAGTACCAATGTCAAACACAAAGCCAACGCTAGCATTTTCTTTTCGAAGACCATCTCTGTCTACCCCCAACCGTGGCGGAAACCGTGCTTCGCTTCCCACCTCCGCGGTGATGGAAATACGTATAGTTAAATGATTCATGTTCGAAAATAGGCCTAACTTGTCCGAAATCGATAGGGGTTTGTGCCTCTGGTTGCTCGATTCTTCAGCTATATTTACAAACGTTAATCAAACACACATGAATCCATGGATGAGAGGCACAGAATCATCGGCTCGATTAATACTGACAAAAGAGGTTCCATTAGCTAGACCCTAGTCTCGACCGAGGAGGAAATGTGTTCAAACACGAACATTTCGTTCATGCTTCCATCGTTAACCCAGCATCCTAAATCGGTGGCCGAGAACGGCTTCGATCGGATTCCCGGGTTCTCCAAGGGTCTGGGTACATCTCGACTGTACAATAGTGGTTGTTTCCGAAGCAACCATAACGAAGTTATCAGATGTAAAGAACTTCAAATACCGTGGTTCACGTACTCCTCTGCGTGGGAACCGAGTAGCTCGTGTGTTCCCATAGGGGATATGATTGAGCATGAGAAGAAGTAGAGTAAGTATGTTGAGTGTGGCCCTGGTGGCCGTGCTTGTGGTGCCTGGAATGTTGATGGCAGCACCCGTCAGCAAAGCGGAGAACGCATCTTGGACGTTCGCAATCTACGTAGCGGCCGACAACAGTCTTGAGCCCTACTGGGAGACAACGACGCTGCCGTTCCTGCAGTCTGTCCCTGCGAGCGACGATGTTAACCTAGTCGCCATGTTGGACATGAGGTCCACATCCGGTATTGAGATCGTGAAGGTTTCGGGATCCACTGTCACTACCGTAGCGACATATGCAGAGATGGACACAGGAGACCCCGCTACGCTCACGTGGTGGATAGACCAGGCAACGACGCTCTGGCCATCGACGAATTTCGCGATGAGCCTCTGGGACCACGGCGCCGGATGGAAGTACATATGCGCTGACGACACGTCGGAGAGTCATATAAACATGACCAGTCTGGAGAGCGCGATCGCGGACTCAGGGGACATGATCGACGTGCTCGCGTTCGACGCATGCAACATGGCCATGGCAGAGGTCGCCTACGCCGTCTCCCTGACCGACCTTGTCCAGTACATGGTAGCATCGGAGGAGTACGGGCCCGGAGACGGCCTCCCGCTAGACGACATCCTCACGACTCTGGTCAACAACCCGACGATGACGCCGCAAGAGCTCGGAGCCGTCATGGTCGAGGAGTGGGGGATCCATTACGGAAAGACCAACGGAGGAAGGATGACCCTTGCCTCAATCGATGTCGCCGAGTTCGGAGCTCGCATGGGCAACTTCAACAACTGGTCGGCTAGGATGTTGGAGATGTTGCCGACATACCAGAGTGACTACGAGAGTGCGGCTCAGAGGGCTCACTGGATGACGTCGTATCCGTGCTTCGTAGACCTGTACGACCTCGCATACCACCTGCTGGACGATAGTGACATCACGGACGCGACCCTGAGATCGTTGACCGCGCAGGTGCAGGCCGATGTGCTGGCATATGTGGCCGACTTCGCGGGCGGACCAAAGATGGACGATTGCGGAGGAATCACGCTCTACTGGGCAGACGGCACTGACTGGAACTGGGACGGAGAGGCCTACCTGGACACTCAGTTCGCGACCGACACTGGCTGGGGCGATTTCCTCGGAGCGATCAACGCCTAGCGCAAAACCTTAAGAACACCGGAGAGGGAGGCGGACGGCCCCCCTCTCTAAACTCTTTTCCACCCATGATGATCGCAGTGGCCGCCACCCTATGGATAAAGATAAGAGGGGGGAGGCGGGCCCTATCACGTTTCAGAAAATGTCAGCGCGATGCCCAAGACCGATGCCAGCAGCTCTAGGCACTTGATGGTATGAACATCCGGGAACTTGCCGTCGGTTGTGCCTGAGATTTCTATCCATCCAAGAATCGTGCCACCCTTGCCGAGGATCTTCACGTCGATATAGTCGCCTTCTATCGTTTCGTCCAGAGATTTGCGCGAAGACTGCAACATCAACTCTCTATCGAAGGTGCTCTCCTCGTCTTTGCCGTAGGGATTGTCCTCTGCGAGGAACAACCGAGTCAGGTTGCTTATCTGCGCGGACGTGTAGAGTTCTGGATCTTCAAACTGTTCGAGAGTATAGGCGAGTTGCCTATGAGCCTTCCATGAAGTGTCACTCAAGCCAGACATAACCTCATACCTGTATAGTCCGTCAGATCGACTCCTCAGGCCCATGGTGACTTCCTTGACCCAGAACTTGTCTCGGATCACATCGGCAGCACTCTGGAGAAACTCAGGCATGCTCAATTGCTGGTCTGCAAGAGCGGAAATCAATGATTGCACACAATCGAGGCGCTCGTTCGCAGGGTTAGCGCGGTCATACTGGTAGCTCAGACTCATCCTTTTCTTGATCAGCTCAGGATCGATCGTCTTGACGTCCATAGCTAGCCCAACCCGGCGAAGCTCTTAGATTATTCTCCGCGATGAAGGGGAAATGGGTTTCCAATAGATTGTACTTTCTCTGTAATGAGGGCTCTTGTCGCCATGGCCAGGCCAAGGCTCGAACGGGTTCAGAGCCCGACGATGGGAACCAGAGACGTGATTACGGGCTATGGATAGGGGCGGGCCCGGTGGGATTCGAACCCACGTCGTCGGCTCCGAAGGCCAAAAGGATATCCGGACTACCCTACGGGCCCGAGACTGGTGATTGGACAGCCCCATTATAGTCTTTGGCGAAGTCGTTCGAGTGTCACGAGTACTCCGAAGCAAGGAATTCGGGAGCAGGGTGGGTCGACATAGAGAATACGAAGGCATCTCTGTTCCGGGCCGATAAATCTGACACGCATATTTCCTTGCGAACGGCAGAAATCGTTGCTCATCCGACATCATTTGGCAGCGGAAAGGGTGAATCACCGTCTCGGAGTCTATGGCTTCAATGGAAACTAGTCAGATAAGAGGACATATATATATTCGGTGCATCGATTACAAGACGTATAAAGGCGTGATATTTGGCGTCACCCGTTTGGCATCACCCTACGCGACCCCCCCCAACTGTTGAACCTAGCGTTAGTTAGCTGAGATGCTACCAGAGCGCCACGTGACACGTTCACGGCCACCCCTCCAACCATGACACCGGAAATCGCAACGATATTTGGATGCCCATTCTGTGGATTCAGGGTTTCGGGAATAGAGAAGGCATGCCCTCGATGCGGACGAGAGTTTTCGGAGGGGATTGAATTTGAGTGCCCGTTCTGCGGTAGTCCCGTCAAACCCACAGACGGCTCGTGTCCCGCCTGCGAAGTCCAGTTTCACAGGATCGCAGCCCAGGCAGGTGAACAGCTTCTCGATAAGGCCGTAACGAAAATCGCGGAAGAACTGGATGAGCTGACCGAACTGGACGGCAAACCTACGAAATGTCCTAGCTGTTCGGAGCTGCTTGAAACGCCAGGTGCGCCTTGCAAGAAATGCGAGGAACGTCGGATCGAAGAGGCGGATGCGGAGGAGCAGTCGGCGACGGACTACGTCGATGCCGAGCTTTTCTGAGACCTCGAAGGGGAAGCCTACGAATGCCCCGCGTGCGGAGCTGAAGTTCGATTATCTGATCCCAAGTGCAGACAATGCGGAGCGGAATTCGCAGACGAAGAGGAGGCGCCGGAGGAAGTTCCGGAAGAATTGCCTTCTGAGAAAGAGACAGCTCGGATTATCCCGGAAGATGACTCGGCAATGTGCCCGTCATGTGACCAAGTCGTGAGCGACACTGACCCGGTGTGCCCTCACTGCGGTGCTGAATTCGAAGAAGAATCGGAGGATTTGCCCCCAGAACCCGAGGTTGACGTTGCAGGAGAAGACCTCGCCGGTTGTCCCGTCTGCGGCACGTTAGCCAGCCTCACAGCCGAGGTATGTCCTCACTGCGGGGCCGTGTTCGAGGAGGACGAAGAGGCAGTAGTTGCTCCCAGTCCAGAGAAGCTGGTGGTCAGGCCCAAGGTCGTGACGAAGAAGAAGTGGGGAATTGCCAAATCCTTACGGGTGCCCCCGCGAAAGGAACCCAGAGGGTTGTCGAACGGCACTGGTATCGTCAACGGCCGTGGAAGAACCAACGGCCGAGGACGTGTCAACGGTACGCATCTCGTCAACGGCATTGGCACTGTAAACGGGCGCGGAAGGGTAAACGGTCAGGGGCGCGTCAACGGCGCCGTCAACGGTATGGACCTGGTGAACGGCGTAGGCGCCTTGAACGGTGGAGGCGTGGGCGCTCAAAGGCCGAGAGGCACGAGAGGGCGGTATCAGCTTCTGTTCAGGTGGCGTTTCCTGGCCCTCCTCATCGCCCTCGTTATGATACTGGCCGCGTTCGCATATATGGCAGGAGTCGTTGAGAAACCTCCATACGAAATCGACGGGGATGGGGGAGACTGGTCGGACGGGACGATGTTCGGCATCGCTTCGAGCTCGCCCTCACCCTCAACGGACATCGTCGAATGGTCTGTCGCCCCGTACAGGAATGAATTGTATCTCTATGTGAGAACAGACGAAGCCACGATGGCAGACGATGAGGTCGAGAGCTTCTTCCTGTTCATCGATTCGGACGATTCCACATCGACGGGTTATGCGATACTGGAAATAGGCGCAGACTTCATGATCGAGCTCCAGGGCTGGAATGGGTCGGTCGAACAATCGACAGTATGGAGATACGATTCATTCGGCGACCAACTGGACTGGAGCGGCTGGGTCTATGCAGCTGCAGCGGTCGCCGCCCTCGATGGAAACCAGCTCGAGGCCATGACAGGGCTTCCCTTCGAAGTGGATGAGTTCTCCAGGTTCATGCTCGTCTCTCGTGACCAACAATCGACCGGATCCGCGAGCTACCCAGTGGTGCTGACAGGTGGCCTTCTCATAATCGATGTGTCGCCGTCTCCAGACGTGGCGTCTGATGGCTTACTCACATTGGATCAGAGCGCCCAGTTGATGAGTCTCACATTCAGTTGCGAAGGAGAGGGGGGCACGATCAGTACGGTGACACCCGAGCTTCTGGGCGTTTCTTCGTCTGACATCATAACGCAGTTCTCCATGGAGCCAGGCGGGGAGCATGTGGTCGATTTCCATGTTGATTCCTCCGGTCTCGTTCCTGGCCAGTTCGTATCTGCGAGTGTTGAGGCAGAAGACATCTCATCGTCCTTCTCGAAAATCCACATGGTAGGAAACAGCGTGAAAGCTTACGCGGGATCGGCCCCCGAGTCGGTATCAATCGACGGGGCCTTCGCGGACTGGACGGGTAGGACGGTCACCGACTTCGATCCCCTGCCTCTCGCAAACCCAGACATCGACATAGACGAGGTCGGTGCACAAAACAGCACCGAGGATTCGTTCTTCTATGTCAGTGTGTCTGGAGACATCTGTTCGGGAGATTATGTGCCCAAGCTTGGCTCTAAGCCGTCGGGAACGGGTGGCGGCTCAGTGGTTCCCGTCAGGAGGACCGCGGAAGACTTCATGAAAGTGTACATCGACAGCGACCAATCTGCATCGTCTGGGTCGATAATACCCAACGAGGGGGCTCCGATCGGCGCAGATTACATGATAGAGGTCACTGGCTTCTGTTCTGAGATCAAGTCCACGGTTCTCCAGATGTATCACGAAGGTGCCTGGATTGATATGGGGACGTCCG
>JAJISI010000041.1 GCA_022848805.1 Thermoplasmatota archaeon
TTGCTTCTATCGTCGGCGACAGCATTCTGCAAGGTGCGCACCACGGCGCCCAGCAATCCACAACGACGGTATCATGTTCCTTTATGAATCCCTCGAAATTCGAGTCCATGACGACTATCGGCGAGTCGGGGACCTCGCCCTGCGTAGCTCTCGTCTGCATCTCCTCAAGTTTCCTTCGCCTTATCTCTTCAATTTCGGATGGCATCAGCATCACCGTGTTTGCACGATTGTGCAACCTATGTGCAATAACGGATTGGGCGCTCCGTACTTAACTGTAACGGCGAAACAGAACGGTCTGTCACGCGCTCCTGAGCGCGCGTGCACGAGGATACTGGCAAAGAGAAACTATTTAAAGATTCAAGGACGATACGGTCGGTAGGGATGCATGATGCTCGAGGAAGCTTCTGAGATGATCGGTCTGCAGGTTTACACTAACCAAGCGATATACTTGGGGAGCGTTTCAAACCTAGTCGTGGAAGTGGATGAGAACAAGGTCCAAGGACTATTCATAAGCAACACGAACCCGATGCTTGTCGAGAATTCTAAGGCGGTCAACGTCCCGTACAGATGGATTGGCTCGATAGGCGACGTGGTGATTCTGAAGTACTTCCCGAAGAGGGTTGCCCTCAAGAAGGGCAAACCGAAGAAGGCGAAGAGTGCCGCGGAGTAGGACGAGTAAAGATTTTATTTCCGCCCGCCATCTCGCGCTATGTGTCTAAGGTGCCAACGGTCGACTCCGGCTGCTATGTCGCGCCAGAGGCGATCATCATTGGTGACGCGGTCATCGGACCAGGATGTAGCATCTGGCCATATGCGGTGATCAGGGCAGACCTCTCAGAAGTGAGGATCGGCAAGGGTTCGAACATACAAGAGCATTGCCAGATTCACGGCAACCCGGGCAGACCGACCATCATAGGTGAAAACGTCACAATAGGCCACGGCGCGATCGTCCACGCGGCACACATAGGAGACTGCGTGATAGTTGGCATGAACGCGTCCATCCTCGACGAGGCGGTCGTCGGTAGCGGTTCGATCATCGGTGCTAACGCCCTGGTGACATCAGGCATGACAATCCCCGAAGGGAGTCTTGTGCTAGGGGTTCCGGCCAAGATAGTGAGGCGGGACGACCCCTCGTTGCGAGACGATGCGAAGAGAAACGCTGAGGAGTACGCCGCGCTGAAGGACGCGCACATCAGGGGAGAGTTTGTTAGATACCAACCATGAATTCTGATCAGATTATCTTGTCCACATCAATCCCAGCAATTTGAGACAACTCCTCGTGCAGCTCGATCGTTCTGACAGCAGCCTCCTTGAGACCACGTCTGGTCAAATCTGCAACGGCCTCCTTGACAGTCACCCGCTTGTCGCCTGCGATGAGATTGTCGGCGTGGGCAACGATCTTCTCCTCGAGGGTCTCCGGAACGTAGTCTCGCTCAGGCAGACCGAGGCCAGCGGCTTCGTCCTTCAGGATGCCGGCTCCTATGTGCCTCTCGATGATCATCACGACCTGAGGGGCGAGTCCGAGCTTCCTAGCCAACTCGGCTCCCAGGACCGCGTGGTCGATGGAATGTCGCACCGACCTGCCGATATCGTGAAGGAGGGCTCCGGCCTCGACGATCCTTACTTCGGCGCCGCATCGCCTCGCGATCTTGACAGCGACACGCGACACCGCCTCACAATGGGCTACGACCTTATCGGTACAGCCGGCCGTCCGGAGTATCTCTAAGCACTCTTCACGGCTGGGAATCTCATCCGTCCTGTCCTTTCTCCGAGTCAATGACAGTCTTCCCCCTGGGATTCGGAACGACCTTGAGTTGACCGCCGGTCTCCGCATATAGACTGTCGCCTCCGGTGAGGCGATCCATGAACACCGCCAATGCGGCAATCTCCGAGTGAGGCTGGTTGCCGACGGACACGTTCCAATCCGCGAGGTCGTATGCTGCCCTCGGAACCTTCTCCGCGCCCACCACCACGAGCAGGTCTGGTAAGGGCTTCAGCGACCGCATAACCTCATCCATGCGCTGACCGTACATCGTCAGGTGAACTATTTTGCCCTTCCACGACCTCATTGCGGCACGCCATCTTATTCCGGTACGTATTGTGAACTCGCCCCCGAATCGTGATACGACGGAGTTGACCGTCTTCTCCAGCTCGGCGTCCTTGGTCGAAACCCAGACCTCGTCCGCACCGAACGCGCGCGCAGTCAGCGCCACGTGCGTGGTAACACGCTTATCTCTCGACGGCCGATGGCCGAGCCTCAACACCACAATCATGCATGGATCACCAGCATCATGAGGTCATTCCTTCAAATACTCGATCCTATGGCCACGGTAGTCGAGCTTCGTGCTTCTCTTGACGAGGCTCTTCAGCATCGTGAACGTAGCACCCAGTACTTCGGCCACATCGCCAGCGAACTTGCCGGTGGGACCGACCAGCTCGTAGATCTGCTTCTCGATCTTCAAGAACTCCTTCTCAGGCATGACGGCCGCGGCGAGGACGTCGCTGATCTCATACACGGGCCAAGATGCGTTGATATGGAACGATGTGTAGTAGGTATGATATGCCTTCTCCGGCTGCTGGAGCTCCGCGGAGGTCTGCCATCTGGTCTCCACCAACTTCATCTTCTCGAAGAATGTAAGCGCCTCCTTCCCCTCTGGACCGAACTGCTTCTCGACGTCTCGCATCGTATGCCATTCGAGGGTGACCAGTTTAAGGACCGCCCTTTTGATCTTCGTATCAACCGCCCGGAACATAGGCACGAGCTCTGCCGGTTCGGTTATGACCTTAATCCTAGTCATGGACGGCCCCTATCTGAGTGCGAGAATATAAGACTAATTGGAATGACGTCACGTCGAGGGAATCGTCTGGCCCGGTACGAAAATCACAGTCGTGCTTCGCGGTTCGACACGGTTCGAGGAATGTTCGGACCAGGGAAAGGTATTTTAGAGGGGGGAGTTCCTTGGGGCGCTCGCAGGCGAACAACATGATGGCCAAGGATCTAAAGGATCGGTCCAAAGTCGAGGAGATCGTCCTCACCGTAGTGGAGAAGAACGAGCCGAGGGAGTTCCAGTCGAAGTGGTCGGACGCTTCAGGCCGGGTATGTGACGCGGTCGGAAAAGACGACGATGGGGAGAGCGTTAACCTCACCCTCTGGAACGAGGACATCGACAGAGTAGAGATCGATGCGAAGATAAAGATAACCAACGGCTGGGTGTCATCGTTCAAGAATCAGCTCCAGGTGAGCACAGGCAAGTTCGGGAAGCTGGACATACTCGACGAGTGACCTAAGCCTCCGATGGTATGGCGCAGGTTCTACAAAGCCAACCATAGCAGGCTCATCGCGATGCCCGGGACGATTATCATGAGGAAATCGTCATCCACGTAGGGGACCCTTCGCCGTTCAGCCACCACGGCCAGGACTGCACCTAGGCTCGAGATGACGGCTATCTCCGAGATAGGTGCGTCGGTGAGCGTCATCAAAGCAATCATGCAGATGGAGGCGTACACTGCGAGCGGTGGCAGTATCTGCAGCCATCTAGTGCGTTTCACGCGCCTTAGCTCCCCGGCGAGAGGGTCTACGAGCCCCATGCCAATCAGGACAGGGGTGGCGACCTCCCACGGCATCACCCACAGAGCGAGCGTTATCCCGGCGGCGGCCCATGCGAACGACGCGATCGAGTTCCGCTCGTGCGGGCGGAGGCCGAAGAATGTGGCCTTTCTCCACAGCCTCACGGACTCGAACAGGACGATTACAGCGAAGAATGCGATGAGCAGGTGCCACCTCATCAGGGGTGACACCGACAACTCGGTCGGCATGAGGTAGTATACGGGCGTGACAGCCACAAGGCAGTGCACCAGCCTCCTCGTCAGAACCGCTCTATCCACCACGGGTCACCTCTAGAATTCATATCCTTCCGTTCTTGCAGTCCTATCATCCGGTCGCGAAGGAGGTCGTTCGCCATTTTGATTCAATTCCCCGATAGAGGATCCATGTTGTGAAGAGCATTGAGAACAGGACCAGCGATATCCCAGAGGACGCCGCAACCCAGTTGGAGAGGAGGCTGAACGAGAGTATCGTGAGGCAAACGTCTGGCAGGAACGACATGATGCTGAATTTCGCAAGGATGCTGGTGTCGAAGAGGAACGTGTTAGTTTTCAAGCCTGTGAGATAGGCCGTCAACGCCGCCATGTATAACGACGTGACGAACATGACGATAAGTGCCAGCCAAAGAAGCTCCGTATCGCCGTTGATGATCGATATTCCGATGACGAAGAATGCGGATATCCCAAGGGTGAGCATGAGAAACACGGCGACCCGCACCCTTATGAGCTGCGGTACGGTGACGGGTATCAGGGAGTAGTATTCAGAGAGGTCGATGTTGTTCAGCCAGTTGTACATCAGTATTCCCACGAACCCGACCATCGCCGCGTAGAAGACCGTGTTGAAACCGACCGGTATAGCGAGACCGTGATTGACGAACCAAGCCGCGAACGCGAGGAACAACAGCGGCAGGACAAGCGAGAAGAACATCTTCGCAACCGTGCCACTCCTCCTGAGATCCACCAGCTCCTTCGATATCAACGTACGGTTGAGACCGCGTGCGATCGGGAGCCGTTCGTGATATGATGGAAGTACGCTCGGGTACATCTGGCTCGACGATTCCAGCCTAATCGTCACGAGCGCACACGCTCCGATGGTCATGGCCAGCGCCATCGCCCCGGACAAGACGAGGCTGACGACGGCGGCCTCGGTATCCGCTCCAAGAGGTCGAACGTTCATCTGGAACTCCACAGGCATGAGGATCTCGTTCAAAGCCGGACTTCCGGTTGCCAGGTGTAGTACGAAGACCGATGCGACGAAAGCGGTAAGCGCCAGGAAGACGGGGGTGCTACGTATGAACAGCACCGACGCCAGGAAGCTGAGCGAAAGGCCCACCATGAACGTCGCCAGGACTGCGACGAAGAACAACCCGATGCTCACCAGAGAGAACCCCATCACGGGAGCGACCGCTGCGATCCCCAGGGTGGCAGGGACGAGCAGGAGAATGACATAGAACACGGCGTCTCTCAGATAAATGCCCAGGAATGTCTTCCTGAACGACATGGGCAGCAGAAACGGCATCGCCACTAGGTAGTTGCTCCTGCCGTATCGTCTCTCGAGATATTGTCTACCCATGAGCCCGAACGCACCCACGCTCAGGCCGTAGATGAAAGCAGAGAGGTGTGCGAATGTAGCGAGCTCTTCCAGGGATACCGCCTCAGATATCCTGTTCAGAGTCAAGCCGATCGTCGCAGATATGAAGAACACGAAGAATGGGAACGACAAGAACCGCTCTGTCCCGGAGTATGTCGCATGACTCCGAAACTCCTCCCGCAGCATCAGACTCAGGAGAGTTCGCGTTTCCGGTTCCCTCCTACCGTTCTCAGGAAGAAATTCTCGAGGCTCTCACCCTCGCCGACGAGATCGTCCTTGGTTCCTTGCACGACGACCTTTCCGGAGTCGACTATGGCCATCCTGTTGCAGAGCTTCTCCGATATCTCCAGAATGTGCGAACACATGAAGATGGTCCCGCCGTTCGAGACGTATTCCTGCAAGTACTCCCTGAGCAGCTTCTGATAGATGGGGTCGAGGTTGATGAACGGTTCGTCCAGGAACGCCAGCTTGGGATCGTGCATGAACGCGGACGCAATCATCAGCTTCTGTCTCATGCCCTTCGACAGATCTTTGCAGATAACTCCTTTCTTGGTGTCTAGATCGAAGAACGTCAGCCATTTGTCTATCCTGTCCTCGAGCTTGTCTAACTTCCGCACTTTGCCTACGAAGTACAGGTACTCGTACCCTGTGAGATAGGTCGGGGGACTTTCGACCTCTGGCACGATCCCCACCAACTCCTTCACCCTGATCGGACTCTTCAAAGCGTCGACTCCTAACACGGACACGCTGCCCGAGGTCGCCTCAAGCTGGCCTGTCAATATCCTCAACAGAGTCGTCTTGCCTGCACCGTTCGGGCCGAAGAACCCGAAGAAATCCCCGGCATGCACATCAATGGACACTTGGTCGAGGGCTCTGACCGCGCCAAAATCCTTCATCACATCCTTCGTCTCGATGACGCCCATGGTATCGGACACTATCCGGAGCACGTTATTTCAATCTTGTCTGGACCGATGGTTACCATCGCGGTGGTTCCGACTTCCGGATTAAATACGTCCATGTGCTATCATGTAGCACGACCACAGGGTTTCGACCAACACATGCGAAGGGTGCAAACGATGGCTGCAAAGGCGGGTAAGTCGGTCCTGACGAGCAAGATTGAGGCTGAGATCGAGCTTCTGCAGAGACATGTGCAGATGCTGAAGGCGATTATGGACAACGAGCCCATCGGCATAATCCGACTCTCCGAGATGCTTCAACACCCTCAGCATAAGGTAAGGTACTCGCTCAGAATCCTGGAACAGGAGAATCTGATCGAGCCGTCACCGGACGGAGCCGTTACGACGGAGAATATCCAGGATTTCCTCGATCACCTGAAGGGCACGTTGGACAGCATGAGCGCGACTGTCAACGAGCTGCGGGAATCAATAGAGTAGATTTCCGCCCCCATCGGCCATGGCCAGACAGCGTCGCGAGCTAGGAAAGACTTATTATCCACGTAGGGTTAACTGCGGCTCGCACCAACAAGCCGTCGTAGCTCAGTCGGTAGAGCGTCCGCCTGTTAAGCGGAAGGTCAACGGTTCGAGCCCGTTCGACGGCGCCATTCATTCATCTTCATTCTTCTCCCGCGTCCAGCCGCGCTTCGGAAAGACTTTATGGCAGGTGACGATTAGTATTCTGCGCCAAGGCATCTCTCATGTCGGTGGAAGGAAATGGCCTGGATCAATACGATAGAACATGAGGAAGCGTCCGGGAAGACGAAGGAAGTATACGACAGGATTCTGAGGGAGAGAGCGCACATAGCCAACATCTTCCTGGCCCAAGGCATGGAGCCCGCGGTTCTCGAGAAGAACATGGAACTCTATCTCGAGATTCTCATGGGGGACGGCCCGCTGACCAGAGAGGAGAGGGAGATGATAGCCGTCATAGTCTCGTCTGCAAACAGATGCGCTTATGGCGCGGTACACCACTCGGAGGCGCTTGAGACTGTCGAGGACGACAGCGATGCACTCTACAAGCTCATCGAAGAGTACTCGCAGAAGGCTGAGACTCCGCGGAACAAAGCGCTACTCGCGTATGCAGCGAAGATAACCCTCGACCCGAAGGATATCACCTCGGACGACCTCGGTGACCTGCGGGAGGCGGGGTTGAGCGACGAAGAGATACTCCGAGCCACCTTGATCGCAGCGTACTTCAACTTCTCGAACAGGATATCGCTGAGCCTGGGCGTAGAGCTTGAGAAAGGCAAGGCCAGAAGTTACCGCTACTGATCGTGCCGTCGGGACATCCTCCGATGGCACACTGAACGACACAGAAACGCTAATTAGTAGGAGAATGTTTAGAGGAAACGCACGGGCCCGTAGCTTAGTCCGGCGGAGCGATTGGCTCATATGGGACTTGATGGTCCCTGAGTGACCAATTGGTCATCGGTTCAAATCCGATCGGGCCCACTTCATATCATGATTCGAAGGGAATAGGTCACACGAACCTCTTCACATCTCCCTCATGGGCTTGTTGCAGCATACGAGCACTCCGACGCCTTCCTTGGTCACGTTGACCTCTTGCCCGCAGATATCGCAATGATACGTCTTACCAAGCTTGCCTTTCACCAAACGCCTCACCTCCTCCGGTGCCCAGATTGACTGAGGCGGATTAATACTTGCGCCAAACGAACGATGCACGATGCGATGAGTCTATGCGGGAATGGGGGACTTCGGCATGATCGACGGCGGATGTGTCAGCGAGGCGGTTCGTCCTGGGCCTCAGAACGGCCTCCGAAGACCAGGATACATCACCCGCAACTGAGTCTGTGACTGCAGCTTACCGCACTGACAAAAGTGTCAAATCGGAAGAGCGCCTTCCATCGGGCAGAGGTTATCCAAATGCCTTCAAAACGAGTGGATAAAGTCGATATTTCTGGCTTGTTCAAGGCCACAGAGGTGCAGGCGTACAGCATACACCCGAACGGTGCAAAAGCGGTATGCTCCGTGAATAAGGGCCGCAACTACGAGCTTGCCATCATGAATCTCAGGGACGGGAAGATGAGGAGGATTCTGTCCGACGACCAGGCTCTTCTCTCCCCGACGTACTCGCCATGCGGAATGATGATCGCCTATCAGGCGGACTTCGAGGGGAACGAGGATTATGATGTGTTCGTAATCGACGACAAAGGTAAGAACCCGAGAAAGGTCACGGACAGCATCGCAGACAACGAGAACCCCGAGTTCTCCCCCGACGGCAGGAGGATCGCGTTCATATCCACCCGCAAGGACGATATGGAAAACCTCTACATGGTGGACTCTGAGGGAGGGAAACACACGCGTCTCACGAATGAGGAACTGCCCGTCAGAGATTTCGCATGGTCCCCCGATGGGCGCACAATAGCCTACGGGACGGGCATAAGCGACGGAGACTACATTTCGACCGTGAACACGTTGAACGGCAAGACGAGGCGTATACTGTCTAAGAAAGATGTCGACTACGGCATCTGGGGTTATGGCGCCAAACCCATGCAATGGTCAGCCGATGGGTCAAAGCTGCTCTTCGTCTCCAACGAATACGATTCGAACGACATTGGGATGCTGGACCTTTCAACCCGGAGACAGCGCTGGTTGGTGCGTTCATCCAATGACAAATACAGCCCGCAATGGTCCCCTGATGGGTCAAGGCTCGCCTATCTAGAGGTCCTGGATCCGAACATGGTCATCAAGGTCAAGGAGAGAGGCGAGACGCACACCATCTCACAGAAGACCGGCGTCTCGAGAAGTCACCAGTGGCTGCCTGATGGCTCGGGCATGATCTACGTCCATGGATCGTCGATGAGACCGGAGGAGATGTTCATCGTCAGGAGAGGCCGCCCCAAACGCCTGACGAGGTTCCAGAGCGCCGAACTTCCAACACACGCGTTCGCGCAACCCAGGCGCGTGAAGTATCGATCATTTGACGGAAGGCGGATATCGGCGATGCTGTTCGTCCCGAAAGGCGGTCCGACTGGACGTGGGGTCGTCATTCCTCATGGAGGGCCTGAGATGCAGTCGCTGAACCTCTGGGACCAGGTGGTCCAGATGTTTGTCATCAAGGGGTTCTCGGTGATCTTGCCCAACTACCGAGGATCCACGGGATACGGCCGGGAATTCCTGCATCTGCACAACAAGGACCTGGGAGGAGGTGACCTCACCGACGTGATATACGGCGGGAAATACCTTGTGAGGACGGGTTTCGCGGATAAGGACAGGTTGGGATTCTGGGGGGCGAGCTATGGCGGATATCTATGCATGCTAGCGTTGACGAAGGCCCCGGAGATGTGGGCTGCTGGGGTGTCGATTGTCGGCTATTTCGACTGCGTCACAGAGTTCGAAAGCGAGAGAGGGTATCTCAAGGCGTACGACCTGAGCAAGATGGGGGGCCCGAAGGACAACCCTGAGCTGTACAGGGACCGATCTCCGATTCACTTCCTTGAAAACCTCAGAGCGCCGATCCTGCTGACCGCGTCCGCGCGCGATGTCAGGTGTCCACCCACAGAGACCAGGGAGGTCGTGAGAAGGCTCGAGAAGATGGGGAAGGAATACGAGTATCACGAGTACAAGGATGAAGGACACTGGCCTCGCAAGCGGAAGAACCTGAAAGACCTGTACGAAAGGTCGGTCGGGTTCCTCGACAAGCGCATAGCTAAGTGATCATCCGCCGGAACGGGAGTAGTACGGCTTCGCCAGGTCCTCGAAGGCCGACAGAGCAGACGCGGCACCTCCATGGACCGCGGCAACGATCTGCCTGATGCCTCCTGCGACGTCGCCGGCCGCGTAGACATATGGAACGTTGGTCCTGAACGATATATCGACGGTGACAAAACCACCGGGATCCATCTTGACACCAAGCTCGGCCGCAAGCTGGCTACTCGGCACTTCGCCAACAGCCACGAAGACGCCGCTCACCGGTTTCGTGTCGACGGCGCCGGTCTTCACGTTCCTGAGCTTGACGGCGGTCACTTCGTTCTCACCAACGATCTCTTCTATGATCGTGTCCCAGAGAATCGTTACACCCCTGTCGGCAACGCTG
>JAJISI010000042.1 GCA_022848805.1 Thermoplasmatota archaeon
AATCGAACTCCGAGCGGATGGCGTCCAGCACCGATCGCTCCACACCGGTGGCCTCCTCCACGTCGGCAGGGGCCCCCCGGCCGAGAAGGACATAGTCGAAGAACTCCTCCGTCATGTTCTCGGCCGCCACTTTTCCCTCGTTGACGAACCTGGATGTCACGTAGTGTATCGGGTACAGCGTGCTGTCCGCGATGGCCTCGACTATCCATTTCTTGTCGAGAGGAAATCTAGTTCCCAACCAGTTGCCCAACCGGACGCAGGCCCTCTCGCGGTACCATTCAAGCACGTTCTGTATGTTGTCGCAGTACTCCTTCGGAAATATCCTCATGGTGAGCGCGTGCTCTTTCGAGCGCGTCTTAAGGGCGGGGTTCGAATAGTCGATGAACCACTGGTCAGGTATCTTCTTGACCAAGACCCTGTTTCCACAACGGCATAGGACTTCTTCAGAGAGATCGTAGAACATGGACGCGTGACCACTGTCCAGCATCTGCCCGCGAACGGCGTCCTTCGCTTGCTCCACCTGCCATCCAGCGAACTCGCCACACGAGCTGTTCATGACACCCTTATGAAAACCAGTCTTGTAGACCTCCTTGGTGGCTTCGTCAAGCCGCTCGTCGTCGAGGGAGTCGATGCCGATCCGTTCGGTAACCTCGACCGCCGGGAGGGGGCCATATCCGGGGGTGTCGATTATCGCGATCGGCGACGCCTCCGCGACCATCTCGTCGGTTATGCCGTACTTCTCCCTCTCCATGACATCCTTCTTCAGTTCCATCAGACCTATCCAGTCCACTGGCGCGTCCGACGGGACGCTCATGACCAGACCAGTCCCGATCTCCGGGTCGCATAGCAGCGATGGGAAGATCGGGATTGCCTTGCCCGTCAGCGGCGCCGTGCAGCGCTTCCCCATGAACGACGCGCCGTCCGCCGAACCAACGATTTCCACGGAATCCATCTGAAGGGAAAGCTTCTCGGCAGCGGGTCTTGAGACGACCCAAGTCTCGTCGCCAACCCTGGCATCCACATACTCGGCCTCGGGGTTGACCCAGAAATTCGTCAGTCCGAACACGGTTTCGGGCCGGAGAGTCGCGGCGACGAGCTTGCGCCCGTCCTCGAACTCGAACTTGACGATGGTGTATTCGAGCATCTCGGCGGCGCCGCCTCTCGAAATGTCTGTCTCAGAAGCGTCGATGGCGACAGGCCCATGCTCCACGCACGCGGGCGCGTAGTAAGGCTTCTGGATCAGCAACCCCTCAGCCTTGAGCTTCAACATCTGCCATTCTATGAATTTGGTGTAGTCAGGGTAGATCGTGCTCGTGAACCGTCGCCAATCGGACATGAACCCGAACCGCTTCCAGTAATCGTTCACATAGACCTCGTTGAAATATCGAACGACCTCCAACGGGTCCGTAAGGCGATTCAAAGTCTCGTCGGGACAGCCGTTCGACCTCAGGATATCCACCGTTGCGGGATCTCCCCGCTCGACCTTCCGCGCGAAGCTGATGGCACCGTTGCCAGTGGCGTGGGTTCCGACAGGGAACAGGACTCTGTGCCCAGTCATCATTTTGTGCCGCGCTATCGCGTCTGACACGGTGTACCCACGCATATGGCCGACATGAAGATACCCAGTCACTCCTGGGTAGGCGAATATCATGAAGAACTTCTTCGTGCCCGGGGCTGGCTCGGACTCGTTTATCCGGGCATCGTACCACGCATTCTGCCACTTACATTCCATCGATGAGAAATCCAGAGCCATCGGACCCAGCCAGTTTGACAATGGAATGTCCGTTCCGCATAAAAAGATTGAGGGCAGCGGGCACGTGCTAGAGTCAGGTCCTGCTCTTCGAGTCCCGTAGGAAGTGCGCCGCAGGCACCGTCGTCGCAATCACGACTCCGGACATGCTTAGGACGAGTCCGAGGACCAGAGCGCCTGTGTGACCGAAAAACGAGCCGTCGTCGACGGCACCAAGATCATCAACGTTTCGGGCGCTCGCGACCGAATCATCCGAGAGTGACACGACGGTCACCACGAAACCTATCGTGAAGAGTGCTATGCCAATGACAACTGCAAGTGAGAGAATCAGGCTTCTTGCCCTGCTTGATGCCCGTTCGTCTGAATCGTCGACCAACATCTGAGAATCTTCCCTTGTAGAAAGGACCGAGCCGGCCCATGGCGGCTACCCGCTATAAGCGTTGCTGTCCGCGGGAGAAGCCTCGGGATATCGAAGCCAGTAGCCGACCGCGCTGCGTCGTCGAGCACGCCTCGAAGGAGAATATGACCTTTTCAGACAAAATGTGACATTCTCAATACATATATATACAAATGTATGACATTATCATCAATACCGCGTTAGAAAAGCCGGGATGGGATGCACATATGCCTGAGATGTTGGAGAACGAGAGAATAACGCTTCGGCTCGATTCGGACATAATGAAGCTCATGGACGAGTTCATTATCGAAAGCCGTGAGTTCTCCAACAGATCGCAACTAGCCCGCGCCGCCCTCTCCGCATATCTCGAAGCGAAGACGGTAGGCGCCGAAGAGGGGTCGTCGACAGGATCGAACGAGGTGGTGGTCCAGCTGCCACCTCTCGTCCTAGACACCGTCGCACATCTGGTGGGCGAGGGGATATACAACACGATATCCGAGGCCTTGGCCGACTGCGCAAGGCACCAGTTCCTCCACGAGGAGCACGTGGAGGCTGTGAAGAAGGATGCCGTCCAACAGAGGAGCGCGATGAAGGTAATCCCCAAGGCATAGGACAAAAGGCACCGCTTTGAGACGCGTTGTCCGACTGAGAGACACTCGCGCTGGGGACTCTCTCGCGTTCGGGCACTCGGTAGACGGAGGCCAGCAGGAAATGACAGAGGAAGGGAGCAAGATTGGAGATTTGATCACCTCGCTAGGGGTGACCTTGGGAGAGCCGTCAATCGCAGTCGTCGGCTGCGGTGGCGCAGGGTCCAACATCGTGCACGGGATATACTGGGACTCGAACAGGTTGGAGACTGTCGCCGTGAACACGGACGAGAACCATCTCAGGAAGACCGATGCACACAGAAGAGTCCTCATTGGAAAAGACGTCACCTTCGGGAAGGACGCGAGTGGGTTTCCTGAGGTCGGTGAGCATTGCGCCGAGAAGGCGCGACATGTCCTGAAAGAGGCCCTGAGGAACTACGACATTGTCTTCGTAGTCGCCGGAATGGGCGGCGGGACGGGCACGGGGGTTGCCCCTGTCGTCACCAGCGTCGCGAAGAGCTTGAACGCGCTCACCTTCGCTATACCTATCGTTCCCTTCGAGGCCGAGGGCAAAGAGAAGATGAGGATTGCAGCTGCTGGTGTCGACAAGCTCAGAGACGTCGCAGACTTCACCATCGTGCTTGACAACAACCGCCTGACAAGCATGGACGCGGCGCGAGACCTGCCCATGTCTGAAGCGATGAAAGTCATAGAGCGAAGCGTGGTGAAGATAGTCGATGCAGTGAGCGCTCAGACGAGTTCGTACGTAAACACACTCATGCAGGACATCACAGGATGCGTAGATGCGCTCGAGGAACCGATGGCTACACCATCCCCGAGCGAGCATACACACGAGCAGATGTTACACGCCGAGCTCACTCCGAACTTCGACAGCTTCGATCCCAGCATGTTCGGATGACCAGACGACGCCCTGCCGCCAAACGCCTTCCCCAAACCCTCTCTAGACGCATTTCTGATTTCGCTGACAGCATCGTTTTCCCTTCCCTAGCCGGAAACGATTTTATCCGCATATCGTCTTAGCGCAGGATGTGGCGGACAACATCATCGGCTTCATCGTCAACCCGATCGCTGGAATGGGAGGAGCGGTCGGTCTCAAAGGTACCGACGGGACGGATGTGCTCGATGAAGCCCTCAAACGCGGGGCGGTCAGAAAAGCGACGGATAGGGCCAGAGAGACCCTGAAGACACTCCGTGCGATGGACCTAGGCATCCGCTTCCTTACATGCGCAGGAGAGATGGGTGCGAGCCTCCTGAGGGACGAAGGGTTCGAAGCCGAGGAGATACACTTCCCGAACGAACCAACGACCGCTTACGACACCCGGAAAGCCTCGGAGGCATTGGTAGAGAGTGAGGCTCAGCTCATCCTCTTCTGCGGAGGAGACGGAACGGCAAGGGATGTCGTGAGCGTCGTAGGCACAAGATTGCCTGTCGTCGGGATACCGTCGGGCGTCAAGATGCACTCGTCAGTGTTCGCCTTGACCCCGTCCGACGCGGCGCACCTGGTCCAGAGCTTCCTCGCGACAGGAGCGCTGCTAGACGCGGAGGTCATGGATGTCGATGAGGACGATTTCAGGGACGGCGTAGTCAGCTCGACACTCTTCGGGCTTGCGCGCGTTCCTGGCGATAGCGCGCACGCGCAACCCACGAAATCGTCCTACTCCGGCGGAGACGCCGAAGCGGAGGCTGAAGAACTCGCGATGTTCGTCGCTGAGGTGATGCGGGAGGGAACGGTCTACCTTCTCGGTCCTGGCAGCACCACCGCGCATGTAGCGCGTGCTATAGGCCAAGATAAGACGCCGCTAGGAGTAGATGCGTACCTCGATGGAAAGATCATCGGCCTAGACCTCTCCGAGCAAGATATCCTGAGGCTATTACTGGAACACGATGTGGTCAACATCGTCGTTACGCCCATCGGCTCCCAGGGGTTCATCTTAGGCCGCGGGAACCAGCAGTTATCCCAGAAGGTCGTCCGCAGTGTGGGTGTTGACAACATCGTGGTGATCGCCACGCCGACAAAGGTCAGGGACACTCCGATCCTCAGGGTGGACACAGGGGACCCTGTGCTTGACTCGGAGATGAGAAGACCCGTGAAGGTGCTGACAGGCTACAGACGAAGGAAGCTCATGAGAGTCGCGTGAATAGCTAGCCCTCGCGGGCCTCCCTCTCCTCAAGTGCCTTAAGCGAGCTGTCAACGGACTCCTGCATGCGCTTAACCTCTTCCTCAGTTAGGTGCCTGAACCGCCCTTGTGTCGACAGATAGTCCTCTATCGGCAGCCCCTTTCCCTTCTTAGTAATCCTCAGCCTGCCGTTCTCTACTTCGTATAGCGGGAACACGTTCGTGTCGACCGCTAGCCTCGCGATCTCGATAGTCTTCATGGGGTTCATCTTCCAGCCTGGAGGGCAGGGAGACAGTGCGTGTATGAACTTCAGACCGCGAGCATCCTTCGCCTTCTTCGCCTTCTTGACGAAATCCTCAGGGTGCGCGACTGAGACGGTCGCCGCGTACGGGATTCCGTGAGCCTCCATTATCGACATGATGTCCTTCTTGGGCTCTCGCTTGTAGTCGCGGGATGAACCCACCGGGGTGGTCGTCGTCCAAGCGCCCCATGGAGTGGCCCCGCTCCTCTGAATACCCGTGTTCATGTATGCCTCGTTGTCGTACATCACGTATATCGCATCTGTGCCACGCTCAGCTGCCCCAGACAGCGCCTGGAGACCTATATCGACCGTACCGCCATCTCCAGCGAATCCGACGACTGTAACGTCCTCGACACCTTTCATGTCCAGCGCGGCCCTGATCCCGGATAGAGAGGCGCCGGTCGCCTCGAACGCACAATATACCATGGGAACCTTGAGGCAATGGCTCGGCCAGTAGCCAGGCATCACGGCCCAACAGCAGGCGGGGATCGTCAAGATGGTCCTCTCGCCGAGGCCCTTCAACAGATAACGCATGACCAAGTTAGCTCCGCATCCCGGACAGCCTGTGCTTCCAGGATACGCATGCTCCACCTCAGGGATTGTCACACGAGACATCAGCTCCGCCTCCTTGGCAAGCCGGCCACATCGAGCCATTCCGGTTCCGGATCCGAGCCACGCTCGCAGCGGACCAGAATATCCTCGAATATCCCCTCGATCACATCTGGGGTGATGTCCCTTCCGCCGAGCCCGGCGATGTAGTTCTTCATGGCCGGTCTCTTCGGCGCGTCGTACAACGCTCCCTGGATCTCTGTGAAGAACGCACCTGCAGCGCCGTGCGTGAAACTCCTGTCCAGCACCGCCATACCCGAGACCCTGCCTGCAAGCGATTGGAACTCCTGGAACGGGAACGGCCTGAACGCACGAATTCTGGCAAGACCGACTTTCATCCCCTTAGCCCGGAGTTTGTCCACCACCGTCCGCACGGTGCCTGCCACGGACCCCGCCGCTACGAGAGCGACCTCCGCGTCGTCGCACATGTACTCATCGAGAAGCCCTCCGTAGCTACGGCCGAACGCCTGCCTGAACTCATCCTCGACACTCACGATCCGATCCCTCGCCTCACGCATGGCAAGCATCGATTTGTACCTGAACTCCATGTACTGGTCGGGCCTCACGAGCGAGCCGAAGCCCATCGGTTTCCCGATCTCCAGCTTTATCTCCGGGTCGTAGCTAGGCAGGAACGAATCGACCGTGTCCTGGTCCGGGACGTCCACCGGCTCGGATGTGTGTGATAGAATGAATGCATCCTCGATTATCATCGCGGGGAGCATTATTCCACGGCTCTCGCATACCTTGTATGCCATTATTATCGTGTCAAGGACCTCCTGGTTGCTCTCGCAGAAGAACTGCATCCAACCAGTGTCCCTCTCGGCCACCGAATCCATATGATCCGCCCAGACGCTCCACGGTGGGGCCATCGCTCTGCTCACGTTGGTCATCACGACCGGAAGCCTCGCGTTCGACGCCCACATCAGAACCTCGTGCATCAGGGCGAGCCCGTGCGAGCTGGTCGCAGTGTACGTTCGAGCGCCAAGGATCGAAGCTGACACGCACGCGGCCATCGCGCTGTGCTCGCTCTCGACCGGCACGAACTTGGCTTTGAGCTCTCCCGTTGATACAAACTCCGCCAGCTTCTCCACGATGGAGGTCTGCGGCGTGATGGGATAGGCGGGGATGACCTCGGCCCTCGCAGCCTTCGCCCCATAGGCGGACGCGTAGTTGCCTGTCATGACCTTCCTCATTCAGCTTCCTCCTTGACCATGATGATGCACTCGGCCGGGCACTCGTTCGCGCAGATCCCGCAGCCCTTGCAGTACCTCAGGTCGATATTCGGTTTACCGTCCACGAGCTCTATCGCCGCGTCCGGGCAGAACTTCCAGCAAAGCGTGCACTTCCTGCACTTGTCGAGGTCCACGACCGGTCTGAATACCCTCCATAGACCGGTCATGTTCACAGTGCTTGGAGTGTCTGAGATGGGTGTCAGTGGTATGTCCTCGTATGACCTGCTCATGTCGAGACCTCCCGCGTGCGTTTGTACGCCTCCCGGGCGGCTGCGACGTTCTCCTCCTTCTTCACAGGGGCCTTCTCCCGAATGCTCTCGACCATCGCCTCGAGAGAGACTTCGTCGCATATCCTTGAGAATCCACCCATGATTGCCGTGTTGACGATCGGCGTGACCTTGGACCCTATACCGTGAGCCGCGGCGATCGATGTGGCGTCCAGCGTGAAACATCTGAAACCTCCGGGGAGGGATGGCAAGCGTCTGCCATCAGGATAGTTGATGAAGGTCGTTCCGTCGCGTTTCAGACCCTCCAGCACGTCGATCCCCTTCAGTAAAGAGCTATCAAGTACGACGACATAGTCAGGTTCATAGATGCTCGACCGAATCCTAATGGGGGTTGCGTCTATGCGCGTGAACGCGGTGACCGGGGCGCCTCTACGTTCAACCCCGAAGAACGGGAACGAAGCGACCTCGAACCCCATATTGAAGGCCGCATTCGCGAGTATTTCGGAAGCGACCACGACGCCCTGGCCACCTCGTCCATGGAACCTGACTTCTATCAAGGAATGTACCCTATCCACGTGTTAGCACTTCTGAGGTATTAATCATTCACCGAACTACCATTTGGATGTCCGCGCGGACTGCACAATGGTGAAGGTGGCCGACGGCACACTCATTTTACATACCGAACCGGCCATATATTCGCCGATGAGGGGACCGTTCTCATCGCTTCACGCAAGGGCATCGTGTCACGCTACCGAGGTGCTTGACAGGGTGAAACAGGCCATGTTGAACACGGTCGGTGAGATGGAGCTCGAGACCAAACACACAACGGGACATCATGGCAACGAGATAGTCGTCGTGGAGGCGCACATCACGGACGCCAGAGCAATGAGGCATCTCTTCGAGAGCCTGCCCAAGAATGACAGAGAGCAGCTATCTAACACGCTCCCAGAGAGGCTCGATGACTCATGCAACCTGTTCCTACGCGTGGATAAGCAGTCTGCCTATGACGGAAGGGTCGTCCTCGCGAGGTCGGACGACGTCATCGTCATCCGGCTGAAAGTCAACGCGTACCCAGCGAAAAAGGAGATCGCAGTTCAGAAGACCGCGGAGTTCATAAGCGGCTTAGACCAGGGAGAATGAGTGACCACCTGCCGCCTCGATTACGATTCATTCATATATCGAGCTGATGATGCTGCATGGCCTACAGACCGCAGGGGTAGCCAAGTCTGGCCAACGGCGCAAGGCTTAGGACCTTGTCCAGCAGTGGTTCCGCGGTTCGAATCCGCGCCCCTGCACCACTGGCGTTGGCGATGAGCGGTTCTACGGTTTCCTACCGCTTCTTGTTTGACAACAACGTACTATATACCGTTTCGACATAGCCCATCTCGAGGCAGAAGGATGATAGGCAAGTTACCAGATGAAACTCTGCAAGCAGTCATGGAAACGCTCCCAGTCGAGTTCTCAGTCGTGGACGAGAACGACGAACTAGCGGCATGGAACAAGCACGACACCAGGATCTTCAAGCGACCAGAGGCGGCCGTAGGCATGAACGTCAGAGACTGCCATCCACACAAGTCCGTCGAGAAGGTGATTGCGATACTCTCGGAGATGAAAGATGGGAAGATGGACAAGGCCCGATTCTGGATCGACCTTGGCGAGGGCGAGGCTAGGCGGAAGGTGATGATAGAGTACTACGCTCTGCGGTCACCGACTGGCAAGTACCTGGGCTGTCTCGAGGCCTCTCAGGACATCACTGACATCATGGCTATCGACGGACAAAAGAGAATACTGGATTGAGGACAGACGTGGAACTCCGAGTGAGGGTTTAAGACTCCTCGGACAAATCCAGGACCTGAGGAAATGAGTTCGCAACCTGAAGACATCCCACGATGGATGCGATTTTCGTCATACCGCAACTTTGAAGGGAAGGAGTCGTCGACGCGTCGAAAGAACAGATTCGTAGTACTGTGCTTGCTCGGCACCTTCGTCGCTCTCAGCATTGTTACATATCATGTGTACCCCATTGTCTTTCACTTGCCAGTACTCGCAGCTTGCGTGGTTACGCTCGCAGCCGTGGCGCTCGGCATCAGAGATTGCACCATCAAAGTCGCGTCGGCCTATATCGTTGTGGGGACTGGGCTCAATTCGATGATGACCTTCATCGCCGTGGATGAAGGGACATTATCGGTCAAGATAGCGCTTGCCGGAGTAATCCTATTCACGGGCTTGACGGGCCTTCTAATCATTCCCCGAACAAAGGTCAAGCTCTCAATATTGAAGAACGGTGCAATCATGGGCACGGCCGTGGCAATATTCGTCGCCAGCTTGGCTTCTGGCTCAGTGCCATCCGACGGGATCATGGCATATGCAAGATTGTGGCTGGTAGCGGCCATAGCCCCGATGACATTCTTGGTCGTGATGACTTTCCTAACCCTGGTAGCATATCACCGGACCGAGCAAACACTCCCCTCTGACAAATGGGTTTGAGCATAGAGCGGGAGGATGCGTTGCATGCCACGCTGGAAGGTCCAACATCCGAGGGTCATCCCTTGCCCGACGAGTACGAGTCACAGCCCGCCTCGAACTCGGACTTCGACAAGAACTTCCGCCACTTGCCATCGGGATAGCAACCGCGGTGCTGCCCCTTCTTGGTGTACCAGATACATTTGATGCAGGTCCTGCCGGACTTCCTCCTCAATGAGGCTAGGATCTGGCGCTCCTCG
>JAJISI010000043.1 GCA_022848805.1 Thermoplasmatota archaeon
AAATAAGGTTCAGACCTGAAGACAGGATCAAGAAAGTGCGTTGAGATGGCGAAGGTGATGTGACGATGGCTATGAAGAAGGAGGCAGCGGCCAACATAGGGCTCGATGTGGAGCCGCCAGAGGGCACGTGCGAGGACCGCAACTGCCCGTTCCATGGCGAGCTGCCAGTCAGAGGGACGGTCTTGACTGGGACCGTCGTGGCGACCAAGATGCAGGGCACCGTGGCGGTGAAGAGGGAGCACCTCAAGTATATACCGAAGTACGAGAGGCACGAGAAGAGGACCAGCAAGTACCTCGCTCACGCCCCTCCCTGCATGCAGATGAAGACAGGGGACAAAGTCAGCATAATGGAGTGCAGGCCCCTGAGCAAGCGCGTATCATATGTCGTAATAGAGAAGAAGAGGTAGGCGATCGCGATGAAAGGATTACCAGGCAGGCGGACCAGGGGCATACCGACCGGTGCGAGGCTCAACTGCATCGACAACACGGGCGCGAAGATAGTCCAGGTCATCGCGGTGCCAGGGTACCACGGCACCAGCAGGAGGTACCCGAGCGCGGCGATAGGTGACATGCTGGTCGTCACGGTCAAGAAGGGCACGCCCGAGACGAGGAAGCAGATTATGCGGGCTGTGATCGTGCGTCAGAGGAGGCCGTACAGGCGCCCCGAGGGCACGATGGTCCAGTTCGAGGACAACGCAGTCGTCATCGTCACCGAGACGGGCGAGACGAAGGGCACGGACATCAAGGGCCCGGTGGCCCGAGAGGCGGCGGAGCGCGGGCCGAGGATAGCGGCGACCGCATCGGTCATAGTGTGAGGTGGATCGGATGAACACCACGAGTCACAAGGCAAGGAAGCAGAGGAAGGCGAAGGGCGAGGCCCCGCTCCACAAGAGGCGGCGCATGGTATCGGCACACCTAGACTCCGCACTGATGCGCGAGTACAACACACGCTCCGTCCCGGTCCGGAAGGGCGACACGGTGAAGATCGTCCGCGGACCCAGCGACCTGAAGGGGGCGGAGAACAAGGTCGCGGCCGTCGACCTCAAGGACTACAAGATAATAATCGAGAACATCACGGTTCCGAAGGCGGACGGCACCCAGACCGAGCGGCCGGTCGACCCGTCGAACGTGATCATCACGAAGCTTGACCTCTCGGACAGCTGGAGGAAGCGGAAGCTCGAAAGCCTGAAGGGAGGAGCGTGAGAGCGTGAAGAAACACATGAAGAGGATAACGGCTCCGAGGAGCTGGGCGATCCCGAGGAAGGTCAGCCACTGGGTCATGAGGCCCAGGGCAGGGCCGCATGCGAAGGACGTGGCGATGCCTCTGGCGATGGTGCTGAAGGACATGCTGAAGGTATGCGACAACACCAGGGAGGCCATGCTCATAATCGGTGGGAGGCAGGTGACGGTCGACGGTAGGACGGTCACGGACCAGAAGTTCCCCGTGGGACTGATGGACGTGCTCACGTTCGTGAAGACCAAGGAGAGCTACCGCATGCTGATCGACTCCAAGGGCAGGCTGCACCTCGTGCCCATAGAAGACAAGGAGAAGGGCTGGAAGCTCGCCCGGATAGACGGCAAGACGGTCGTCAGGGGAGGCAAGGTACAGCTGAACCTCCACGACGGCAGGAGCATACTGCTCCCGAAGGATCAGTACAGTACAGGCGACGTGCTCAAGATAGAGCTGCCGTCGCAGAGGATCATGAAGGCGTTCAAGCTGGACAAGGGCAGCCTGGCGTTGTTGACCGGTGGGTCCCATCCCGGCAGCCTGCAGACGATCGAGGAGTACAGGCTCAGGCGCGGGTCTGGCTCGAATACTGTGATATTCAAGGAGGGGTTCAGCACGATCAAGGACAACGTGTTCGTGGTCGGCGAGAAGACCCCTGAGATCAAGCTGGTGGAGGCGAAGGCCCTATGACGAACCCGATGAGGGAGATCAAACTCGACAAGGCGGTCGTGAACATCGGCGTCGGGGGCGCCGGCGAGCGGTTGCTCAAGGCGGAGAGGGTGCTCCAGATGATAACAACGAGGAAACCCGTCCGCACGCTCGCGAAGACGACGAACAGGGACTTCGGGATCAGGGTCGGCATGGACATCGGCGTCAAGGTGACCCTTCGGGGCGAGGAGGCCGAGAAGTTCGTCAAGACCGCGCTGTGGACGAAGGAGAACAGGGTGGCTAAGTATTCGTTCGACCCTGAGGGCAACTTCTCGTTCGGAGTTGCGGACTACACGGACTTCCCCGGCATGAAGTACGACCCCGAGATAGGCATATTCGGGTTGGATGTGAGCGTGTCACTGGCCCGTCCTGGCAAGAGGGTCTCCAGACGAAAGGTTCTGAGGAGGGGCGTTCCGGCTCACCACAGGATCACCCGCCTCGAAGGCGCGGAGTTCGTCCGGTCGAAGTTCGACGCGGAGGTGGTTAATTGAAGCCGAAGAAGTTGTTCGGCAGAAAGGTTGGCTGCACCAGATGCGGAAGGAAGCGCGGCATCGTAAGGCGCTACGGGATGCATCTTTGCAGACAGTGTTTCAGAGAGATAGCCCCAGAGATCGGGTTCAGGAAGTACTCTTGAGGTGATGTCGGATGCAGCAGGATCCACTCAACGATGCGATGGCCGTCATCAGGAATGCGGAGCGCGTAGGAAAGGGCGAATGCGTCATCAAGCCCTCGTCGAAGCTCATAGGACGCGTGCTGAAGGTGATGCAGGAGGCCGGGTACATCAACCAGTTCGAGTTCGTGGACGACGGCAGGAGCGGCATGTTCAAGGTTGACCTCGTAGGCCACATAAACGACTGCGGGGTCATAAGGCCGCGATACCCAGTCGGCATGGGAGACCTTGAGAAGTTCGAGGCCAGGTACTTGCCTGCTCAGGACTTCGGGCTGCTCATACTGACGACGACGAGGGGTGTGCTGACGCACACGCAGGCCAAGCAGGGAGGCGTCGGGGGCAAGCTCCTGGCGTTCGTGTACTGAGGTGAGACGGATGAGCGAAGTACTAGGCTTGCACACGGACGAGATAGAGGTGCCCGAGAAGGTCCAGGTCGACATCGACGACGGCCAAGTGACGGTCAAGGGGCCGCTGGGAGAGGTCAGCCGGAAGCTCTTCGACGTCAAAGTGGAGGTAGTGAAGCAGGACAGCTCGGTGTTCGTCGTCATCAACACTGGAAGGGCGAAGCACAGGGCGCTGATGGGCACCTTTGCGGCGCACATACGGAACATGGTGCACGGAGTCACCGAAGGCTTCGAATGCAGCATGAAGGTCGTCTACGCGCACTTTCCGATCAAGGCGTCGGTGAAGGGCGACACCTTCGTGATAGAGAACTTCCTCGGGGAGAAGCATCCCCGCAGAGCGGACATACTGGGAAAGACGAAGGTCGTCATAAAGGGCGACCAGGTCGTCATCTCCGGCTTGGACATCGAGGAGGTAGGGCAGACGGCGGCGAACATAGAGCGCGCCACCAAGATAAAGGGCTTCGACCCGCGTATATTCCAGGACGGGATATACATCACGAAGAAGGCCAAGAGGTGAGGACATGGCAGGAGACAAGGAAGATCACGAGTTCATGAACCTCCACCTGTTCAAGGAGGAGTACATAGCGAAGCTGAAGGCGCTCGGGATAGAGTCCAACGAGGACCTCGCCGATGCGCTGGCCGACGTCGGCCGCACGGATGAGATCCACGAGCACCTCAAGGGCGTGGGCCCGATGACGATCCAGCACTGGAGGGAGGACCTCGGTGTCGGGGAGTCGGATGTCGAACAGCCCGAGAAGGAGCCGGCCGTCGAGAAAGTCCGCACCGTCAAAGCCAAGGAGCCCGTCGCCTCCGAGGACGACACATCCGAGGATAAGGAGGATGTCGAGGTATCCGATGGAGAGGACGCGGACGTCGAGATCGAGGAAGAAGAAGAGGACGAGGATGTCGAGGTCGAAGAGGAGGAAGAGGAAGGCTATCGCGTCAAACTGAAGCCTACGCTCTCCAAGGAGATCCTGGACGCCCTCAAGAAACGCAAGCTCGTCGCCTCCCGGAGGCCTACCTTCCTGCGACAGGAGTACCACAAACGGCAGAAATTGCAGAGGACTGGCTGGCGCAGGCCGAGGGGCATGCACTCCAAGATGAGGCGTAACTACAGCTACAGGACGAACGTCGTATCGATAGGCTACGGGAGTCCGAAGCAGGCGAGGTACCTGCACCCGTCCGGATTCCAGGAGGTCGTCGTGCACAACGTCAAGGACCTCGAGGGGATCGACCCGAAGGTCCAGGCTGCCAGGGTCGCCCACACGGTCGGCATGCGCAAGCGGACGCAGATAGAGGACAAGGCCGACGAGCTCAGCATCAGGATACTTAACAGGAGCGGATGACGATGGATCTCAAGAACCAGAAGAGGGTCGCGGCGGAGCTGCTCAAGTGCGGGGAATCCCGCGTCTGGATAGACCCGAACAAGACGGAGGACGTCGCCGATGCTATCACCCGCTCGGATGTGAGGACGCTGATCAACTCGGGCACGATCGCCGCGAAGCAGAAGAAGGGCGTGTCCCGGGCGCGTGCGAACCACCTCAAGGAGCAGAAGCGCAAGGGCCGGAGAACCGGCCAGGGCTCCAGAAGGGGTAAGAAGCACGCCAGGAAGCCGTCGAAGGAGATATGGATGCAGACTATCAGGCCGATCCGTCGCAGGCTGAAGGAACTCAGAGACGGCGGCATGATAGACTCCCGGACATATCGCAAATACTACCTGAGAGCGAAGGGAGGCATGTTCAAGAGCAAGCCTCACCTCGAGTCGCACCTCAAGACCGAGGGCGTGCTGAAGGAGCAATGACCATGGCCACTGGACCCAGATACAAGGTACCTTTCAGGAGGAGAAGGGAAGGACGTACGGATTACAGACGCAGGACCGCGCTCATCAAGAGCGAGAAGCACAGGGCGGTCGTGCGCAGATCCAACAAGCACATGACGGTGCAGTTCGTCACATACGACAGCGGGGGCGACAGGATAGTCGCCTCGGCGGTGTCGACGGAGCTGGAGAAGCTCGGCTGGACCCGCTCAGGCAGATGCGCCCCGGGGGCGTACCTCACCGGCTACCTGGCAGGGAAGAGGGCGCTCGGGAAGGGCGTGGGGGAGGCCGTGCTGGACCTGGGCCTCCGGAAGCCCGTCAGGGGTTGCACGCTGTTCGCCGTCCTGAAAGGAGTCATCGACGCCGGTGTGAAGATGCCGCACGACGACGGGATGCTCCCGCCCGAGGACAGGATCAAGGGAAAGCACATGAAGGACGGCACCGAGGGGATGTTCGTCGATGTGAGAGGCAAGATAGGAGGTGCTGAGTGATGGTTGACTGGATGCCGAAGACGAGGCTGGGCAAGATGGTCGTCGATGGCAAGATCACCACGATGAGCGAGGCGCTCAGGACGGGGCTGCCGCTCAGGGAGCCCGAGATAGTGGACATACTTCTCCCCGATCTTTAGGATGAAGTGCTCGACGTCAACATGGTGCAGCGGATGACGGACTCAGGCAGGAAGGTGAGGTTCGCCATCACCGTCGTCGTGGGCAACCAGGATGGTTTCGTCGGGCTCGGAAGGACCAAGGGCAGGGAGGTCGGACCCGCGATACGGACGGCGATAGATGTCGCGAAGCTGGACATAATCGAGGTCAAGCGCGGCTGTGGCTCGTGGGAGTGCGGCTGTCTCACACCTCACTCGCTGCCGTTCGAGACGGAGGGGCACACGGGCTCGGTCGTCGTCCGGCTGAAGCCGGCCCCTAGAGGCACCGGACTCGCCATCGGAGACATCGCGAAGAGCGTGCTCAAGATGGCCGGGGTCGAGGACGCCTGGGGATTCACGAAGGGGCACACGAAAACCACGGTCAACTACTCCATCGCAGCTTTCGAGGCGCTCAGGATGACCTCGCAGATGAGGGTCACCGACGAGCAGAGGGAGCGGCTCAAGATAGTGAGCGGGCCGGTCAAGCTGCACGTGGCGCCATCCATAGTAGTCGAGGAGTCCGTCGAGGCCGAGAAGGAGGCCAAGGCGGAAGAGGCGGCAAAGGAGGAGGCACCTAAGGAAGCCGCTCCAGCTGTCGATGCGACGACGAAGAAGGAGGAGGCCTAGGATGTCCGCCGTTGCAGTGATAAGGGTCAGAGGGCACGCGAAGATAAGACACGACGCCGTGCAGACCATGGAGATGATGAGGCTTCACAGGCCGAACCACTGCGTCCTGCTCCCGATGAACACGACGACCAAGGGAATGCTACAGGTCGCGAAGGATTACGTCACATGGGGCGAGGTCAGTCACGAAACCATCGCCAGGCTGCTTGTCAAGAAAGGCGAGGTCTCCGGAGGAGGAAGGCTGACCGACGACCATGTGAAGAACAACTCGGAGTTCTCATCGATACTGTCGCTCGCGAAGGCGCTGGAGAAGGCCGAGGCGAAGCTGAGCGACGTCGAGGGGCTGAAGCCCGTCTTCAGGCTACCGCCCCCGAGACGCGGCTACGAGAAGGTCAAGCGGCCGTACTCCGTCGGAGGGGCAGTCGGCAACAGAGGCGTCGAGATCGTCAAGCTCATCGAGAAGATGCTCGAGGGAACCAAGGAGGCCGATTAGGATGGTCAGCAAGACTAGCAAGTACAGGGGCGGCAGGACCCATGGCCGCGGAAGAAAGGCCGGCAGAGGTGCCGGGCTCAGAGGCGGCAGGGGAAACGCTGGCCTGCACAAGCACAAGTGGATAAGCACGGTTAAGTACTTCCCGGAACATTTTGGCCGACGCGGCTTCAAGAGACCGCAATCGGTCGTCGCACACAAGATCACCATGAACCTCTCCGAACTGGAGCTGTCCCTGCCGGAGCTGGCAAGGGACGGGTTCGCCGCGGAGAAGGACGGCAGATGGACCGTAGACCTCACGAGGCTGGGGGTGGACAAGCTGCTCGGTTCCGGAAGGATCGCCACACCCGTTTCAGTACGCGTATCCGAGGTTTCGACGAAGGCGAAGGACAAGCTCAAGGGCGCCGGTGGAAAGCTGCTAGAGGAGTGAAGGGAGCATTCCACGCGTCCGCTTCAGAGAGTGCACATAGGAACAGGGACACGGTCGGGGGCTGAAGGAAGGGTGTCTGATGGCTGAGGGTGAGAAGAAGAAAAGCTTGCTGTACAAGATCAAGCCAATCTCGGACAGACTGCCAGCGGTCACCAAACCCGAGGGGCATGTGCACTTCAGGACGAAGATGGCCTGGATCATTCTGATCCTCGTGCTGTACTTCGCGATGACGAACGTCGTCATCTACGGATTGGACCAGGAGCAGGGGATAGACCTGTTCGCGCAGTACAGGGCGATCCTCGCGGGCGCGCAGTTCTCGCTGATGCACCTAGGCATCGGCCCGATCGTCACCGGGTCCATCATCATGCAGCTCTTCACGGGCGCGAAGATAATCAAGCTCGACCTCAAGAACCCGGAGGACAAGGCGATCTACCAGGGCACCCAGAAGATGCTGGTGATCGTGATGATCGTCGTCGAGTCCGCGCCCCAGGTATACGGCTTCATGGAGCCGTCCACGAAGTTCATCGACATGTCGGATTCGATCCTGGCGGGTAGAGGGCTGGCCCTGGCGCGCACGTTCATCGTGGTGCAACTGGTCGCAGGCTCTTACCTAGTGTTCCTAATGGACGAGGTCGTGTCGAAGTGGGGCATAGGGAGCGGCATCTCGCTGTTCATCGCGGCGGGCGTGTCGCAGCAGATATTCACTGGGTCGCTCAACTGGCATCCGGCCAACTCGGCCCTCGAGATGAGCCTGAACAATCCACCGGCGGGCACGCTCCCGAAGACCATGTACATATTCCACCACATGTCGTCCCCGGAGTTGGTCAACGGAGGCTACGAACAGATATTCTTAGCGCAGCCCAACCCCATGGTCGCGCTCATAGGCACAATCGCGATATTCCTGATAGTCGCGTACACCGAATCGAGCAGGATCGAACTACCCCTTGCGCACGGAAGCGCGAGGGGTGCGAGGGGCAGGTATCCGATCAAGCTGATCTACGCGTCGAACATACCGGTCATACTGATGGCGGCCCTGCTGGCCAACGTGAGCATGTTCTCGATGCTCTTCGCCAGCCACCCGTCGTTCTCGAACATCCCTCTGCTGGGTGACAACTGGATGCTGGGCTATTACGTAGGCGGAAACACCGTCCCAGCCGGAGGTCTCGCCTACTACTTGTCGACGGTCAACGGCGTGGGTGATTGGCTTTTACCGCTGCTTAGCGATAGCTATCTCAATACGTACCTGAACGGCATAGGCGACGTGAAAACGAGGCTTCAGATCAGCATCCACGTCCTCGTCTACGTCAGCGTCATGATCATCGGGTCTATCGCGTTCGCCAAGTTCTGGATAGAGACCACCAACATGGGTGCGGAGTCGGTGGCATCACAGATCGAGTCCAGCGGTATGCAGATACCCGGGTTCAGACGCGACCCGCGCGTGCTGAAGAGGGTGCTGGAGAGGTACATCCCCGTCGTGACGATCATATCCGGAGCGGTGGTCGGCGCGCTCGCCGCAGGAGCGGACCTGATAGGCACGGTAGGTAACGCCACCGGCACGGGCGTGCTGCTAGCCGTAGGCATCATGATACAACTGTACGACGCTATCGGGCGCGAGCAGATGATGGAGATGCACCCAGTGCTGAGAGGGTTCTTCGGAGGCGAGTGATCATATGAAGGCCCCGGCAGGAGGAGCAGGTAAGGGAGGGGGCGCGGCGCCCCCGAAACCAGCATTCGGCAGCCAGATCGTCATGCTCATGGCCTTCATGGTCGCCCTGCTAGTGCTCTTCGACAACAACCTGAGGCAGTCGCTCGGGAACATCGTCGGTATCGCGTTCATGCCACTCATAGGATTCAGTGGGCGGTACCCTGTGATGACCCTCATGTGCGCCGGCCTCATCATGACCGTCTTCAGCGTCACCGTGAGGCACTTCTTCGTCGACTGGGTCGCGATGGCGAGGAACCAGAGGATCATGTCAGCCTTCCAGAAGGAGATGAGGGAGGCTAGGACGAGCAACAACACCTTCAAGCTCAAGAAGCTCACGGAGATCCAGCCGAAGATGACTGCGCAGTCGATGAAATCGACCCAGGCGCAGCTGAAGCTGATGCCGATGACCATGATAGTCATCATACCGATCTTCGCGTGGATATCGAACTTCGTCTACCAGGACCTGACGTCGACGATATTCTCGGTCCCGTGGGAGTTCAACGTTGACATGAAGGGCTCGAACGTGCTGCCCAACTGGATACTACTCTACTCGCTCGTGACCATACCGTTCGGGCAGGTGCTCCAGAGGACGCTGAAGCTCTTCAGCTTCACCAGGAAGCTACGCCAGCTCGAGTACGGGGTAGAAGAGACCAATCCCGTCGAGAGGATCTGAGAGGTAATAACATGAGAATCGCGATCTCGGGCCCGCCCGGGAGCGGGAAGACGACCGTCAGCGAGATCGTCTCAGAGCGCATGGGTTACAAGCTCGTGCTCGTCGGCCAGATTTTCAGGGAGATGGCATCCGAGAGGTGCGTGGACCTCGAGAGGTTCGGCAAGTTCGCCGAGGAGGATGAGACCATCGACCGCGAGCTGGACGCCCGCATGGTCGCCGTCGCGAGGGAGAGCAAGGACATCGTCATAGAGGGCAGGCTGACAGGGGCCCTCATGAGACGGTTCGTGATATCCGCCTTTAAAGTGCACATAGACGCGTCCGAAGAGGTCAGGAGCGACAGGATAGCCAAGCGGGAGGAGAAGCCGGCCGATATCGTCTTGAGGGATATGCAGGTGCGGGAACGCTCCGAGACGAAGAGGTACCGAGCGTACTACGGCATCGAC
>JAJISI010000044.1 GCA_022848805.1 Thermoplasmatota archaeon
GAATCGTTATGAGCCCTGAGACGTTGAGGCTCATACATTCTCCGATGGACCCTCTGAGCAGAACCTCCAAAAACGAGGATACATCGTACGCTGCGTCGAACTCTTGAACCTCGACCTCATCTGTATACTCCTGGTATGTTCGCGAAAGCATGATGGAGGATATCAGGACTGCAACGGAGAAGAAGACTATGGCATCCATCAGCGCGAGCTGGCCGGCCCGCGTTCTACCACGAGCGCCAGACAACAGCCGTCACCTTCACTACAGCGCCTCCATCGGTTCCGTACGAAGCGTTGATGAGCTTACATCCGAATCCGACATTAGCCACATGATGCTCGTCTCCGCCCTGGGCGAGCACGAGCTGCTCCTCCCAGGGATGGATAACATTGACCGATACCAACCATCCCGTCCCATCAGGCACTCGGCTAGAGAGCTCGGAGAAGTCTAACTGCGCCAGCCTGTCCACGCTCACGCAACCGCCCTCGCTATCGGAGAAGCGCCACAAAGCCTGATCGACTAGATCATCTGCGAGGCTCTCCAGCTCCGCCTCTCTGACTAGGTCAGACCTCATGCTAGCGGCCCACACGCTAGCTCCGATGAGCGTCACGACGCCCGCAAGAACGAACACCAGGACAGGTATATCCTCGAGGAAACCCCCCACGCCACGTCTATCACCTCGCATAACGCGCATGCAGGCGGCTCAGAGTGTTCTCTCTGACCCTTACACGTAATCTACGAAGGCGGGAAGGGTACTTCGCCCCCTACCAGACTTCTGCGGAATCATGGAAGTAGCAAGACGGCGAGGAGGAACGAAGAAGCTGGTCCCTGCAATGGACCGTGAGCTCAAGTGCCCTCACACCTACTGCGAAGAGGAGGAGCTTCGGCTGGAGATAGATTGCTCGGACTGTCCCGGAGACCAAGACATGCGGAACAGGAGGTGCATGTCCGGAATCGTGCAGATCCTATCTTCAGAGTCTGTGCCCCAAACCGTGATCCTCAAGCGACACATCCACAAACGGTACAGAGAGTCCGCACTCCTGCCAGCACGTGAAGCCGCCCAAGAGTTGGCAGTCCTTACCCGCACGAAGACTTTACTCGAGCCAGCGTCAGACAGAAGGTGTCAGACATGCAGCGCCAGTACATCGAATGTGGCGGGCAATCTACGCTGTATGCTCTTGGACGACCCGATTGCCTATATGAAGGACGCTTCAGAGGTCGCCAGACGCGTTCGCGCTACCGCAGGACGGGCGAACTGCGACAAAGGACCTGAATGCGTCGAGACATCCCTATCACAGACCTGCCGCGCGTCCCAGGTGATATGATTGGCAGGAACGGCGGAACCTCCTAGAATCCTCGATTCTTCGCCTCCCGCTACGGCCTGTCTTGCAACCCGAGGAAGGATACGGATCGTTTCCGACCCGATCCCAGAACTTCAAACGGCGTTCGAGACACGCCCCGCCTTCGCCTCCTCATGGATAACGCCAGAGCGGTTCAGGGAGGGTGACGTCGTCGCGAAGTATGTCGTCGACGACGTTGGAGTGACCATCCTCTCTCCGGACGAGTCAAGCTGTGGAGCGTACCTCGTCGACCCACCGGAATACAGGATGAACCCCAGACAGCTGAAGGTGCTGACGGAGGTCCTGGGAAGAATGATGACCCGAGGACCCGGCGAGACGGGAGTGCCATCGCTGAGCATGATGAGATCCCAAATAGGCCTCAGGGCGAAGGACATGATCTTTTCCTCACTAGCGGAACATGACAAGGAGATGGGGGGAGACGAGCTCGAGAAGCAGGCCGGACATCTCGCGAACGTCCTCTGCAAGTACACGGCCGGGTTCGGGGTGCTCGAGACGATGCTCATGGACCCCCGAGTCCAGGATGTCTACGTTGACGCTCCCTCGAGTCAGGTACCGGTTCATGTCGTCCTGAGGTCAGACGCCGCCTCGGCCGTCAGACAGAAGTGTCGGACGAACGTCTTCGTGGGCGCGCGTGACCTCCAAGCGTTCGTCTCGAGGGTGAAATACGATACAGGGCTCCCGTTCTCAGAGGCGATCCCTGTCTTGGAGGCGGACCTCCGGCACATCTCCTCCCGAGTCACCCTGGTGTCGCCGCCCTTGAGCGACAGAGGCGTTTCCGTGGCTATCAGGAGGCATTCGCAGGAAACATGGACGATGCCTCAGCTGATTGCGAACGGCACGCTGTCGCCGCTTCTAGCGGGATTCCTCTGGGCTTGCGCCATAGGAAGGAGGGCGGCCCTTATCGCGGGAAGCCGGGGAGCTGGAAAGACGACCCTTCTCACCGCAGCGATGCTCGAGTTCCCGCTGTCGCAACGCATCCTCCTGATAGAGGACACCCCCGAGATACCAGTCAGAAGGTTCCAGGGCATCGGCTACGACATGCAGACACTACGGTTCTCCTCTGGGAGGATGGATAGCAATCGGACGCGAGCGACGGAGGCGTTGAAGGTCAGCTTGAGGATGGGGGAGAGCGCGATAGTCATCGGGGAAGTCAGAGGAGAGGAGGCGCGCGTGCTCTACGAAAGCATGCGCGCTGGCAGCGCGGGCTCCTGCGTTCTCGGGACGATACACGGCAACTCCGCGAAGGGTGTCTTAGACAGAGCAGTTGAGGACCTCGGAGTGTCGGAACGCGCGTTCTCGTCCACCGACATCGTAGTCGTCGTGGCCCTGGTAAGGTCTCCGGACGGCACGCGCTTCAGAAGACGTGTCGTGGAGGTCGCGGAGGTGAGGTCCTCCGGCAACTCTGTCGAGCTTATCCCCCTTTTCGAGACCGACCAAACATGCCAGTGCGCGAAGCCTACGAAGGAATTCTCGACCAGCTGCAGGTCGATATTGGGGATCGCAAGGGCGCTCGGCATGAGACCCGACAGCGCGATGGAGATCATCAGGGCGAAGGCACATGCGGACCAGATATCTTCGAGCGTGCTTCATGGGGGCGGTGGGAGGTCACACAGAGTGAGCGCCGACGCCGCTCGTGTCAGGTCGAACGAGGTGTTCACCGAATGCATCTTCGCCGAATCCACCCCAGAGGCGGGTCTCAAGGAATGGGTCCGGAGAAATGACTCAGGTTCGTGAGAGAGGTGCAGACGTGAAGGGGCGGTACGAGCGGTTCTGCGCGATGGCCGCGAACCTGGGACGCGCACGCACGCGCTCTTTACCAGGCGCATTCCATCGGATAAAGTTCAAGGGAGTTGAATCAAGAAAAACCCAAGCACAGAACGGAAGGTATCTTGGGCTATCGATCAGCCTTGGGCAGGCGGGGTTGTCGCTCAAACCTGAAACTGTGATCGCAGCGGCACGGGTAACCTCACTTGCGATCATTATCCCACTCATTCCAACCGTAGTGCTGCTAGCCGCGCTCTCGATGCTCGACTTCGCAGTCCTAGTTGCATTCGCGGGGATATTCTGCGCGACGATATCAAGGGAGGCGATCAGATCCTACCCGAAGAGCCTTGCCAGCAAGCGTGCGACCGCTGTCCTTAGGGCATCGACCGAGGGCGTGAACATGATGATAATGAGCCTCAGACACGAGCCATCCCTGCCTAAAGCCATGAGGTTCGCCGCCAAGCTACCTTCTGACTTCGGGCAAGAACTGAGAACGGCGATCTGGTCTGTCGTGATGGGCGCCCACGCAACGTTCGAGGACTCGCTCCTGTGGCTCGGAGCCAAGTGGGAGGGGCACAGCAGGGAGCTGAAATCATCCACACTCTCGCTCATCACAGCATCCTGCGAGGGAACGGAGGAGGGGAGGAGGATGGCTCTTGACCGAGCCAGCAGCAGCCTCGTCTCTGGCGCGAGAAGGCGCATCGAGGATTACGCCCTGGGCCTATCGTTCCCCTCGATGATGCTCTTCAGCATAGGAGTGCTCCTACCGCTCATGGTGGGTTCGTTCCTCCCGATGCTTTCCTGGAACATGTGGACCGGGGTCGATGGAGTCGGCATGACGGCATCCGTCGGGGCACCCGAAGGCGTGATACTGAAAACCGTCCTGCTCATGAACATCGTTTTCCCCCTCGTCGCGCTCCTTATAGCGATCGACGCGTCGTCAAGACGCCCCATCTCACCGGACGGAGAGATCATTACTAGCAGACCACCCAGGGTCACTGGCTTCGTGCCGCTCGGCGCCCTCGCATGCGTGTTCCTGGGAGTGATCGTGTCGTACACTATGCTCGATGGCACCGAACAACTGGTCGGTCTCATACTGTCTGCAACCACACCTCCAGCTCTGCTACTGGTCGCCTCGGGCGAGAAGAACATCGGTCCGCAAGGCAGAGACAAGGGCGCGCACGCGGAGGACGCGCTCTTCAGCATAGGCGCGCGGATGGTCGAGGGCGAGAACTTCGAGTCGGCCGTGCGGAGGACGATGGACCACTCCGGTACAGTCTGGTACGATCACGCCGCGAACATGGCCCTCGGAGCGCGCGTACCAGACCACACATCGGGGGGGTCTGTCGGGACGGGAGCACCCACGGGCTCGGAGAGAAGCACCTACGAAGCGGCTAGGGTTGTGATGAGCGCGGCGTCGAAGGACGAGGTGCAGGCAGGCGTACTGGCCATGGATCTCTCCCGGTATATCAGAGACATATCCGACCTCGAACTCACCCTCAGACGCCGGCTCCGACCGACCGTATCCATGATGAGGTTCACGACGCATGCGCTCGCCCCGGTGATGTTGGGGGTGACATACGCGATCTATCTGTCCCTCGCGTCGATAGGCGGCGGGAGCCAATTGGAGCCGGGTGTGTTCTTCATGGTTCTGGGCGTGTTCCTGGCGGAGATAAACGCAGTGGTAGCATACTTCGTCTGGGGGATCGGCGAGAAGAGAAGTCGGGGGGTGCTAGAGCACTCCGTTGGGTCGTGCATACTGGTGGCTGAGCTTCTGTATTCGGCCACCGTGCTAGTGGTCGGCTAGAACTCGCTTCAGGCCAGCGTCTCCATGTTTCGCTCGAGAAGGGCCAACTGCCTCTGGTCGAACGCGCGTGGATCGACAGGAATGATCATCCTGCATCGGCTCTGGGAGATGTTGTCATTCACCTGGTCGATCATTCGAAGGACCTTATTGAAATCGTTGTTACTCACGAGGTACTCCATGCCGTCGAGCAGGATCACGCCGTCAGTCTCCTCCTCGGTGAACTTGACTAGTGTGTGGGTGAGTATGCCAAGGTTGGTAGGGGATATGACGTTGTCGCCCGCACGCGTCGCGAGCCAGAAGATCGGCGTCTTCTCTAGGGCGTACTTATCCCGCACGAGGTCCGGATGCTGTCTGGTGACTGCCAGACCGGTCAGTCTTCCCTCGCCGTTAGCAGCGGTCGAGACGAGGTTGACGAACGCATCAAAGCTGATGTGGGGCGGAGCCTCCTTGACGACGTATGACCTGCCAGCACGAACGTTGTACTTCCTGGATACGCCAAGACCGGTTTCCTTCACACGGTTTTTTGATTTGCTCTTCCCGAAGAAGAGGCTCATTCAACCACTCCACATGGTCAGGACGGAGTTCAACGCGATCTCGTTGGTGGGCTTCAGGACGAAATCCTTCGCTCCCGCTTCGAGGCTCTGCTGGATCATCCTCTTGTTGATGATCGAACTCATCGCAATCACTATAGCGTTTCCATCGATGGACAGCAGCTCCTTGGTCAACTCCACGCCCGACCGACCCGGGAGTATCATATCGACGAAGGTGAAATTCGGCCGCGATGTCTTGAACACTTCAATCGCCTCGTCGAAATCTCCGGCTTCCAGGACTTCCTCGAAGCCAGCACGGGCGAACAATTCGGTCAGTATCCTTCTGAAAACAGTCGAATCGTCCACAATCAGGATTTTCATGGTTTCACTTCGTTATTAGGCCGTTAATGCGAATCGGGTAATTGACTCTTTTCGTCTGGTGGGGAGGGGTGAGATGAGCAGGCGATTGTGTTCCTGACGCCCTGCCCTTCCTTATGGTTCATTTTTGGAGCACGATGACCGTTTGTCGATCTGCGTGCTAAGTAGGAAAGGACCTACGGGCTACCCATCTCAGGGAAATATTGTGGCCCAAACGGCTTAAAGGTTGTCCTTCTGCCCCGAATGGCCTGGCATAGCTGGACAAAATGTTATATACAGGAATTGTCATACTTCGAAACAGCCTTTTGACTCATAAGTTTTCGCCGATGGTGTCATTTCATGACCGCTAACGAGGAAGTAAAGAAGGGCACGACCACGATTGGCATGGTGTGCAAGGAGGGAGTCGTAATGGCTACCGAGATGAGAGCCACCATGGGGACTTTGATTGCTCACAAGACCACGCAGAAGCTGTTCAAGATAGATGAGAACCTCGGCTTGGCCGTTGCGGGGGTCGTCGGGGACGCGCAGACGCTGGCAAGGTACATCACCGCAGAGGTACAACTTTACAAACTTAAGAGAGGGCAGCTCATGACCGTCAAGTCCGCAGCGACACTCACTTCGAACATACTTTCGGGCAGCAGATTCTACCCATACTGGGTGGGTCTCATACTCGGAGGAGTGGACAAAGATGGAGGACACGTGTACGCCCTGGACATGGTCGGAGGAGCCATACCGGACGAATACGTGACCACGGGCTCCGGTTCTCCGTACGTCTATGGCGTGCTTGAGGACCACTACGAGAGTGGGCTCACCGTGTCTGACGGAGTCGACCTAGCGGCGAGGGCGTTGCACGCTGCGATGAAGCGCGACTCGGCCTCGGGAGACGGAATGACTATTGCAACCATCACATCTGACGGTCTCTCCTTGGTCGAGAAGAAGGATATTGACAAGAGAATGGCCAAGATGAAGCTGTCCTCGTGACGACTGGCTTGATTGTTCATCTAATGAAGGCGAAACCGCCGACGAACGCGAATCCGTTCATAAGAGTTGAGTGAAGCCAATGGGCGTAGAGCAGGTTCTAGAAGATGCCAGAGAGACCGTCAAGAAGACGGTCCCCTCCAACGTCGAAGTCACAGACATAGACTTCGAAGGGCCAGTCATAGTCATCTACACGAAGAACCTGGACGAGTTCGCCAAGAACAACGACCTCGTCCGGCAGCTGGCGCAGTCGCTCCGAAGGAGGGTAGCCATAAGGCCAGACCCTAGCATGCTCGCGGACCCCGAGAACGCTGAGGAGCGGATACGCAAGATAATCCCAGAAGAGGCGAAGATCACGAACATATACTTCGAGGACGACACTGGCGAGGTGTCTATCGAGGCCGTATCGCCAGGCCTCGTCATCGGGAAGCACGGAGCAATCCTGAACGAGATCAAGAAGGACATAGGCTGGGCCCCTAAGGTCGTGAGGACCCCGCCGATACCTTCGAAGACCGTCAGCGAGATAAGGAACTATCTAAGAAAGGTCCAGGACGAGCGCAAGGCGTTCTTGAAAAAAGTCGGCCGCAGACTGATGAGACAACGCATAAACGACGAGACCTGGCTCAGAGCAACTGCGCTCGGCGGATTCAGAGAGGTTGGGCGCAGCGCCACACTATTGTCCACCAGGGAGAGCAAAGTGCTCATCGACTGCGGGGTAGCAGTCGGGGCCGGCGACAACGGATCCACCCCATACCTGAGCGCTCCGGAGCTCATGCCTCTCGATACCCTCGATGCGGTCATCATAACGCACGCACACCTGGACCATTCAGGGCTGCTACCAGTGCTCTACAAATACGGTTACGATGGGCCAGTGTACTGCACCCCACCGACCAGAGACCTGATGTCGCTTCTCCAACTCGACTTCATCAAAGTGGCCGTCGGAGAGGCCAAGAAGCCTCCGTACGACTCGTCGAACATCCGTGACGCGGTCGTACACTGCATACCTCTGAAGTACGGCGAGACCACGGATATATCTCCGGATATGAGACTCACGCTTCAGAACGCAGGTCACATCCTCGGATCATCTATAGCTCATTTCCATGTGGGCGATGGCCTGTACAACATCGCATTCAGTGGAGACATCAAGTTCGAGAGATCATGGCTCTTCAACGCGTCTGTGAACAAGTTCCCTAGGCTCGAGACGCTGGTGATAGAGTCCACGTACGGTGGATATCGCGATATGCAGCCGAGCAGGCAGGAAGCGGCCAACCAGATCAAGGAGGTCGTGAGGACCACGCTGGGACGAGGCGGAAAGGTGCTGATCCCCGTCTTCGCGGTCGGACGTTCACAGGAGGTGATGCTCGTCCTCGAAGAGCATATGAGGAACCACAAGATCCACACCGTTCCGATCTATCTCGACGGGATGATATGGGAGGCGACGGCGATACATACCGCTTATCCGGAGTATCTAAACAGCCAACTGAGGACACAGATATTTCAGATGGGGGAGAACCCGTTCCTGTCGGAGGTATTCAAGCGGGTCGACAGCCCGGACATGAGGGAGCGGATCTGCGACGACCCAGAACCGTGTATCGTCCTTGCCACGAGCGGAATGATGAGCGGCGGGCCAGTCATGGAGTACTTCAAATCATGGTGTGACAATCCAAACAACACCATCGTCTTCGTCGGCTTCAACGCCGAGGGGACCATGGGAAGGAAGATACAGAGGGGTTGGAGCGACATAACCCTCAACCAGAAGGGCAAACCGCTCACGCTCCACATGAAAATGGACACGGAGACCGTGGATGGGTTCTCCGGCCACTCAGACCGGCGTCAGCTCGTGAACTACGTAAGCACTCTTGAGCCGCGTCCCGAGAGGATCATAATAGGCCATGGTGAAGAACACAAGTGCTCCGACTTGGCCAGCACGCTCTACAAGAAGTTCGGAATCGAGACCCGCGCGCCGATGAACCTCGAGACGATAAGGTTGAGATGAGCGGTCTGACTATCCGATTCTCAGTTCTGAAGCGGGTTTCCCGAGGAGGACGACGCGGCTGTCCGTTCGTTCCTTCAGAATCTCCATAGAGAGCCTCTCTGCGAGCCTGTCGGAGAACTCTCTGACAGTAGCGTGGGATGGCATGTTATCCATCCTCATCCGTGTCCTGGAATCCCCTACGAACACGTACCCCTTCGGTTCCACGAAGAGGGGATCCGCGAGCTCGTCGAGCTTTGCGTACTCGTCCTCCCAACCTATGTTCCAGTCCGCCACGAGTGTATGGCGGATCACGGTCCTTGTGTTCAAGGACGGGAGTATCTCCAGAGTCTCCATGAGATTGTCCCAGGCCTTCGAAGTCTGCGGTACACACAGCCTTTCGAATATCTCCCTGTTGGGAGCGGCGACCGTGACGTACAACTGAGTCGGCAGGGTGTCCAGAGACGTCAGCGCCTTGGGGACGGAGCCGTTCGTGACAAGGAACGTCGTCATGCCCTTCCGCGTGCATAATTCGATGAAGTCGCCCAGATAGGGGTAGAGCGTAGGTTCCCCGGACAGAGATATGGCCACCTGGTTAGGGTTCCTAGCCTCCTCCCACTGAACCGGGTCACATCTCTCGTCTCCTTTGAATCCAGAGACGAGCATACGTTGCTCTCGGATGCAGCCCTCAAGAAGCTCCTCGGGGTCGGGATAGCGGATTCCTTCGAAACCGGTCATGCCGTGGAAACGCCAGCAGAACAGACACCTGAAGTTGCATATGTTGACCGCCGGGGTCATCTGAAGGCATCTGTGCGAGCTGATCCCGTAGAACTCCTCTTTGTAGCACGCCCTTCCGTGGACGAGCTTCTGCTTCATCCAGTGACAGAGCTTCACTGCCCCTGTGCTTCCGACGATCCGGTACTGCTGCTTCTCGAGATGTTC
>JAJISI010000045.1 GCA_022848805.1 Thermoplasmatota archaeon
GTGGCGGAGTTGTGGCCGCACACGGTGTACTCCGGGGTCTCCTGAGAGCCCGCCAGTGTCATCTGCTGCGGAGCCGGCAAACGGACATGCCCGTCCAGGGACGTCTCGAACCGCCAGTCGACGCCTATCAGCTCTATCCTCTCCATCTTCGTCTCCAGGGGAGAGTAGAAGAAGTCCAGGTTGAAGACCGGGCCTATGACATACTCCTCTATCCTGGCGTCTCTGAGGTCCTCCTCCGTGATGACATCGCCTGCGATCAACGCACGCGATTTCTTCTGATATTCCTCGTACGAGGCTGCCGTGAAGAAGCCACGCTCCAGCTTCTTGACCTTGTGGTGCAGCTTGACGATCACCAGGCCGTCGATCTCCTTCGGGTCGACTATGCGCTTCGGAAAGGGCATGCCAGCCTTCTCGAGTAACCAGTAATAGTCACGCTCCTCCCCGCGCTCCTCGCTCCTCAGAAGGTCCCTCGAACCTACGAGTGGTACGGCGAAGTCGTCCTCTATCTCATGCAGGTCGATGTAGGATGTGAACGACCTGTTCGGCACAAAGAGCACGTTCTCCTTCCTGAGGCGCTGCTGGAACTCCGGCGTCATCATCTCTCTGAACTTCTCGAGGACCCAGCACTCGTCCACTGCGCCCCGGACGGCCTTGCCCGAGGCGTCCCGCTGGCATTTGAAATATCTCGCATAGGTTTTCTCTCGACCCTTCTGGCAGATGCCAAGGGTCCTGAACCCCTCCTCGACCGCTCCGTCGCAGACGTCGAGCGCGGAGTGCGACGCGACCATTCCGATCTTGGCCTTCTCCAGATCGTACCCTTCCAGCGCGGCAAGAACCTTCTCCCTGTCTATCACGACGACCCTCTCCGGTGCAGTATGACCCAGCTATGGATGCCGATGATAGGAACTGATGATATATCTATCTTGAGGGGGCGCGGGTCAGGAGCACCTCATCGAGCCTGACGACCAGTCGGGACGATGTCTGCCTGAACCCGAACTTCTCGTAGAGCGTCCTCGCCCTCGGATAGCTCGTCCTCAAGTACACCTTGCTCGAACGCTCCGACGCGGTGCTCAGCGCACACCTCATCAGCTCGTTGCCCATACCCTCCTCCTGCTTCGACGGGGTCACATATATGTCGAACACCAGGCCCTCGTCGCCCTCGTGCCGCAGGATGACGAACCCGCCGTCCGTCACGTGGATGGAGAACGCCTCGTCGCGCGCGTAGCGGCGCAGGCGCATCATAGCGCTCAGACGGCTTTCGTCGTAATATTCCGAGAAGAGCGCCACGACCCTTCCGCGGTTGGACTTCGAGAGAGGCTCGACGGAATGCTCGCACTGAGGAGGGGCCTCCAGCTCCATGCGTACGGCGTTCGCTGGATAGAGATGGGCTATGTACTCGAGCAGGTCCGGCGAGAACACCGCCCATTTCTTCTTCGCGATCACGAGGAACCGGATGAGATGGTCGGCGACCAACCCTATGTCCTCCTTGCTGGTTGCGACCAGCATGCCCAGCTTGCGCTCGGAATCAGTCACGACCCTTGCCGTCTCACCATCGTCGGTATAGAAGGCCCACGCATCCCTCGTTCCAAGCTCCACACGCAGGCCGACCATGTGGCCCGTGTTCGCCAGTTCGGGCGCGCAGCCGCGCTCGTCGATCAACTCCTCGTCCAAGGGCAGGTCGTGGGTCGTTACCATATGGCACTTCTGACCGGAGTGGGGAGCAATCGCCAGGTCGGCCTTCCACCCTCGACCGGACAGTGCGTTCCTCAGGGTGGACTTGCGGTTATCCCGCGCGATAATCTTAGAATATCCGGTCTCAGCCAGGGACTCGCTCAGCTTCCAGGCCAACTTGTCAGACAACTTGAGCCCCCGGGGTGAGCAGTGAAGGAAGGCGCGCGCAACCTCGTTATCGAGAGGCATCAGCTCGACGGACGCCATCCCCTCCGGAGCGCGCAAAGCGATTACTTCGCATGAATTGCCTCTAGCGATGAAAGCAGACACCTCCCTCAGACGGATACATGTGAGCGTTTCGAGCGTACTCAGAAGAAGTAGAACCCGACGTCATACTCCTTGGAGCAGCCTGCCATGGCCTCCAACCTGTTTAACGTGCCCTCGATCCTTCGGACCATCATCTTACCCTCTGCCGGAGTCTTCTCCCTCAGAACCTTCGTCTCCTCCAGCAACTTGGCCGCGTCCTTCGATGTGAGTATCTCCTTCTTCGAAGCCAGCTCCTCGACTTTGGTCAGAATGGTCAGCTTGAACTTCTTGGCGAGGTCCGGAACCGGGGATGTGGACGGACCGAAGTTGCCGACGCATCCCTTCTTGTTGTCCCAGGACAGAGGACACTTCGCACACGTCTCGTACATCTCGTCGAACTCGAGGAGGTCCCACTCGGTCACCGAGTCCTCGCTCACCGCGGCCTCGAGGACCGCGCTCCTGCGGGCATCTGGGACATTCGACATAGCGATCCAGTTGGTCTTCACATTCCGGACAAACGGTTCGAGGGGCTCCTGGTCTGCGGGGTCCTTGATCTTCTCCAAGTACACTTCGTCCCCTTCCACCTTCGCCCTGGACCTCTTCAGTATCCCCTCGAGCTTGTCTGGCTCGAGCTCTGCCCTGGCCTTCTTGAGATCGACCATGCGGTCCACGTCGACCAGGTCGGCCCATTTGCCAGGATCGCTCACATAGGCCTTCGCCATCGTCATCTTCTTGTCCCTGCACAGTGACTTCGCGGATTCGAGCTCTGTGATTGCCATATTCAAACCCATCTACAGCACCTTCTGAGGATAGATGTGAGGTTGGACCGAGAAGTAATAGTTTTCGAGTGCGGAACCGTCACGGGCACCCCGTGCGTGTAACTGCGCGTCGGCCGAGCCTAAAGGATTATACTAAACATCTGGGAGAGGCAGGACACTTAATCTAGTGCGGAGCCGTTCCGGTCTCTGGCCCCGGTCCTCCGGCTGCTTATTTGGAGCGATTGTCAGGCGGGGATGGGGATAGGTGCTGACATGACGTTTGCCAGTATGAGCGTGCTATCGAGAGAGGACATCGAGAGGATGCACGATGCGTCTCTGCGCATCCTGTCGGAGGTGGGTGTCATGATAGAGAGTGCTTCCGTCAGGAACATGTTCCGGAGCGCGGGAGCCGATGTGGATGATTCCAAACAACTCGTCCGCCTCGACGAGCGGCTCGTGCTTTCGTCCATAGAGAGCGCCCCGAAGAGGATCAAGATCTCGTCTAGGGGCGGTACAGATTTTACTATACCCGGGGACGGAGTCCAGCTCATATCGACGGACGGGCAGCCTGCGGCCGTGTTCGATGCTGAGACAGGAACCAAGAGGGCTTCGACCCTGAGCGACCTGAAGGACTTCATCGTCCTGGCCGATGCTCTGCCCGAGGTCGACTTCGTCTGGCCCCCAGTGGTCGCCACGGACATGCCTTCCGACCGGTCGTCGTTCTATGAGTTCCTGGTCGCAATGGCATACACCTCCAAGCACGTGCAGCACGGAGCCGCCTCCTCGCAGGAGGCGAAGTTCCAGATCGAAGTGTGCTCCGCCATACTCGGGTCAGAGGACGAGCTGCGAGCGCGGCCGATATTCTCGGACGTCTGCACGCCGATCTCGCCGCTCAGGTACGATGCCGGCGAGGCGGAAGCCCTCGTAACGCTGTCGAAGGCCGGCGTGCCAGTGGTGAACTTGTCCATGGCGATCGCAGGTGCCGTGACACCGGCTTCGGTCGCGGGCTCGCTCGCGGTCATAAACGCGGAGAATCTCTGCGGACTGACGATGACGCAGCTCGCATCGCCTGGGGCGCCTAGCGTGTACTCGTCGTTCTCCGGAGTCATGGACCTGAAATCGGGCGTGTTCCTGTGCGGCACGCCCGAGGCGGTACTCATGGATTCAGCGGCTGCCCAGATGGGCAAGCACTACAGCCTGCCGACATGCGCAGGAGGTCCGTCGAACGCCGCAAGGTCACTCTCCTCCGAGGCTGGATTGGAGACGGCCATCACCGCCGCCTCCGCGCTGCTGATGGGGACCGACATGATGGTGGGTCTCGGCGGGATAGACAGGGCCGGCATGATATCCAAGGAGAAACTGGTCATGGATTGCGAACTCTGGCGCTGGCTGAGCCGCATGAGGCGGGGCATCGACATAACGGACGAGACGCTCGGCATGGACGCCATCGTTCGGCAGGGCCCGGGCGGTACGTTCCTTTCCGACATCCATACCGCCAAGTGCATGAGGAAGGAGCTGATGATACCACAGGTGACGGCCTATCACGTGAAGCGCGAGCCCGACCGCACGGAGGACGAGCTGGTCACGTTCGCGATCAAGCGCACGAAAGAGCTGCTGTCGACACACGAACCGCCTCTACTGAGCGGAGATGTCGCGGAGAAGGTGGGCGAAGTGGCCAAGCGTCACGGGATACTCATGCCCGACGGCTCGCAGGTGTTCGAGCACGCCTGAATCTCATATACGCCTTTTGAACAGCTTCTCGAGGTCGACGGACGACAGGACTATCATCGTCGGCCTTCCGTGCTCACATGTGTGGGGGCTCCCCGTACCCATGAGGTCGGATATCAGCTGACGCATCTGCGCGTTGGACAGACTCTCGCCAGCGCGTATGGATGTGTGACATGCGATCTTCCAGATGAACTCCTGGCCCATCCTCTTCGGCGCGGACATGTCTGCGAGGTCGGCCAATATGTCCCTCAAGGACCTCTCTCCCTGCGCCAGACCGAGCACGGTCGGGACCGACCTCACGGAGTATGCGTCGCCGCCGAAAGGCTCGATACGGAACCCCGCCTTCGAGAGCATGTCCATGTTCTCCTCGAGGGTTTTCGACTCTGTCGGAGTGAGCGTGAGGACAAGTGGCGTGAGTAGTTCCTGAGATATCTCGTCGCCATCGTCGACCGCCGCGAGAACGCGCTCGTAAACGACCCTCTCGGATGCAGCGTGCTGGTCTATCAGCAGCAGGTTGTCGCCGGATTCGGCCAATATGTAGGTGTCCATTATCTGCGCCAAAGGACGGATACCGTGCGGTCCCTCTGAGTCGCCGTCGCTGCCCGCCACTGGCAGCTGTGACTGGGTCGAACCGGAGTCGCCCATCATCGTAGTTGGAATCTCGGACTCGAACGTCTCCGAGAACCGCGTGAGGTCGTACCTGAACGACAGATCCGGCCCCTCGACGGCGTCCGCGACGCATCTCTCGACGATGTCGATTACGAGCGGCTCGTCGTCGAACCGCACCTCCCGCTTCGTCGGATGCACATTGACATCCACGGCAGACCCATCCACCAGGATCTTCAGGACGCCGATCGGGTACCGGTCCTTCATTATCCTCGAGCCGAACGCCTTGACGATCGCGGAGACCATCCTCCTGCTCCTCACCGCCCTGTGGTTGACGAATATCCTTATGTCGGACGGCGACGAGCGTGTGTGCTCCAGCCTGGCTAGATGAGCTTCGACGCGGACACCCGCTCCCTCGGCATGTCCGTTCAACATGTCCGAGGCCACCTTGTGGCCGAACGCGATCGTCAGGGCGCCATCCATACCCTCGTCCGCCGCATGGGCGAGTACGAGGTCTCCACCGGAGAAGAGCCTAAGCGATATCGCCGGTCTGCACAGAATGAAATCCGTGACCACCTCTCGGCAGTACGACATCTCCACGGAGCCGGATCTGAGCTGCTTCATTCGCGCGGGCATGCTGCGGAACAGATGCTCCACTGTCACCTCGGTCCCTTCCGGGCAGCCGACGGCTGAGGACTTGACCGCGGCTCCGTCCTCGACCAGGACCTCGAAACCCTCTGTCCGGCCATGCTCCCTCGAGCGTATCGTCACCTTCGCGACGGACGATATCGAAGACAACGCCTCCCCCCTGAACCCGTATGTCTGCAGGCTCTGCAGGTCGTCGATGTCCGATATCTTGCTGGTCGAGTGGCTCTGGACGGCCAACTGCAGGTCGTCCGGGGGCATGCCACAGCCGTCGTCTCTGACGGAGGTCGACCTCTTCCCACCGTCCTCCAGACGTACCTCGATAGTGCCCGCTCCGGCGTCGAGGGAGTTCTCCACGAGTTCCTTGACGACCGAGGCTGGACGCTCGACCACTTCCCCTGCGGCGATCCTGTCGACCGTGTTCCTTTCAAGAACCCTTATCCTTCCCACTCGTCTCACCGTACTTCTTCCTGAGCTCGCCGATCTTCACGTATGCTTCCATGGGGGCCATGCGCGCGAGGTCCAGATTCCGCAGCTCCTCCAATAGGTCGCCGTCACGACCCTTGTCAGGAACTGCGAACTTGGTCTGCGCCTGCACCTTCTTCCCTGCCTTCACTTCGAGCACGCTCCTCTCCTCGATATCCAGGAGAACCTCCTCGGCGCGGGACACGACGGATTGTGGCACGCCTGCTAGTTTCGCCACTTGGATGCCGTAGCTCTTGTTAGCTCTGCCCGGGACGACCTTCCTCAGGAACACTATCTCCGAGCCCTGTTCCTTCACTGCCATCGAGTGATTCTTCACGCCTTCCAGCGAGTCCGCGAGCTCCGTCAGCTGATGATAGTGAGTCGCGAACAACGCCTTAGCACCGATCTTCGAGTCCTCGTAAAGGTACTCCACCACCGACCACGCGATGGCGAGCCCGTCGAACGTGCTCGTGCCTCTGCCGACCTCGTCGAGGAGGATCAGGCTGCGCTTCGTCGCACAGTTGAGTATGTTGGCGAGCTCGATCATCTCGACCATGAAGGTCGACTGCCCCCTGGAGAGGTCGTCGAAGGCTCCCACGCGGGTGAATATTCTGTCCACAAGGCCGATTCGCGCTTCGGAGGCCGGCACGAACGAGCCCGCTTGTGCCATGACGACTATGAGCGCTATCTGCCTGAGGTATGTCGACTTGCCAGCCATGTTCGGCCCTGTCAGTATGACCAGCCTGTTCAGGTTCGTGTCGAGATGGACATCGTTCGGGACGAACGAGCCGCTTAGTACGCGCTCTACCACGGGATGCCTGGAATCGCTCAACACGATGCTGTCGCCGTCGTCGACTGTTGGTCTGGAGTAGTCGTACCCGACCGCGACCTCGGCGAACGATCGCAGTACATCCACCTCTGCCACCGTTCTAGCGATCAGGCGCACCCGCTCCCCATGGGCCGCGACCTCGTCCCGTATCCTCATGAAGAGGTCGTACTCGATCGTGTTCGTCCGCTCCTGCGAAGCGAGGATGGCTTCCTCGCGCACCTTGAGCTCCGGCGTGACATACCTCTCTCCGGTGCTCAGCGTCTGCTTCCGGATGTACTCCGATGGCACGTTCTTGAGGTTGGTCTTCGACACCTCTATGTAGTAACCGAACACGCTGTTGAACCCTAACTTCAGATTCTTGATCCCCGTGCGCTCGCGCTCGGACCGCTCGAGATTGGCGATCCACTTCTTGCCCTCCCTCGAAGTCTTCCGGAGTTCGTCCAGAGCGGAGTCGAAGCCATCCTTGATTAGGCCACCCTCCTTCAGAATCACCGGCGGATCGTCGGAGATGCCACGCATGATTGTGTCCACAACATCCGACACGTCAACGAGACCCTCGGCGAGCGATCTGAGCGTGCCCGAGGTCGCTCCTTCCAGGGTTTCCCTGATCGACGGGACCGATTCGAGACAGGCTCTCACCGCTAGGAGGTCGCGGGCGTTCGCGCTTCCGTGTACCACTCGGGCTATGAGGCGTTCGAGGTCGCGCACTCCCCCGAGGGAGTCCGACAGCTCCGCCCTGAGCGGCATGTCAGACACGAACTCCTCGACTGCGTCGTGCCTTGCGCGGATGCCGTTGACATCCGTCAGAGGCTCCGTGAGCCATCTCCTCAGCGTCCGCGAGCCCATGGGTGTGAGAGTGCGATCGAGAATCGAGACGAGGGTGTTCTCATCGGAGCCGTCACGGACGCTTCGCACGACCTCCAGGTTGCGGAGTGTCGCCTGGTCGAGCACCAACTTATCGGAAGACGAGAAGAATCTGGGCCTCGACAGGAACTCCAGGCTCCTCTTCTGCGTCGACTCCAGATACCTCAGGACGGCTCCCGCGCTGGAGATCGCGAGGGGCTTGCCTGAGAGCCCGAGGCCATCTACGGACTGTAGTCTGAAATGCCTCCTGACCAGTGATTCGGACGGTTCATGCATGAATGAAAAATCCTCGATACGCGTTAGTCTGGCCTCTGCAAACGCAAACTCCTGCGTCAGCTTCGACGCCTCGAAGCTCTTAGGGACCAGCACCTCCTTCGGCATCCTCTGCGAGAACTCGGTGAGGACCTTTCCCTCAGCATCGTCCCCATGTGCTTCTGTCGAGATGAACTCGCCCGTCGAGATATCGACAAACGACAAGCCGTACGCGCCGTCCCGCTCAAAGAGGGACATCAGGTAGTTGTTTGCCCTGCTATCGAGGACCGCGCTCTCCAACACCGTCCCCGGTGTGACTATTCTGACGACGTCCCTATCCACGAGTCCCTTCGCCTTCTTGGCGTCCTCGAGCTGCTCGCAGATCGCGACCTTGTAGCCCTTATTGAGCAGTTTGGGGAGATACGAGTCGAGGGCGTGCCACGGGATGCCGCACAACGGCATCCTCTCCTTCTTGCCCCTATCCCTGGACGTGAGCGTTATCTCCAACTCCTTCGACCCGACGACCGCGTCCTCGCCGAACATCTCGTAGAAGTCGCCTAGCCGGAAGAACAGGAGACAGTCTCTGTGCTGCTCCTTGATCCTGAAGTACTGATCCATCATCGGCGTGGTGGCCCTGCCCACGAAGCTGCTCCCCCTCTGACGGAAAAACACGGAACTTGCTATTTCAAGTTATGGCACGGTACGCGTACGGCTGCTCGCTGAACCCGCCACGTTCTTTAACCGATGGAGGCCATACCGTCACGTAGAAGGGATGGACTGAACGCATTGTCTGATAGCCCGAGGATTCTAGTGTACACGGACGGTGCAGCGCGAGGGAACCCTGGGCCTGCGGCAATCGGATACGCCGTCTTCGATCCTCATGGAACTTGCCTCGAGAAGAACGGTAGGTACATCGGTCCACACACGAACAACGAGGCTGAGTACGAGGCGTTGCTCTGGGCCCTCGAGAGAGCGGGCGACCACACTCGAGAGGTCGTGAAGTTCCACTCGGACAGCGAACTCGTCGTCC
>JAJISI010000046.1 GCA_022848805.1 Thermoplasmatota archaeon
AAGATTATAGCTCCAGGCTTTAATTGATGGTAAATTCGGGGTTAATATCCGGGCCCTCGCACGTTTTAATCCTAATAGTGTCATTTATATCATGTCGCAGTTCGAATCATCATCTGCACACAGGGAGATACTCATGATCGTACTTCCGTCAAGTCACTTTCGCAGTTCGGAATGCACGCCATGCAAACATGAATGTGAGTCCGGCGAATACGAGCAAGACCATGAACGACAGTATGATGTCGCCGCCCGTGTACTCATAGTGGGTACCCATAGCTGTGAAATCATTCCCCAGAGCGAAATACCTGATTCCGTTCACAAGATAGGTCAACGGGTTCACGGACGAGATTGCCTGGAGCCAACTCGGGAATGAACTCGTGGAATACAGCGCGTTGCTCGAGAACATTAGGGGCAGTGTCAGCAGAGTCATCATCGCCTGAACGCTCTCCATGCTCTCTACCCTCATGGCCAGGCCTGAAGATAGGAAGATGAATCCCGCAGCGAACACCATTACGAACGCGAAGATGCCGAGAATCGCGATGATCGTCTCCCAAGCCGAGAAACCCGAGAAGAACTCCACCCCCAGGACGAGGCCGAAAACCATTATCAATCCGACCTGGATGAACGATTTCGTAACACCTCCAAGGCCCACCCCGAGTTGTATGTGGTACGATGGCATCGGGCTTGCCAGCATTTCTTTCATAATCCCCCAGTTCTTGTCGAACAGTAGTCCCATGCCGCCAAAAAGGCAGGTGAACAAGGCGGTCATGGCCATGACACCGGCTGCCATGAATGTAAGATACTCAACTGATGCCACCCCGGGAACGGTGGGCATCTGGAGTAGGTCGTTGTCGAAGTTGCTGGTCATCGCTATGCCAAACAACAGCAGCCACAGAGCAGGCTGGACCAGTGCTGCGAAGAACTGCCCCTTGAATCTGACGAATCTGATCATATCTCGCCAATAGATCGTCAGAAACTCCCTGCCCATGCCTAATGCCTCCTCCTTCTGTGAAACATGTTCTCGGCAGACTCAGCCCTCATCTCTCTCCCGGTGTAGTGTACGAAAACGTCGTCGAGGGATGGCTTCTTCATTTTAACGCTGAGGATGTCTATACTCTCATTCCCTATGGAGCGAAGAATCGCAGGCATTACCTTGCTACCATCAGCGTTCAGTATGAGTTCGAGGCCTTTCGAGGTCTTCTTCACCTCAGTGACATCAGATATCGCTCTGGCGATTTCCGAAGCTTTGGCATCGTCCCCTGTCTCCAGGTATATCATGTCCTCCCCGAGTGTGTTCTTCAGTGATTCGGAGGTGCCGGTGGCGATTATCTTGCCATAATCAATGATCTCTATCCTGTCGCTGAGTGTGTCAGCCTCATCCATGTAATGGGTCGTCAGGAATATCGTCGTCCCTTCCTCGTTGATGCCCTTGATGTAGTCCCATATCTTGTGGCGTGTTTGTGGGTCCAAACCTATCGTCGGTTCGTCCAGGAACAGGACTCGCGGTCTGGTCATGAGCCCTCGTGCTATCTCGAGTCGCCTCTTCATCCCTCCGCTCAGGTGCTTCGTCCGCACGTTGACTTTCTGTTCAAGCTCCACCAGCTCGATCAACTCTTTCTCCCTCGCAAGCCTCTCCGCTCTCGGCATCGAGTAGATGCGCCCGTGGAATTCCAGTGTCTCCCGAACTGTCATGTCTCTGTCCAGAACCTCGTCCTGGAACACGATGCTTATCGATTTCTTCACTGATTGACGCTTCGTCCGGACGTCAAATCCGCATACGCGTGCTGTTCCTTTCTGACATGGCAACTGGGTCGTCAGCACGTTGATCGTCGTGCTCTTTCCCGCTCCGTTGGGGCCGAGGAATGAGAATATCTCGCCTTCCTCCACGGTGAAACTGACCTTGTCGACAGCCTTCACGTCCCCGAACGAATGTTCAAGGTCGCTTACCTCAATGATAGCGTTGGTCATTTCTTCACCACCAGTTGATCTGCCCCTTGTTTTCACCGTTCCAGGATTAGGCCGACATTATGCTCTTGTCCGTCTAAGCTACTATTTCCCCGAGTCTCGCAGCGAATATCAATTTTTCCCCTCTTCTTTCTAATCCGTAGCAAAGGAAATAAGAGCTGATGCAACGATTCCCCGAGGGCCGGGTGGTCGAATTCGATTGGAACTCGTTGGCGGGAAGAAGGGGCGTGCCCTAATCGTCGCCGCAGTACTGGTTGCCGCATCGACGGTCACTGTAGCCTGGGTTTTGGACCGATCGGAACGAGGAGTCGTGCTGACGGTCGATACTGACAAGGAGGAATATGCTCCAGGGGATTCCGTCACCATGTATGCTCAACTCAAGAACTATGGTTCCAGGACAGTCACTTTGGTTTATCCCAGCAGCGTCGTCGTGCAATTCAGTATCTATGACTCTGCCGGTTCGTGTGTGTTCGTTGGACCAACTGCGGGCTTGGCGGTGATTACAGATGTTGTGCTGGAGCCGGGGGGAACCTACAATTGCGAGTGGGGTTGTGACCAAATCAACCTCACTAGCGATCAAGTGGAGTTGCCGGATTCCTTCACAGTTCGTGCCGTGAGTTACTGCTACGAACATTCGTTCTCTGCGAACACAGCGATTTCGATATCGGACTAGACTGCCCACGCTAACCTGAATGATCTGGTTCGTCAGCACGGGGAAGTCTGTGTCGCCCAGCTCGCTATTTACCAGAGACTAGAGGAAAGGCGGTGATTGAGCTCGGGTTAAAGGCCCGTATCTTGCTTGCTGGCATGAGATCTCTATGAACTTCGCAGGAGGCTTCGGCAAATCATTTAAGACCTACCTTCTAATCGGGATGCGATGTCCGGCCGGGAGAACCGTGTCGAACCTCTCGAAGGAATGCAATGTGACTGGTGATTTCATGAGGAAGACGGATGTATTGGTGGTTGGCGGCGGACCGGCCGGCAGCCTAGCAGCGATGACGGGAAAGGCAAGCTATCCAGACAAGGAGTTCGTCCTGGTATCTGACGAGAGTCAGGCCATGGTTCCGTGCGGGATACCGTATATATTCGGCACCCTGAACGGAGTCGAGGAGAATATGATGCCGAGGGACCCGCTCACCAAGGCCGGGATAGATGTGATCATCGGCGAGCTGGTGTCGATCGATAGGGAGGGAAAATCGTGCGAGCTGGCGGACGGGACGAAGGTCGCCTTCGACCGGCTCGTGCTCGCCCTAGGATCCGTCCCCTCGGTCCCGAAATGGCTGAAGGGAGCCGCCCTTGACAACGTTCACGTAATCAAGAAGGCGAAGGAGCATCTCGAGACGCTCTTCAAATCGCTGGATGATTTCAAGAAAATTGTGGTTATTGGAGGCGGGTTCATAGGGGTCGAGATATCCGACGAGCTGAACAAGATGGGTAAGGATGTCACGATAGTCGAGATATTGCCTCAGATACTCGGCATGGCTTTCGATGAAGACCTCGCGACGGAGATTGAGAAGATCGTCGCCGAGAGGGGCGTTAAGGTAAGGACGGGGGTCGGGGTGAAGCAGATCCTTGGCTCCGACAAGGTCGAGGGCGTCCTACTACAGAACGACGAACGGCTCGATGCCGACGCGGTGATACTCACGATGGGTTACAGGCCGAACGTAGGCATCGCAGAGCGGTCCGGGCTGCCTTTGAACGAGATTGGGTTCATACGGGTTGACGAGTACTTGCGTACGGACGACCCGAATATCTTCGCGGTCGGAGACTGTGCCGAGAAGCGCGATTTCTCCACCAGGAAGGTCTCGGGGTTGATGCTGGCATCGACCGCTTCGACGGAGGCGAGGATCGCCGGCATGAATCTGTACGGACTTTCGGTCGTCAAGGCCTTCAAAGGGACCATCGCGATATTCTCGACCGCCATAGGCGATTCCGGGTTCGGCTCGGCGGGACTCACCGAGTCGGTCGCCCGACGGGAGGGGTTCGAGATAGTAACTGGCATATTCGACGGGGTCGATAAGCACCCGAATACGCTTCCAGAGGTACACAGGCAGCTGATCAAGCTTGTCGTCGCCAGGGATTCCGGGGCCGTGCTGGGCGGCGAGGTGTTGTCGGGCCCTAGCACTGGAGAGCTGGTCAATCTGATCGGGTTCATGATACAGAACAGGATGACGGTGGACATGATCCTGAGTTCGCAGATCGGGACGCATCCTCTGCTGACGGCGCCTCCTACCGCATATCCCTTGATTAAGGCTGCAGAGAACGCGGCGAGGAAGATCCGCGGCGCTTGATGACCATCGGAAAGCGCGCATATGCGGAATGGATAATATCTGCCCAGGCTGACCGCGGACCGATAGCCTCGAAACCTCTTCGGCAAACCCCTTCATGTGATTCTCATACGGTTCTGCACGCGGCTTCTCAGGCTCGATTATCTGTGAGCTCCACGTTGAATCCAGCAACCTAGTGCGGTAGATCGAATACTGTGGAGAGATAAGAGAAAGTCTAGGGATGTCCCGCCTCGGGACACCCCCAGAGTCGCAAAGAGTTTTCTTCAGATCAGGTCTACGCCCCAGTACGCTCCCAGGAACTGCAGCCAGCCGTCGTCGGGGAAGTCGAAAGTCTTGTAGATCTCGAACATCGACGCGCAGCTTATCGTGAGGAAGCTAGCCGACTGAGGAAACAGTATCCCCAAGCCCTGATAGCCATAGTGCTCGCTGTTCTTGGTTGCGCTCATCGCAGGAACGGCCGACTCATACACTTCCAGGACGTCCATAGCGCTCTGTTCGACTTCCGAGTTATCGGGCGCCGCCTCTGCGATCCCCTGTACGAAAGTCGGCAGGTCGATCGTTCCCATGCTCGTAGCGCCCCAAGGCATTGTGGCATCGGACCGGGCCGCTCCGATGATGGCGTCGAATTCGGGAAGGGCTGTCGTCAGTGCATCCAGAAGGTGGCCGAACTCGGCGGCCAGCTGTTCGATATGGTCCAGGGCGATGACGGACTGGGTTGTCAGTATCTCGGTCTTGTATGGCGTGGTCATGAAGAGTCTCTCGAATTCCTCCACGCAGACCACTGAGAGCTCGAAGGGCGTCATGTCTGGCTCGTCCACGAGCCTCTCGAGTATCCAATCGTATGGGAATCCTCTGTAACCGATGTAACTCTCGCTCGCCACCAGATACTCGGTGTCAAGGCTCCTAGCATACTCGACCGCTACCTCGATCTGCCCTATTGAGCACTCGTCCATGGCGAGAACCTCAACCGTGTGGTCCTTGAGCACGTCTATCACCTCGTGATGAGTCAGCCAGTCGCGCACCCCTTCAGGCGTGGTCTCATCGACGCCGACGCCCGCGGTCGGGCTACCGTGGTCCCAGAAGAATATGAGCGTGTGCTCGGCAGGATAGTTCGTCTCGGCGTAGACCAAGAAGTCTTCGAACACCGCGGGATCGCCTGTGTTGATCTCCTCTCCGTTGTACGCATAGTCCTCCTCGAGAACTATGTCTCCGGGTACGACGTAATACATGTATGCTGGCGCGTCCAGCTTGTCCATGAGCACGAGGACGTTGACTTCGTTGCTGGAGCCCACAGCCATGAATTCGTCAAGGTCCTCTTGAGTCAGGTCGTTAAGGTTGTTGTCGGCCTGCATGTAGACAAGGATGTTCCAATAGGCCGTACCTGATTCGACCGTACCTGATTCGACCGTATCCGGTTCGTTCTTCCCTGATGTCGCGTGCCCGACGGCGGAAACCGCGAACACCAAGGCTAGAAGCACACAGAACGATTTCGTTGCTCCACGAGTCATGATTACTATCCCCCCTCTGAAGCGAGGTTCCCGTGGGAGGAAACGGCAGGCTTACCCCTTAAGATTTTCCCCTACTGACCCCCTTCTATTGTGCATATCCGATCAGCTAAATCAAGCGACAAGCAGTGGGGCCTGCAGATCACAAATTCTGGTCAGATTCACATGGCGCCTCTGTTCTATGATCCCCAACCCGATGACCCTGTCGACATCAGGTTCTGGTTCGTAGCCTCAGCAGGTGAATGGTCACTGCGATGGCAACGACGATAAGGACCGCGCGGATTATCAGGTCGTTCGTCGCGAAGACGACCGATAGTAGGATAAGAATCCATAGGGAAGACATCGAGACGATTGTTGCCCTTTTTGACATACCTCGTCCTTCCATGTAATCTCGTAGATACCCACCGAAGTACCTGTTTTTCACCAACTTATCGTACATCCTCTTCGAGCCTCTTAGGTAGCAGGCGGCTGCGATGAGAACGAAAGGGGTCGTCGGCAGGACGGGCAATATTATCCCAACAACCCCGACTGCCAATGACAGAGTGCCAGCGGTGGTCCACAGGAGTCTAGCGAATCTGTTCCGTGCAACTTCGACCTCCGAGGCGTTCAAGGGACTCCTATCGGGAACTCTCTTCATTACAATCCAGCAGGTCAGGAATCCACAAGGTCGGATAAGCTTCTTTCTGCCCTCCCATCCACAGCCTGCCGAGCGGGGTTTCAGGAGCAGGTCGATGCTGTCGACAAGTCATGATTTATGTATTATGAGCTGATAGCTGGTCACTGCGGCAGAGAGCCCGCGATTGAAAGGAGGAATTTGACTTGGCCCGCGCACGTATGAATTTCTTGACCACGGAAGAAGTAGACCTCATTCATTCCCAAAGCCTGAGATGTCTTGAGGAGCTGGGCATCCTCATCCGGAGCGAGCGAGTCCTTCGACTCCTGGAAGATTCAGGGGCGGATGTGGACTACGACAAGCAGCTGGCAAGGATATCAGAGGACATGGTGGCTGACGCTGTCAGGAAGACCCCCAAGGAGATCACCCTGTCAGCGCGCGACCCGAAGCACGACTTGAAGATCCCCGTTCAAGGCATCCCATACGCATCGAATTCGGGCCTCGCAACGTACATGATTGACCTTGATTCAGATGAGAGGAGGGACGCGTCGCGAGCCGACCTGGCGGATTTCGCACGCTTGGTCGACGCAATGGACCCGGTCGACTTCTTCTGGACACCTGTGGTCCCCATGGATGTTCCGGACAAGTCACATGCAGCCCATCAGCTCTGGACCTCACTTCAGAACGTGACGAAACATGTGCAGCAGGTCGAGGTGATGGACGCCGAGGACGCGAAGACCAAGATCGCTCTTGCATCGCTAGTAGCAGGCGGGAAGGAGGAGCTGAGGAAGAGGCCTCTGTTCTCCGTCATCTGTTCTCCCGTGTCGCCTATGTCTTTTGAGAAGTGTGGCGCAGAGGCCCAGGTGGAACTCTCGAAGGCCGGAATACCCATCGTGTCCATGACCATGCCCATGTCCGGACTCACATCGCCGGTCACTGTCGGCGGTACGATAAATCTGACCAACACGGAGAACCTCGCGAGCCTAGTGATATCCCAGACAGCTGCTGAGGGTTCCCCGTTCATCTACAGCTCGGCCGCTACTCCTGGCGATATGCGGTCTGGAGACGCGAACTTCAGCGCTGTCGAGCTTCCGTTCATAACCGCAAGTCTGGGGCAGATGGCTGACCTATACGGCATCCCGCGCATGATAGGGGATTGGGGATTGGGCAATGGATTGAAACCGGGGATAGACAAGGCGTTCTCCGAGGTTTCGAGTACCGCACTTGACACGTTCTCGGGCGCGGACCTGCTCTGTGGGCTGGGATCTATGGACGGTGCGAAGGGCATCTCGTCGGTGCAGATGGTGATTGACACTTACACATGGGAGAACTGGCGTCTGTTCTTGAGAAGCGTGGTCATCGACGAGGAGTCGATAGCGTTCGACGTACTCAGAGACGTCGGCCATGGAGGAACGTTCCTTTCCCATCCTCACACGCTCAAGAACTTCAGGGCCGCCCTCGCCTCGAGAGACGCGACGAAGCTGCCTTGGGAAGCGACCCTGTCGGATAGGATGGTGCCCGAGGCCAGGGAGATCACGAAGAGGATATTGTCCGAGCACAAGGTTGCGCCCCTCGCCCCTGAGATCGTCGAGGAAGGCGATGCGATCATCCGGGATTTCGAGAGTCGCTAGACTGCGGCCGGCACGGGACGCAGACGGGAGTGCTGAGGTCGGAGCCCGTCACACGGGATCCGCCAGAAACCTCTTCCAGCCTTCTTCATATCCGCGCCTCCTCTACCGGCGCATGTTCCTAGGCCGTGCCTCCCGCAAGCTGATTCTAGCGAAGAGGAAAGTCTAGAACTGGCTTCTGAGGATGCGTCAGGAATGCTTCTTCCTGCTCGCCACAGCAGCCCTTGCCGAATCCTTCATCTCACGTGCGTGCTTCTCGACGAGGTCGAGCGCGCCATCCTCTTCCTCCAGCCCGCGAGCATAGATGTTTATCAGCGCTGAACCCTCGACCACGCCTGAGGCCCCAGCTGCTATTGCCTGCCTCACCTGCTCCTGGTTCGATATCCCGAATCCGATGGCGATCGGCAGATCGCTCTTGGCTCTGAGCCTCTTCAACAACGCGATCGCGGAATGCGGGAGCGAGTCTCTCTGTCCAGTGACTCCAGATATCGCGACAGCGTACACGAAACCGCGGGCAGACTGCAGTATCTTCGCCATGCGCTCGTCGTCTGTTGTTGGCGACACCAGTCTGATGACATCGAGTTCGTGTGCACCGGCGATTCTCTCGAGATCGCCCGATTCCTCCATGGGCAGGTCGACGGGGAGTATCCCGTCAGCGCCCGCCTCGGCTAGCCTCTTGCAGAACGTATCCAGCCCCATCCTGACGATGGGGTTGTAGTAGGTCATCACGACTATCGGCGTCTCCATCCCGTCGGAGCGCGCCTTCGATATCACATCGAACAATTTGGCGACCTTGAACCCTGACGAGAGCGAGCGTACCATCGCAGCCTGGATGGTGGGGCCATCGGCCAACGGATCAGAGAACGGCAGCCCAAGCTCTATCACATCCGCTCCGGCTCTGGAAAGCCTCCGCATGAGCTCACCGGTGAACTCGGTCCCGTGATCGCCGCAGCACACGTACGGG
>JAJISI010000047.1 GCA_022848805.1 Thermoplasmatota archaeon
GTGGTCTTCGCGGCCCAGCTCGGCGGAGCGGCAGCGATGACCTACGTATGTGGTGTCGTGGCGGACTTCTTCGGAGACCCGTCTTCAGCATACCTCGTGACGGCAGCGTTCGTCTTCGCTTCGCTCGTCATCTTCGTCGCACGGAAGCCACGGCGCAGCGGGGGCGGCGGACCAGATAAGTAACTATTTCCCGTCATTCTGCTGATCCCTGCGCTGTTGTGGATACAAAGTCGGGGATGGCTCCTTGTCCTTCGCGTACGGCAGACCCTCTGCTCCGCTGTGGTGCTCGGCCACCACAAGACCGAACCCATACATCTCCTCCCTCTTCTTCGCCCGAATCACAACCATAGCGATGACGACTGCAATTATCCCAGTCATGTACACCATATCGAATATGTTCGCCCCGCCTATGCTGAGCACGGAGACACCATCGGAAGGGGGGTCGAACGCTAGCACCTCCTCAAGGCGGAAGATATCCGCCCCGACGATCGTCCCTACGACACCGGACACGTAGGCCAGCGGCGCCGCCTTATCCATGTTCAACCAGAAGGTCGACATCGAATACAGTCCTGCGGCGATAGCAGGCGCGAACGCTAACGGTATATCAGCGACTACGCCCACCCCTTCTTCCGCCCGCGTGACGAAATAGGTCACGAATGCCACGATTATGATCCCGATAGTTGACTCAACGAGGCTCGCACGCCCAGATCTGAGAAGGCGAGCGCAAATCCAGAGCGGGATGAGCGCACCACCGACACATATCCCAACCCACCATCCGTTGTACGGGAAGAGCGGGATGGTGACCGAGCCAAGGAGGAAGGTGACGAGAATCATCGTACCAGCCTCTCCGGTGGTGAACCCAATAGACACCAGAACCTTCCGGATAGCACCAACGTACGCGTAGTATATCAGCAGGACCGCGACGCCTAGCAGGATGATAACTATCCAGCCGAGTTCCTCATCCGTCATTTCAAAGATATAACAGGCTGAGAGATTAAAAGGGTGTTGTGCTCGTGGCAGGGCATCACGGCTGCCGCATGGTCTCTGGGTAGGGGCAGCAGAACATGCTTACATGTCCCACGATCATCTCAAGAATGTCTTCGTACTCGTCCCCCTCGAAGTGTATCAGATGGCTCTCGCAACGGCAGTCCGAAGAACCGAACCCCCTCACAGCCGCTTGCGCGGCCGGGGACCTCAGCAAACTCTTGGCAATGGCGCACTCAGAGCTCTTCCTGTCAGTCGGAACGGAGACCACGGTAACCGTACGGGCGACGGAGAGGAAGTAGTCGATGTGCCACCTCATCCTCTTCGTCTCCCCCAGGTGCCGTCTGACCCGCTGCTCGATCCCGCCCTGTGCAGAGCCGACGTATGCGTAAACTCCCTTCGGGAAGCTAACACGTCCGAGTGCCCCAACTCGCAGACTAGCATCTTCCGCCAAGAGCATCAGAAGGCAATAAACGCCTTTCATCCCGACGATGAAGCGCACATGCGCAATTGAATCTTTGTAGAGGACTTGCGTCGACGCGAACGACCGTACGATCTGCACTGGCATTAATAAGGGGCGAGAGCATTCCGCATGTAGCAAGGAGGTGCCTCTTGTGAGCAAGCAGTTGATAACTGGTCTCGAGCGCGGACAGGTGTCGGAATATGTCATCCTCTGCGGCGAGCCGGAGAGAGTCCGCAAGATATCGTCGTTCTTAGAAGACCCTGAGGAAGTTGTAACGGTCAGAGAATTCACGGTCCACAAGGGGCTGATAGGAGACACCCCAGTCACCGTCGCCTCGACAGGGATAGGAGGGCCATCCACGGCCATCCTCGTGGAGGAGCTAGCCAATCTCGGTGCCAAGACTTTCATGCGCATCGGGACGAGCGGTGGAATCGCCGATGGCCTCGAGAAGGGAGACTTCGTCATCGCCAGCGGAGCAGTCCGCCTCGACGGGACGAGCAGGTCCTACGCGTGGACCGAGTACCCTGCACTCGCGAGCTACGACGTCATGGCAGCCCTGGTCGACAGTGCGACAAGGGCCAAGGAGAGGTTCGATGTGGGCGTCTGCCTGTCTGTGGACGGTTTCTACAGCGAGAACAAGACCCTGACGGACGGCAGAATATCGCCGATGTCGCATTCGGGGTACATGCCGTCATTCATGGCGGATCGGCTCGGAGATGCGAAGATGATGAATGTCAAGAACATCGAGATGGAGAACGGCACAATCTTCACCCTGTGCTCTCTCTTCGGCCTCCGGGCAGGTGCGATATGCACGATCTCGGACGTCGTCCCCTGGCATCCGACGGAGAAGGCTATCGATTTCGAGCAGAACATGAGCGATTGCATCAGAGTCGGTGTCGACGCCATGCGGACGCTCATTACATGGGACGCTGCGAAAGGAACCGCGGTACACTGGTGCCCTTCGCACCTAGGATGATCCCGGATAGGGACTACTTGGATTTCGAGCTCTTCCTCGGCTTCTTCTTGGTCTTGGGGGGCTTCTCGCGCGACTCCTTCCCCAGCGCCTCGAAAGGCTCCGGCCACGGTACCGAGTGGATGCTGGACGATTCCTCTCGATCCCTGAAGTACAGCTGATAGAACTCCTCAGCCACGTTGGGCACCGCAGGGGCTACCAGCTTGAGCAGCCCGAGACCGACCGACCACATCACATACCAAGCGGCCTCGTCGTCGCCTCCAAGGCGCTCACCGTCAGTCGTGAGATAATGAGCTGACACGTCACCCCGGACGAAGTCGGAGACGATCTTAAGGGCGTCCGCGGCCTCCCCTTCCTGTATGGCGTTCTGTACCTCCCTGCCGACGGATACGAAGGACTCCATGAGTCTCTTGTCGTGGTCCTGCAGGACGCTCAACTCGGCGATGGGCTTCTTCGTCACCCTCTTCGAGATAAACTCTTCCAGGCTCCAGAGCTGCTTCCAGAGATGCGTCTCCTGCCTTCTTAGCTCCAGCAGCTTCTTGGCCTCGGAGTACTCGCGCGAGGGGATCGCTGAAGAGAGATGTCTGATCGAATCCTGTATCGAGTCGACCTGGACGCCGCTCCTGCTGAGCACGGGTGTCAGCTTCAGAACGTCTTTGATGTAGCTCCGGAGGTGGCTGTGCCACTCGAGTCGGTCCTCAAGCAGGTCCCTAGCCATCGTCATATTCGTCATGCCCTGGTCGAAACGGCCCTCCTTGTATGTCTCGATCGAATCCACGACGAGCTCCACGATATCCTGATGGAAGACCTCTCCCTTCAAGGCTTGAGACACCAAGCTCTTAGTCTGACGATAGACCGAAAGAAGGTTTAGGCTGCCGTAGTTCTTGCCGTTGAGTATCGTAGCGGAAGGCTCCGCGATCCTCGGGTTCTTGCTGAATATGCATTCGATCAATGCCTGCTCGCCCGCCTCGGATGAGACCAGTCTGGAGAGGCTCGCCCTTACCTGGGCGCGGACCTTGGGATTGTCGTGATTGTAGTGCTTGGCAAGGACCGGCATGACTGCAAGGAGGTTCTTCCTTGCGTGCTCCTCTATCCTGTCGACCATCTTGCGCCTTCGGCCCCGAAACGCTGAAGATAGATCAGCCACGAGATGCCTGTCGATCCTGATGCTCTCCACATCCTTGGACATCTCGATGTCGGCATCGCAAACGTAAACCCCCTTGACCACGACAAGCACCTGGAATGTTGGCATGAGAATGCGGATACATAAGCCTTTTCGGGCCGTTGAGGCAGAGCCAGCACGCAACCGACGACAGCTTGCGTCGGATGGTCATCGAACCACGCTACCATCGCGCTCAAGTGGCGCCTCGCTTACAGGCCCATCTCCTGAGCTCGACGACCGTCGGAAAGGTCATGGGCTTCGAACTGCTGAACACTATGGGAACGAATTCGCCGAGGCCGTATGGGGCGATCAGGGGAGACACAACGTCAGAGGAAGGGTTTCCCACAACGTCCATCCCAGGCGACACTATGCTCAGGGCCGGAAGCACGAGGACCCTTCTCGCCCGGTCATACAGAAAGCACGGACTCTTCATGCCAGCGCCGACGTCGTCTCTCAGCAGTATGGAAGGATGGATGTGCCCTAGGACGAGGGGGCCTTTCTTCGAAGTTCCCGTATGCCCGTGGAGCACCGTGTGGTCACCCACTTCGTACTCCCTCTTGAGGGGTATGTTCAACTCGGTCAGTATCGTTGACAGGAAGTTGTCGTGATTACCCCTCACAACGACGATGTCCACAAGGTCTGCGATGGAGCGTACGAAACTCGTGACCTCGTCCCACTCCTGGGTCAGGTTACGAGAGAAATTGTGCTTCAAGTCGCCGGCAACGACCAGCTCGTCAGGGCCTACCGCTTCGATCACGGACATCAGGTAAGCCTCGATCTTCTTCGCCTGGACGCGCGGGAGGCTGACCCCTTCATGCTCAAGTGCCGCCTCGCAACCCAAGTGAAGGTCCGCGACCACGATTGTGCGCGACCGGCGCAGCATGATCGCGCCTCCAGGTAGCAGCTCTACATCCGCATCGAGTCTGTATCCTCTCATCGCCGCGGGGCATAACGGAGAAAGGCGTTAACTAACCTTCTGAGTACTTTCCCCGACCTCCCAGCGCCGTTAAAGCTCAGAAGCCCGATAAAGATCCAGGATGCTGGAGAACTCCTTCATTTTCCTCGAGAGGGTCGGAACTGCGCGCGAGCTTTCGTTCTGGAGAGATGGAATCCTCTCGTGGGGAGAATTCGTCGATCGCGAACGCATACGTGGAATATCCGCCAAGGCGAAGGCGTCAGCGGACGAAGCCCTCGTGATCGCCAAGGCTAGGCTTCAGGAGGGGGATGCACGATACTTCGCGTCGTTGCTGAGGAGTAAGGACCAATGGAGGTGCTTCGAAGAGTTCAGGGGCGGCGCTTTGTATCTCGATATCGAGACCACGGGCACGTCCAATAGAGCGCCGATAACCGTCGTCGGAGTCTACGACGGCAAGCGGATGCACACTCTCGTCAGAGGGCACAACCTCGTGCCAGAATCGCTGAGCGCTCTGCTCGAGCCTGCAAGGATGCTCGTCACGTTCAACGGGGCGGCCTTCGATATTCCGGTGCTTGAGTCTCAGTTCCCCGGCACTGTCCCCCACGTCCCTCATCTTGACCTCAAACACCTCCTCCGCAGGCTCGGGCACACAGGAGGGTTGAAAGCGATCGAGCACGACATGGGCGTCGAGAGGGATCTGCGCATCCAATATCTGACGGGGCAGGATGCCGTCTATCTGTGGCGCCTGTGGCAGAGGAAAGGCTCGTGGAACGCACTCGAAACCCTCAAGGAATACAACGCGGAAGACTGTCGCAACCTCGAAACGATTGCCGATATCGCGTGTAATCGGATGAAGAGGAAGCTAATGGGAGGGGCCAGCACCCCTGCGAAAGTATGAATACGGCGCTTCATGTACGGGTCGGTTGGATGGACACGCTTCTCGCAACACTGTTGGCCGCTGTCGGGTTCGCGCTGTTCGTATTCCTCGTGAGCAGGTCGGTGAAGTTCATCGCATTCGCCGCCGTGGCTATACTCGCGGTTGCAGCCGTCGTCATCTTCGGAGGGGCTAGACTGTGAAGGAGGCAATATCGAAACTGGTCTCGTCAATTCCTGATGGTCTTTGGCGAGACGCCGAAGCGGCAGCAGCGATTGTGCGCCGATCTACGACCGTCGTTGTGGCGACACATATAGACGCTGATGGCATAGCCGCGGGATCGATTGCGAAGCTTGTCCTGGAGAGGATGGGCATCTCACACGACGTCAGGTTCTTCAAGAAGCTGGACGAACCGGCGATCGCTTCGCTGAAGAGTGAGGGGGCCGACCTTGTATGGTTCACGGACCTCGGCAGTGGATCTGCCTCGAAGCTCGAAGGTCTCCCAGCGGTCATAAGCGATCATCACGTTCCAGATGCGGGTGGTCAGAACGCTAGAACGACAGCGCAGGCAACCCTATCCGATTTCTCAGCCCCCTGCCAAGTAAACCCGCATCTACACGGCATTTCAGGCGCGTCAGACTTGAGCGGAGCGGGCGCGACATTCCTCGTAGCAGTCGCAGCGGACGAGCAGAACGCCGACCTCGCAGCCCTCGCCGTACTGGGAAGTATCGGTGACCTGCAGGATCAGAAGACAAGACAGCTGGAAGGCATCAACAGGAACATACTATCCCTTGCCGTCGCCAGCGGGTTCGTCGAGGCCGAGGAGGATATCCGGTATTTCGGTCGCGAGACGCGGCCACTCTTCAAGATGCTCCAGTACTCGAGCGACCCGTTCCTGCCAGGTATCACCGGCAAGGAGCAGGAATGCATCAGCTTCCTCCTAAGCCTCGGGATCGAGCTCAAGGAAGGAGACGCGTGGCGAACGTGGGCGATGCTGTCCTCTGACGAGAAGTCGAAGATAATCACTGCGCTGCGCGATCATCTGTCGATGCGCAGACGCAAACAGGAGACGATCGACCGGCTGACGGGAGAGGCGTACGTTCTTACCCGGGAGGAGCCTGGCACGCCGGTTCGTGACGTGAAGGAGTTCGCCACCTTGCTCAACGCCTGCGGGAGACACAGGAAGGCGGAAGTGGGGCTCAGAATATGCGTCGGCGATAGAGGTCCCGCGCTGTCCGAGGGATACGCGCTCCTCAGGGACCACAGGTATGCTCTCAGAATGGCGTTGGAATCCGCTAAGAGCAGAGGGATCACCAGGATGAAGCACATACAGTTCTTCGATGCAGAGGACGACATCGAAGAGACCATCGTAGGGACGATCGCTGGGATGCTCCTCGGTGGGAGCGGATCGGATAGAACCGCCCCTATGGTGGCGTTCGCGGACTCTGTGGAACCGAGCGACTCGCCGATGGTCAAGGTTTCGTCCAGGGGTACTCAAGAGCTGGTGGCACGCGGGATGGACCTATCGGAGGCCATGCGCGCCGTCGCTGGCGGAATGGGCGGGATAGGTGGCGGCCACAACATCGCGGCTGGCGCGACGATACCCTCCGACAAGAAGGATGAGTTTCTGAGACTCCTCGACGAAATGATCGGGTCGCAGCTCTCGGGCTAGAGCACCGTCGAGAGTATCGCCTTCTGTGCGTGCAACCTGTTCTCTGCCTGGTCGAACACTACGCTCCTGGGGCCGTCGATTATCTCCTCGGAGACCTCATACCCCCTGTGTGCAGGCAGGCAGTGCATGAAGAGCCAGCCCTTCTTGGCCTTCTCGGCCAGCTTGGGGTTGACCTGGAACGGCAGGAAGAGGTTCTCCCTCTCCTCCTTCTCGGCCTCCTGTCCCATGGAGACCCAGGTGTCTGTGTAGAGCACATCCGCACCCTCTGCCGCCTCGAACGGGTTGGACATCACCTCGACCGTGCACCCATTCTCCTTGGCAATCTCCTGCGCCTTCGCGAACAAGTCGGCGTTGGGGGCGTGGCTCTTAGGCGTCGCAACACGCATGTTCATACCGGTCAACGCACAGCCGAGCAGCAAGGAGTTGCAGACATTGTTACCATCGCCCACGTATGTGAGCTGCAGCCCCTTCAGCTTCTTCTTCTTTTCAAGGATCGTGAGAAGGTCGCCTGCGCACTGACACGGGTGCTCCAAGTCGTCCAGGCCGTTTATCACAGGGACCGTCGCGTTCTTGGCGAGCTCACGCATGGTCTCGTTGCAGAACGCCCTGTACATGATCCCGTCCGTGTAGCGGCTCAGGACCTTCGCCACATCGGGCACGGTCTCCCGCTTGCCGATCTGCACCTCGTCGGGGCCTATGCATATCGCAGTGCCTCCGAGCTGCGTCATGCCAACCTCGAACGATATCCTCGTCCTGAGGCTGGGCTTCTCGAAAACCATCGCCAGGACCTTCCGCTTGAGGGGCTCAGGTCTCCTACCCTTCGGAGGCTCTGTCTTCGCTTTCAAGGCCTTGTCAAGTATCTTTTTGAAGTCGGCCTTCATGTCAAGAACGGATATTATGTCCCGCTTCAGCTGAATCACCACACTGGTCACGTGTTCACTCCGACTTAAGACTTTTGAACGTAACCTCAAGTCTCGAGATGTGGGTGCATCGTTTCAAACGGCTGATAGGCGCTCGCAACGAGACTCTCCACAGACCGCACAGGAGAAACATCCTGACAACATGACTACAGGCCCTCCGCATTCCCGGCACCTCGTCCACCGGCTGCAGTCGTTCACATCGCTCTCGAGGCCATGAATCATGTCGTCTATCTCCAGGATTCGAGAGGGACGCTCCGAGGGATGTAGTCTCCAGCCGGGGGTTGACGAAAATGCTCGTGACGGAAGCCCTGAACGAGCCTGCGAGTCGGCCTGCTGGAAGGGCGACAAGCTTTATCTAGGGCGAGACAATGGAGGATTTGCAGTGGCCGGGGTGGGGTAATGGTATCCTTGGGGACTGTGGATCCCTTGAACCGGGTTCGATTCCCGGTCCCGGCCCCTCTCTCGCACGATTATGATCACTCGCTGAACATGGCGCCGCAGTTAGGGCACTTCGTATCCGACTCGCCGACCGGCTTGCCGCACGCTGGGCACTCGTAGACCGCCTGATCGGCTCCGGGCGGCTCGGGCTGCGAAGACGGTTCCGTTCCCTCACGGTCCAGGGCGACGGAGGACGCCTCGGCCACCTCATCTGCGAATATCTCGAACTCGGTGCCGCACGACTCGCACTTGTTCTGTGAGGCAGTGACGGTCTCGCCGCAGAATGGGCATTCGAATTCCATATCATCGAACGAAGCCCCGCAACGGGGACACTTCCCCTCCCTTCCGGAGACCGTCTTCCCGCAGCCCACACAGGCTAGAATGAAAACTGGCAGCGATTGCTCAGCCATGGCGGTAAGATTATGCTGCGGGTATTTAATTGGTTGCAGAATCCACAACGGATGCCAAGCGGGAAACCCTCAGGACTTCTTCGCGCCTTTGCCGCGGGCGGTCGGACTCTTCTTGCCGCCACCTTTCTTCTTGCTAGTATCTGTC
>JAJISI010000048.1 GCA_022848805.1 Thermoplasmatota archaeon
TCCAACTCGGACGAGTTGAGGAACAGAACCTGGCAGTACTCCAGTATCTGCCGAAGGGTCTCGGGAGTGTACACGTAATGTATCTCCTGTGCCGGGTCGAAGCAGACCGTTTTCCTCCTCCACCTGGCACGCCTAGCCACCTTGAGCGCGTACGCCGGCCTGCCAGTCCCGATGTGTACGAACTTCGACGAATCGACGGTATGGGTCCTGAGAGGTAGTCTGTCCTGCTCCCTAACCGCTCCCTGATCGACGAACCCGAGCTGGTTGTGCTCCGAATCGGATATCAGTATGATGAACGGCGTCCGGTGCCCTCGTACCTTGATGATGTCCGTGATATCGACACCTGCCGTCTGCAGGGCCTTCTTGAACTCGTCAGGGAAATCGTCGCCCACATGGCTCGCGAGAGCCGTCTTGACATCCAACGCGGCGGCGATCCTGGCGAGGTTGGCCCCCGTACCGCCGAAGAACTCGCGCCGATCGATCAGCTCGACACATGTGTTGGGGTCGGGAAACCTGTCGGAAGAGTAGATGATGTCGATGGCAGAGTGCCCGTAGACCCCAAGAAAATTGCTCTTGCGCACGACCTCACTCCGGCTAACCGTATCGACTCCACCATACTTGAAAATAGGTCTGCCCCATCGTACCGGACGCTTCGACGCGGCCTATATGAAGCCAGCAGGTACCTCAGGTACCTTCCTTCCAGTCCCTTAGGTACTTCTTCTGCGACTTCGTCAACCGGTCTATCTTGACGCCCATCGTCTGGAGCTTCAGGTCCGCTACCTGTTTGTCGATGTGGTCGGGCACGTCGTATACGTTGGGCTCGAGCGACCGTACGCTGAAGGCCATGTACTCGAGGCTCATGGCCTGGATTGCGAAGCTCATGTCCATTATCTCTGCGGGGTGGCCCTGTCCAGCAGCGAGGTTCACGAGCCTCCCATCAGCGAGCAGGTAAACTTTCCTGCCGTTCTTCAGCGTGTACTCGTCCACCGAATCGCGCACCTTCCTACGCTTCCTGGAGACCTGCTTCAGAGCCGCCTTGGATATCTCGTTGTCGAAGTGGCCGGAATTGGCGAGCAGGCAGCCGCTCTTCATCTGTCTGAAGTCCCGGGCTGTCAGGACGTCCTTGCAGCCGGTGGCGGTCACGACCATATCCGCCTCCCTGACCGCCTCGGCCATGGGTTTCACAGCGAAGCCGTCCAATCTGGCCTCGATCGCACGGATCGGGTCGATCTCGCATACGGTGACATCCGCTCCCAGGCCCTTCGCACGCATGGCGATGCCCCTGCCACACCAACCGTAGCCAGCGACGACGAAACACTTACCCGCGATCACCAGGTTCGTGGCCGTCATTATGCCATCCATGGTGGACTGACCAGTGCCGTATCTGTTGTCGAACATGTACTTCATGTAGGCGTCGTTCACCGACATAACGGGGAACTTAAGCGTGCCGTCCTGGGCCATCGCCCTGATCCGCATTATGCCCGTCGTCGTCTCCTCGTTCGCACCCTTCACGCTCTTCAGGATGTCCTTACGCTTCGTGTGGAGCAAGAATATCAGGTCGGCGCCGTCGTCGATCACGTAGTCGGGCTTCATGTCGAGGACGCGGTTGAGTGATTGATAGTAGGCCTTCTGGGACTGACCCTTCTCGGCGTATGTCTCGAGGCCGTATTTCTCGTTGAGGGCGAGGGCGACCGAATCGTCGGTCGACAGTGGGTTGCATCCGGTCAGGAGGACCTCTGCACCCGCCTCCTGGATGGTGAGCGCGAGGACCGCGGTCTTCGCCTCCGTGTGAAGAGCCATGCCGACCTTCAGCCCCTCGAAGGTCTGCTCCTTCACCATACGCTTCCTTATCTCCGCAAGGACCGGCATGTGAGTTCTGGCCCATTCGATTCGCTTGATACCTCTATCGAGTAACTCGTTCGTCCGCATCGTACCGGTCCGTCTAACAATGTGCGGCTTAAAAACATGTTGGCCCACGGCCCGAGACGTCTCAATCGCCGAGGCCGAGGTTGGACGCTATGGTCTTCATGACGGCCCCGAGGTTCCCCGCTCGATCGTACTTGACCAGGGCGTTGTCCAAGGCGTCCTCGTCTCCCGACATCTCCTCGGCGTATCCCGATATGAGCGGGAATGCCCTCGTCACCTCGTCGACCACCGTGACGTCCGCGGTGCGCGCCGTCCGGGACATCGGGTTGAGATCGATAGCCACGACCTTCTTGCCCATCCTAATCAACGCCTCCGTCCTGTCGCCGTCCTCGAGCGCGACGAGCACGACATCGGCAGAATGGATCCCCTCGCTTGAACAGCGGCCGCGCATACCCTCGAGTCCGGGTATGCTCTCGTCCGGGAAGAACCCAAGGACGTCGGTCGCTCCGTTGCTCTCCAGCAGGGTCTGTATCTTGGACACCCTTTCGTCAGACCTATGGAACAAGCTGATCTCGATCCTGGCGCCAACCGTCTCGGCGAGAGCGACTACCTCTCGAGAAGCGAGCGCTGCCACGTTCCCATTGACGGATATCACGGGGCGTTCCGACCGCAGAAGAGCCGCTGCTGCGGCCCTCGCGGCGATCCGTGCCTCCTTCGTCGTCCGCTCACCAAGCAGATAGTACATCGCCTCGCCCCTGCCGTGAGCGATAAGTCCCTGCGGTGCGACGATCCCGGCATTGAACCCCTCCACTAGGCGCTCGCGCAGGATCAGGGAATCGCGGCGGGGGTGCGTCTCGGGTATTCCTGTCATGATACCACTTGTCATGACCGCCTATCGTCGCAATAGGCGGAACTAGCACCGGTGGGATTGGTGCTCAACACTTAAATACATTGAGAAAAACCTTATATATAACATGGCTCATAGGGCGCTGAGCGCAAGTTATAAATACAATTCGGTGAGCGAGTTGAAGCTTCTTGGCGTCGTGCAGGACATATCACACGACGGGAGGCTCATCGTCAAGGCGAGATTCGCCCCGAGGAACGGTGCGATTGTGCGCGATAATCTGAAGGTGACGGTCGGTAGGGTGGCGCGGGTCTTCGGCCCCGTGCGATTGCCCTACGTGGCAATCCGTCCTGAGAAGGACATGAGGACCCTTGCCATACTAGGCAAGGAAGTCTATGTGTTAGAAGAGGGGGATCATGGCAAAGGTAAGAGAAGAGACTGAGCAGATCGAGAAATGCCCTGAATGCAACAGCGCTCATCTCGTTCGAGACTACGAGCGCGGAGAACTCGTATGTGAGGACTGCGGAATCGTCCTAGACGAAAATCTGATAGACCAGGGTCCCGAATGGAGAGCCTTTGACGTCGAGCAGGGTGAGAAGAGAGCTCGAACGGGCGCTCCGATGACGTACACCATACACGACAAGGGGCTGTCCACGGAGATATCGTGGAAGAACAAGGACGCCTACGGGAAGAGCATCCCGACGAGGAATCGGGCGCAGCTCTACAGACTCAGGAAGTGGCAGCGCAGGATCAGGGTGTCCAACGCTACGGAGCGTAATCTCGCGTTCGCCCTCAGCGAGCTAGACAGGATGGCTTCCTCGATGGGGCTCCCGCGCAACGTCCGCGAGACCGCGGCGATGACCTACAGGAAGGCGGTCAACAAGAACCTGATCAGGGGAAGGAGCATAGAGGGCGTGGTCGCTGCGTCGCTGTACGCGGCGTGCAGACAGTGCAACGTGCCCAGGACCCTTGACGAGGTGGCGAACTCCTCGCGCGTGGGCAGGAAGGAGATCGGCCGTACGTACAGGTTCATGACGAGGGAGCTCAAGCTCAAGCTGATGCCGACCAAGCCCCAGGACTACGTGTCCCGCTTCTGCTCGGAGTTGAAGCTCTCGGGCGAGGTGCAGGCCAAGGCGATGGAGATCCTGAAGGACGCCGCCGAGAAGGAGCTCACCTCCGGCAGAGGGCCTACTGGCGTCGCGGCAGCCGCGATATACATATCGTCGATCCTCTGCAACGAGAGACGGACCCAGAGGGAAGTGGCTGATGTAGCAGGCGTAACAGAGGTCACCATCAGGAACCGGTACAAGGAGCTCACCGAGAAGCTAGGCATCGAAGTGCAGCTCTGACATCCAGGCCGACGATAGCCGAACGGGTCGACCATACAGCGAAAACTCCTCGGGAGCCGGGAGGCTGGCGTTACTCCGAGATAGGGTTGTGACATGACTGCGCGATGTGTGACCAAGGGACACGTTTTTAAGTGTCGCGATTGTTCGGCGTACCGGGGACGCGTCGATGAAGATTGGAATAAACGGTTTTGGCAGGATCGGCAGGAATGTGTTCAGAGCAGCCCTGCAGAAACCAGGCTACGGGAAGGATTTCGAGATAGTTTCGGTGAATGACATAGCCCCTATCGAATCGCTCGCATATCAGCTCAAGTGGGACTCGATATACGGGAAGCTGGGCGAGAACGTGCGAGTCGAGGGGGCTTCGATCGTTGTCGGTGACCGGCCCATCGAAGTCACCCAGTCGAGAGACCCAGCCGAGATCCCGTGGGGCAGGCTCGGAGTCGATGTCGTAGTCGAATCCACAGGCCTCTTCACCTCGAAGGAGAAGGCGTCGAAGCATCTCGTTGGAGGGGCGAGGAAGGTGATAATCTCCGCACCGTCCAAAGACTGCGACGTCACGCTCGTCCTCGGGGTCAACCTGGACGCATATGACAAGACGAAGCACGATGTCGTCTCGAACGCCTCGTGTACCACGAACAGTCTCGCCCCGCCGGCCAAGGTGATAAACGATGAGTTCTCGATGGTCCAGGGGATGATGACCACAGTTCATGCCTATACTGGAGACCAGAGGCTAGTGGACCTCCCTCACAAGGATTTCAGACGCGGAAGGGCCGGCGCGCTGTCCGTCATACCGACCACTACGGGCGCAGCCAAAGCCATCGGCCTGGTGATACCGGAGCTGGTCGGGAAGCTGAACGGGTTCGCCCTGCGCGTCCCAACGCCCTGTGGCTCCGTGACAGACCTCAGTTTCACCACGGAGAAGGACATGACCAAGGAGGACCTCAACGGCGCTCTCAAGGCCGCGTCCGAAGGACCCATGAAGGACATCATGGAGTTCTGCGAGGAGCCGATCGTGTCCAGCGACGTCGTAGGGAACCCGCATTCGGCCATAGTCGACTCGGAGCTTTCCCTGGTCATAGGGGGCAAGGGACGGTTCGGGAAGATACTCTCGTGGTACGACAACGAATGGGGATACGCTAACAGGGTCGTCGAGTTGGCGCCCAAACTGCTCTAGCAGCTGAATCGAACGGCATTCCGAGGCAACGGTTAAGAGGGTGTTGCGCCTAATTCGAGGGTGATGGTATCCTGCTACGACTGCGACCACTTCGGAACGGTGTGCAAGGGCATACTCCCGCCCATGGAGTACAGGGGCAGAATCGATGAGTACTGCGAGAACTTCAAGGTCGTCGCGTGGAGACGAGAGCTCTACAAGCCGGGCGGAGAGACCCGCATCTGATCAAGGCCTATAACGGGCGAGACGGACGTACTCCACCTTCTTCTCTGAGACCCGCCCCAAGAGGATGTCCTTTCTCACACCGTGTGCGAGCCTGACCGCCCTGCTGACCTCCGGCCACATGGCCTTGTAGTGCTTGGGCACCGCATGGACCAGATATTTCGCATGGCTCTGTCCAGGGTCGCTTTCGTACGCCCTGAAATGAGACCCGTACTTGAACCCGGTCTTCACGATGAGGCCTTTGCCCTTGAGGTCCTTGAATGCGCTGAGGCGGATGCCGAAGTCGGGCTGGAGCTTCTTAGCGCGCTTCTTCAAGGTCTCGAAACCGACGGGCCTGTTCGTCCTGCCGTCTCTGAGCTTCAACGCCTTCAGCTCCGCGAGAAACACCGCCTCGAGAAGGGACAGCTGGAGTATCTGCCCTATCTGCTTCCCAAAATGGTGCTCGTGTCGCAGCATGGACACCCCCTCCTCGTCCGTTACGATCACCCTGTCGGCCATCACGACCCCTTCTATGCGGTCCTCGGCTTCGAAGACCTCCAGCCGGCCATCTGGTGAGATCCTCTTGACCTCGTAGTATGTCACGTCGCTCTCCTCGTCCACGACGGCCAGGAGCAGTTTCTTCCGTATCTCCGACGCCCTATCCAGGTTGTCTAGCATGTCCCCGAGGTCGAAGGTCGAACGTTCCGATATGGCCGCCACCCACCACTTGCTAGGGGTCTTGTTCGGGGAACCTCCTCTCGGGAAGACTCGGAAATCCAGAGGTGGCTGGCCCAGTTTGACGATGTACCCCCTCTGTCTCAGCTCGCGGTAGACCAGGTACTGGATCTCGAACCCCTCCGATGCCTTGTGAGCGAGCTTCATCAGGTCCCCTGTTTCCAACGACTTGCCCCTCGATTCCACCTCGAGTCTGCCGCTGTCGACGAGATACGTTGCCTCCATGAGGCTCAATCTAAGAGAACCGCCTGACTGGGGGACGCCGTAGTATCCCTTGTTGTGAATCTGGCTCGCCTCAACCGGGTCGGAGATCAAGACCTCCGACGCCTTCAGCACACCGGTCATTTCCCGTGCGTATAGCAATTGGTGGTTATTACTGTAGCAGGGGTGGTGGCGGGAGGAGTTGCCCGAACGGTTAAGCACAACTTTCATATAGAAGTGCTAACATAGTTCTAATGTGAGATTGCATTTCCCATGACGGTGCATAACGCCGGAGATGGAGTGTTGATAAGAACGAGCATTGGTGCTTGAGATGCCGAAGAGAGAGAAGATATTGAGAGTTGTCCAGGCGAAATCGGCGGACGACGGCAAAGGCGTGGCGAGGATAGACCCGGCCTTGATGGATATCCTGGGCCTATCCCAGGGGGACGTCGCAGTAGTGGAGGGCACCAAGAACACCGTGGTCACGGTCTACGATGGATACCCTCAGGACGAGAATCGAGGGACGATCAGGATCGATGGGGCGACCAGGAAGAATGCTGGGGCCGGGCTGGACGACAAGGTCGGGATACGGAAGATCGTACCGAAGCCCGCCACCAAGGTGACGCTCGCACCCACCAGCCCCGTCAAGATACTCGGCGGGGAGGAGTACCTCTCACAGGTCCTGGACGGGAGGGCCGTGGTCAAAGGAGACCTCATCGAGGTCAGTGTCATGGGGCGGAAGTTCGACCTGGTGGTCCAGAGTTTCCAGCCGAGCGCGAAAGCCGTCCTCATACAGAACTTCACGAAGATCAAGCTGAGCGAGAAACCCGTGAAGGAGGACTTGGCCAAGGGCCCCAAGGTGGCCTACGAAGACATAGGCGGCCTCACGGACGAGGTTGGGAAGGTGAGGGAGATGATAGAGCTACCCCTGCGTCATCCCGAGCTCTTCGAGAAGCTCGGGGTGGACGCTCCCAAGGGCGTGCTGTTGCATGGCCCTCCCGGCACTGGGAAGACCCTTCTAGCCAAGGCAGTCGCATCCGAGACGAGCGCGAACTTCCTAACGATCGGCGGGCCGGAGATCATGAGCAAGTTCCACGGCGAGAGCGAGGAGCGCCTGAGGGAGATATTCAAGGAGGCGGCGGAGAACGCCCCTAGCATCATTTTCATAGATGAGATAGATTCGATCGCTCCGAAGAGGGACGAAGTCACGGGCGAGACCGAGAGGAGGGTCGTCGCGCAGCTGCTGGCAACCATGGACGGACTCGAGGGACGCGGCAAGGTGATCGTCATCGCGGCCACGAACCGCCCCAACGCCCTCGACCCCGCCCTGAGAAGGCCGGGCAGGTTCGACAGGGAGATAGAGATAGGCATACCCAACAGGGATGGTCGGCTGGAGATATTGCACATACACACGCGTGGGATGCCCCTGGCGGACGACGTCGACCTGGCCATGTTCGCGGGCATGACCCACGGCTACGTCGGTGCTGACCTGGCGTCTCTCGCCCGGGAGGGAGCTATGCGTGCGCTGAGAGAGGTTCTGCCCAGCATAGACCTCGAGGAGGAGACGATACCGTCCGAGGTGTTGAACCGCCTCCAAGTCACTTTAGACAACTTCATGGACGCGTACAGGGAGATGCAACCATCCACACTTCGTGAGGTGTTTCTCGAGAGCCCGAACGTCAGGTGGGAGGAGATCGGAGGCCTAGAAGGGGCCAAGCAGGAACTGATGGAGACCGTCGAGTGGCCGCTCCGATATGCGAGTCTGTACAGGCACATGAGTGCGGTTCCGCCGAAGGGTATACTGCTCTACGGTCCCCCGGGAACCGGGAAGACCCTGTTGGCGAAGGCGGTCGCGTCTGAGAGTCAGGCCAACTTCATAAACGTCAAAGGACCGGAGTTTCTATCGAAGTGGGTCGGCGAATCGGAGAAGGCGGTGAGGGAGACCTTCAGGAAGGCCCGTCAGGCGGCGCCATGCGTGATATTCCTCGACGAGATCGATGCGATAGCACCCGTCAGAGGCAGATCATCAGACTCGGGCGTGACGGAGAGAGTCATAAGCCAGCTTCTGACGGAGATGGACGGATTGGAGGCGTTGCACAACGTCATCGTGATCGCAGCGACAAACAGACCGGACATGATCGATCCCCCTCTGCTCCGCCCAGGGAGGTTCGATAGGCTGGTATACATACCCCCGCCGGACCCGGAGGCGAGGAAGGAGATACTCAGGATACACACGAAGGGGAGGCCGTTGACCGATGATGTCGACATCGACAAGCTCGCGTCTAAGATGCACAACTTCACAGGCGCTGAGATCGCGGGAGTGGCCAACGAGGCCATCATGCTGGCGATACGCGATTTCGTGCTCAGCGGAGAGGAGCTTGACGAGGATGGGATAGGCGCGGTCAGGGTTGATATGAAATACTTCGAGAAGGCTATGGAGAACGTGCGGCCTATGAGCGAGACCGAGCTTATGAAATACGAGCGACTGACAGCGAACGTCACGAACGGTTAGAGACCCGGTACCGACAGACGATTACCATGCAGAGAACCAAGGCCAAGGGACGGGCTGTGAC
>JAJISI010000049.1 GCA_022848805.1 Thermoplasmatota archaeon
AGGGTTTTCCTTGCCACGGCGAGCATTCTGTGGCCGTTCATTCGCCCACCTCCTTGGCGTTGGCCAGGAAGGCGTCCTCGAGCGTGGTCGCCCCGGCCGTCTTCATCAGGGAGTCGGGCGTGCCCTCGGCGATCATCTCGCCGAGCCTCATCATCCCGACGATGTCACACCTCACGGCCTCGTCCATGTAATGGGTGGTGAGCACGACCGTCTTCCCAGCGCCTTTCAGCCTGGCGAAGTAGTCCCAGAACCCCTTGCGCAGCTCGGGGTCGACCCCGACGGTGGGTTCGTCCAGGAAGACCAGCTCTGGATCATGGACGAGGGCGCACGCGAGCGAGACCCTGTGTTTCATACCGCCGCTCAGGGTCGCCACTAGCGAGTCCCGTCTCTCGGCAAGGTCGATCATCTCCAGGAGGTCCCTCTCCGCGCCCTCGAAGTTGCTCCTGGACATGGAGTACATCCCAGCGAACAGTTCGAGGTTCTCATGGACCGTGAGGTCCGTGTAGATTGCCATCTCCTGAGGCATGTACCCAATCCTGTGGATGACCTCTCTTACCGGTACCTCTTCGCCGAGCAACTTCGCCGACCCGGATGTCGCCTTCAACAGCCCGTTCATGACCTTGATCGCGGTGGTCTTCCCCGAACCGTTCGGGCCGATCATCCCGTAGACGGCCCCCCGAGGTATCCCGAGATTGAGGCTTGAGACGGCCACCAGCTCACCGAAACGCTTCGTCAGCGCGTTAGTCTCGACCACATTTTCTCTCATCTTATCACCTATCGTCGAACGCCGTCGAGGAATATGTCGACGAACTCGGATATCACGCGCTCGTCCTCCTCCGGCCCAGGCTCCTTCCTTCCCAGCAAGTGCCTCGTCACATAGTACGACTGGACCATGCCGATGAGGGCTCTGGCGGCGACGCGCGGGTCCATCTCGCGCGCCTTCCCGGCCGCCGTGAACTCCGCCATCAGTCCCGCCAGAAGATCGACGCTTTTCTCCATGCCGAGATCGCTGGTCATCCCTTGCATATCTGGCATCCTCCAGGCGTCTCCTAGTATCATCATGGATATGTGTCGGTTGGCTTTGAGGGCGGCCAGGACGGCCTTCGCGTTCCGCTCGAACAAGTCGTCAACTGGGACGTCCGTGTCGACGGACATCCTATCCTCTATCTCCCCGAGGCGCGACCGTTCCTGTATGATCGATGCGAAGAGTGCCTTTTTGGACCCGAAATGCCTGAAGAGCGTAACCTCGTTGACGCCGGCGTTCGCCGAGATCTCCTTGGTGGTCGCGCCTGTAAACCCCTTCTCGGCGAACAGGTGCAGACCCGAATCGAGGATCCTTTCTCGGGCGGAGTATCCTCCAGCATCTCTGCCGGCGCCTGAATCCATGACTGCAAGTAAGCACTTGCACGCATATATGGGTTACTGACCGGTCGCGGGTTGGTGGCGACGCATTGCTATCCCACCGCTCACGGCGGGATCGCTACGATCATCGACCAGACCATGAACGATTAAATAGACTCGGAGGCATTAGCAGAATGTTTTCGAATGCCCCCGGGAAAATACATTCTGAAGCTTTGCCTCCTAGGAGACGGGGCGGTTGGCAAGACGAGCCTCGTCAGGAGGTACGTGTTCGACGTGTTCGACGACAAGTACCTCATGTCCTTCGGGACGAAGGTCTCCAAGAAGACGGTCGCGCTCGACGATACCCAAGTGGACCTCATGATATGGGACATCCTCGGTCAGCGTACCCATAACACGTTGCACGCGGCCTACTATCGGGGAGCGGTTGGTGCGCTGGTCGTTTGCGACTGCACCCGCCCCGAGACGGTAGCATCTCTTGCTTCTTGGGTCGACGGCTTCGTTTCGGTCGTGGGGGACATGCCGATAACTATTCTCGTCAACAAGTGCGACCTGAAGAAGGCGATATCGATGACCGAGCTGAAGTCGTTCTGCGACTCCATAGGCTCGACGTTAACGGAGACGAGCGCGAAGACAGGCGTGAACGTGGAGGAGACGTTCGCGGACATCGCGGGCAGGATGGTGGAGGGGTCCGATTGAGGACGATCCCCTTCTTCGTTATGCCGGGGGTCGCGCTTTCCCACCTGCGAGAGGAGCTCGAGATAACCGAGGGGGATCAAAGGGCCAAACTGATGCTGTACCGGTACGGTCAGCGATGCGGGAGGGCGCTCGTGGAGAGCTACGGGCTCGAATGTTCTAGCCTGAACGAGGTGAAGTCTATCATCGGCCCCGTCTGGATGGAGGCCGGCCTCAGCAGGATAAGGGTCGAGGCTTCGGAGGAGACTGAGATGATGGTCAACCTCGAGGATTCCCTCGAGGCGAAGGAGGGCAACACGTGCGACTTTGCGCGCGGGTACCTCTCGGGCATCACATCCGAGCTGACGGACAAGCGGTTCGAGGTCGACGAGATCGAGTGCGCTAGCAGAGGATATCTGTCCTGCGTCCTACAGGTGTACGAGGTGGTCGACAACCTCAAACCCGGTCGACACCAGGAGCTGGAGACCGCGCGTAAGTACACCCTCGAGTCGGGTTACTCCTATCTCATCAAGGAGGAGATACCTGACCAGTCGTACGACATCTTCGCCGATGCGGCGAAGCACGGAGTCCCGAGCCTGTGCGTCACGAGGGAGTATCCCGAGAAGGTGAAGGAGATGCACAGCCTGGTAGGTACGCCGTTCTTGTGGCTCTCGATGGACCAGGAGAAGAGCTACTCCCGGGACCCGTCGAACCTGGCCCTCCTCTATTCGGACATCAAGACGTTCATAACCGAGAACCCGGGATGCATCCTCCTGCTCTCCGGACTCGAGTATCTGACCTCGCAGAACGGCTTCACGAAGGTTCTGAAGCTGCTCCAGCACATCAACGACAAGATAGCGGTCACGGATTCCACCCTGCTCGTGCCGATCAGTCCTTTGACGTTGCTCGAAAAGGATTTGAAGATGCTCGAGAAGGAGCTCCGCTCGTTCTGAGGCGACGATGTTGGAGGGGATGCGGTCGTGAAGTACGGTCTCGTCATCTGCCCCTCATGTGGCAAGGCGCGAGGCGTTGAGGCTGCGAAGAAGACGAGCACGTGCCCCTGCGGCCGTCATGGAAGGCTTTTCAAATCGCAGATGAAGTTCAGGACCGACTCACCTCTCGAGCTTGCCGAGATGGTCGCCCAGGCCAACTCGCAGCTGGCGGGCGGTAAGAAATTCAGGCGTCCGCGTTCCTCAAAGGGGGCGAAGGACCCTTTCGCGAGGGTGGCTAAGCGCGCGAAGGGCCTGCACGACCCAGCCGAGGCGGCAGAGGCGGTGGTCATAGCCCTCACTGAGGAGCTGGGGGATTTTTCGGTCGAGGACCTCCGACAGGTGCTCTTGCTGCTCGGGAAAGGCTCGCCGGACGATATGATCTCCCGCTTGGTAGACAACAACCTCGTGTTCGAGGTCAGCGAGGGGAGATATCGGTCCATCTGAACTCGTCGTTCACCGTCCCCTGGCGCCCTTGCCCCTCTGGGTGCTCTTCTGGGATAGGTGTTTCGCGTCCTGGATCAGGACCGGCAGTGAGAGCCTGTGTATCTTGACGTATCCGTATACTACGATCGCAAAGGCGGCCCCGAGTCCGATCAGGTTCAGCGGAGGTTCGAAGACGTCGTACATGAAGAACGGGACCATCAGCATGTTGTAGCCGATATGTATCAGGAGCGCCTCGGAGAAGTAGGGCTTGACCTCTCCCCTCGCCACGCCTATGCCTATGAATGTGGTCGTCGCCCCGTGGAGAAGCACGAACTGCAGCCCAAGCAGCATGTACGCCGCCATGTCCACCGCCGTCGGCTCCTCGATCCCCATCGCGCTGGCGTATACGGTGGCAAAAGTGAAGGTCGCTGAAATCCCGAGCCCGAAGGAGAGTCCGTAGAACGCGGTGTCTATCTTCCTCTGGAACCTAGGAAAGTTCAGTATCATCAGCTTCATCGACTCCTCCATGACGGCGAAGCCGACGATCAGCGCTATGATCGTCTCGGTCGTGGAGGCAGTCCTGCCCCATTCCTCGAAGGTGAACAACGCCATGCCTAGCACGATGCCGAGGGCGAAGAACGCGAAGATCCTGCGGTCGTCGAAGAACGGCTTCTCGACGCTGGGGAATGTGTATTTCCTGAGGGTGTAGTACATCAACCCCATGGCCGGGGCGAACCCTGCAATCGCACTGACTATCATCACGGCGTCTGCCATTGTATGTACACTCTTGGCTGTTAGCTGTCGTAAATGTTGATGATATGTTTATAGGGTTGGGTTGGGCTTATTCTATCGAGGATTGACATGACGAAGTGTTCCAGGTGCGGAAAGGAGATTGGAACGGCGGAGGCATGCCCCGACTGCGGAGGTAGTCCCAGCCGAAGCGTGGTGGGCAAGGGGGCGGGCAAGGTCGCCGGTGCGACGGGCGAGGCGCTCGAGTTCGGCGTGAAGGCCACCGAGACAGTCGTCCGAGAGACGAAGCCACTGTTCAAGTCCGCGGTGAAACTCGGCAAGAGGGGCGTGTCGAAGGCGAAGAAGGAGACCCTCGGGGTGGCCAAGAAGCTCAAGGACGAAGACGAGTGATCAGCCCTTGGTCCTCCGTCCGGTTCCAGGCGTTTTCTTCGTTGGTTTGAGGCGTCCGGCCAGCTTGTCGAAGTAGTGGGCTACGACACATGCGTCCACACATTTCCCGCAGCGGACGCATTTTTCCTCACGGACGACGACTCGGTCGTCCAACTCGATCGCGCCTTCCGGGCACGATTTCACGCAGATACCGCACTTGGTGCACATGCCTGCCCTGAGCGCTGCCCGGGCACCATCGGAGAACAGCTCGGATGCCCCCTTCGGGGTCTGCGCGACCGCTGTTATCTGCCCGCCGGCGAAGACTCTCAGCCGGTCCTTGCCGCGGTCGGCCATGGCCACTCCGAACTCCTCGGAGTGCTTCGCCTCGCCCACGACTTTCAGCATCTCGCTGACCTGTCCCAGGTCGGTGGGAAACTCGGTCGATAGCACCGCCTCGACGGAATAGCCACCGGCCGTGCATGGGCTCACACCCTTCAGCACCTTGAGGTCCAGCGTGTCGCTCCTCACAGGCTTGACGGTTATGCCGAGTCGCAGCGCGAGATCTCTCATCTTGGGCGGCAGCTCCTTCCAGCGCCAGAAACCGTATGTGACGAACTCCTTCGGCAGGCCGTTCCTCTCTCCCCAATCGAGGAGTTTCATCTGCCAGGCCCGCGCGAGGTCGGGCGAGACACGTGCGATCTCCTCCGCCTCGCTCGCCAGCGCCGACGGGCACATCCAGCAGCCGACCCTCTCTATGTCTTCGTCGTACAGCGGGTTGTACTTCAGCTTACGCCATATGATGTAAAGCCACACATCCAACCCTGTCCAGTCTCTGATGGGGTTGACGGTCATCTGGCCAGGGACGAATGGGTTTTCCTCCACCAGCTCGGTATGGCCTCTAGCGAACGATTCCAGCCGTCTGTTCCCCTCGACCGTGACAGTACCATTCGGGTACTTCTCCTGGATGAGCGCTGATACGGGGGCGAGCTTGCACACCTTGCAGCACCACCTGAAATCCTTGGCCGGTGGTCCGAAGGCGGGCAAGTTCTGGTCGAACGCGCTCCCGGCATGTGCCTTCAGGATCCTGACGCGCTTCTCGCTCGCCAGCTGTTCGATGTATTCGTGCGTGAGCGGATGCTCCAGACCCGTGTCTATGAACATAGCGGTGAAATCCTGCGTGATCGACTGGACTAGGTCCAGTACTACCAAGCTATCCTTGCCGCCGCTGAAGGACACCGTCAGAGGCCGCGGGTGCGATGCGATGACCTCCCTGAGCTCGTGCTCTGCCTTGGTCTTCTTGGCGACGAGATGTGGTAGGTTGGCCCTGACCAAGGCCTTCGTCCAGACCTTCTTCTTTCTAGGCGGGAGCGGTCCGACCTTGGCGAACTCCCGGATCTTGACGCCTTTCTCGGCGCGGCGGAGCGATGACGCGTCCACCTTGGCCGAGCCGCAACCGATGAACATCCCCATCTGGACGACGACCTCATCGCCGGCCCTGATCCCGTCGTCGAACGATTCTATCGCGTCGGGCGGGACGTACTTCCCCTTCATGTGTCCCTCTGCCTTCTTGAGGATGATTTGCTTACGCGACCCCAGCGCCGCGAGCATCCGCGCACCGTCCAGCCTGAGCACCAACTCGTGCTTCCTCTCGGCGAGGTCGTACCGCAGGAGGGCGATCCTCCACCCTTCGACGATAACCTCGTCTGCCCGGTCCTCCCCTGAGGTCTTGTTCAGAACGACCACGTCGGGGATGATCTGCTGGACGCCATACTCTTTGAGGAAGAGGTATCTGAGCCTCTTCTTCGTCCCCTCAAGGGCGAGGCGGATATCGCCCGGAGGCGACAGGGAAACCTCGATCCCGTGCTCTCCGCACTTCCCACAGCTCGGGCCTATGAGCGGGACGTTGCAGCGGTCGCACCAGTACAGTTTCGCCAGGTCGGTTGAGCGGCGCATCAGCTCCGAGCTATGGCAACTGGGATAATAAGCTTCTTGTCCGCGGCTCAGCTCTTCTGACAGCCGCCGCACTCATCGTCACAGAACGCCGGGTACCTGAGGTGGGATATGATGCTCCCCTCCCAATCGAATATCTTCCCAGGGTTCATAATGCCGTTCGGGTCCAGCGCCTTCTTGATCGCCCTCATGGTGTCGATCGAGTCGGCTCTCTCCTTCTGCATGTAGGGCGCCTTCGTTATCGCTACGCCGTGCTCTCCCGTGACCGTGCCTCCGAGTTCGAGCACCTTGTCGTATATCTGCCCGACCGCCCTCTCCCCGGCCTTCCAGCTCTCTTCGGAATGGGGCTCGACGAGCATCTTGGTGTGCAGGTTGCCGTCCGCGGCGTGGCCGTAGGTGCCGACTATCACTCCGTTCTCCTCGGCGATCCTCTGGAACGCCTCGACCGCCTCTGGGATCTTTGAGACCGGGACGGACATGTCGTCAGCCAGCGCGACGGAGACGTAATCCTCGCCGTACCTGCTGAGCGAGGGTAGGATAGCCTTCCTCGCCTGCGTCCACTCGTTTATCTTCTTCTTGTCGGCCGACGCCTCGGTCGAGACCGCTCCGCTCTTGCGGGCTATCTCCTCGACGATCTTCATCTCATCCTCCACCGCCGCCGGGTGCCCGTCGACCTCTATCATGCATATCGCCTCGCAGTCCGGGAGACCGACGTTCATGCACTTGTTGACCGCCTTGATAGTGACGGAGTCCATCAGCTCGATCGCGGATGGTAGGAGGGGTTTCGCGATTATGTTGGACACGCACTTCCCGGCGTCCACCAACGAGTTGAACGCTGCGATGGTCATCGCGGAAGCCCTCGGCTTCACCGCGAACCTGAGCGTCACCGCGGTGATGACTCCCAAGGTCCCCTCGCTTCCGACCATCAGCCTGTCGAGCTGGTACCCCGACGAGTTCTTCAGAGTCCTGGTGCCAGTATGGATGATCTCCCCCGTCGGCATGACCACTTCCAGGCCGAGCACGTAATCCCTGGTCGCGCCGTATTTGATCGCCCTCATGCCCGAGGCGTTGGTCGCGACCATTCCGCCGATGGTGCACGCCTCGGCGCTGCCGGGCGTGGTCGGGAACCAGAAGCCCCGCTTGCCCAGCTCGCCGTTGAGATGGTCGTATATGACGCCGGGTTCGGCGACACAGTACAGATCCTCCACGCGCATCTCCTTGATCTTGTTCATCGCCGTCAGGTCGAGGACGATCCCGCCCTTGAGCGGGGTGGTGTGGCCGCACATCGCGGTCCCGGCGCCCCTGGGCACTACGGGCGTGAGAGTCTTGTTGGCGAGCGTGACGATCGCGGACACCTGCTCGGTGGTCGTCGGCCTGACCACGATGTCAGGCGTCGCGTGATGGATCGAAGCATCGAAGCCGTAGACGTAGAGGTCCGCGGTGTCCGTGGAGTATCCGTCCTTGCCGACGATGCCCTTTATCTCCTCTACTATCTCCTGCTTCATTTTAACCGGGGACCGCTAACGCGCCTGGCAGATAAAATCGTTTTCACCGAATCCCCGAGCCGAGGAGCAAGCAATAAGTACATCGTTCAAGATGGTTCGACAGGTAGTTGCAGATGCTCAAACTCATCATATTCGGCCCACCGAGCGCAGGAAAGGGCACGCAGGCTCAGAGGCTCTCAGATAGGTATGCCATCCCTCAGATTGCCACAGGCGACCTTCTCAGAGACGCCGTGGCGAAGCAGACGCCCCTCGGGGCTAAGATCAAGTCTTACCTGGACAGCGGCAGGCTCGGGCCGGACGACCTCATCGTTCAGTTGATATCGGGCAGGGTGTCGAAGCCCGATTGCGCCAGCGGCTACATACTGGACGGCTTCCCGAGGACGATGGGCCAGGCGCAGGAGCTGGATAAGATGACAGAGGTCGATATCGTGCTCAGCATCGTGGTCGACATGGAGCAGCTCGTCGAGCGTGCCATCGGTCGTAGGACGTGCGGGAAGTGCGCGGCCGTCTACCATGTGAGTTTCAACCCGCCGAAGGCCCCCGGGGTGTGTGACAGGTGCGGGTCGGCGCTGGTCCAACGGGACGATGACAAGGAGGACACGGTCAGGAACAGGCTCAGGATATACATGGAGCAGACCGCGCCCCTGCTCGAGCACTTCAGGAGGATGGGCAATCTCGTCGACATCGACGGCTCGAAGGGCATCGACGGCG
>JAJISI010000005.1:0-20546 GCA_022848805.1 Thermoplasmatota archaeon
GACAGTACGGCGCCAAGGTCATGGCGGACCTGTTCAACATCCCTGACAAGGCGTCGAGGGCGAAGCAGCTTGAGAAGATGGGTGTGGATTACATCTGCGTGCACGTGGGCGTGGACGAGCAGATGGTCGGGGGGTCGCCGCTCGAGGACTTGGAGAAAGTTGTCGAGGCGGTGAACATACCCGTAGCCGCGGCTGGCGGAATCAACAGCGAGACAGCGGCAGAGGTCGTCCGGTCCGGTGCGTCGATAGTCATAGTCGGCGGGGCGGTCATCAAGGCCCGAGACGCCGCCGAGGCTTCCGCGATGATCAGGAAGGCCATCGAAACGGGAGATGCAGTGCCTTCGGAGCGCTTCAAGAAGTACTCGCAGGAGGACCTGGCCGAGGCTTTCTCCAAGGTATCCTCCCCCAACATCGCCGATGCCCAGCACAAGAAAGGTGCGATGAAGGGCATCGCCCCTAGGATACGGCACGGCACCGCGATGGTCGGAAGGGCTATCACGGTGCAGACGGTCAACGGCGACTGGGCCAAATCCGTCGAGGCGATCGACCGGGCGCAGGTCGGTGACGTGGTCGTGATCGACGCGTGCGGAGGGGAGATCGCAGTATGGGGCGAGCTGGCCTCCTGGAGCTGTAAGACGAAGGGGGTCGTCGGCGTGGTCATCGACGGCGCCGTCAGAGATGTCGACGCGATAGTCGAGATGGGTTTCCCGTGCTTCTCGAGACACATCGCGCCGAACGCCGGAGAGCCGAAGGGATACGGCGGGATCGGCCACGAGATCGTCTGCGGCGGAGTCTACGTGAGAACCGGGGACTGGATCATAGGGGACGAGAGCGGTGTGGTCGTCGTGCCACAGGAGAACGCCGTCGAGGTGGCGAACCGCGCCGTGGACGTCTCGGAGAGAGAGGAGCGGCTCAGAGAGGAGATCAAGCAAGGGGGCACGCTCTCGAGCATCCTGAGACTAGAGGATTGGGAGAAGATCGGCTGAGCCTACGACGATTCAGCCTATGAGCCCCATCTCTTCCGCCAGCTCGTTCAGCTTCTCGATCCGCTTCTTCATCGGAGGGTGTGTCGTGAAAAGCTTGAGGAACCCACCCCCTCTGAAAGGGTTGACAATGAACATGCTTGCGCTGGCGGGGTTGCCTCTCCTCATAGGCCTGCGGATGTTCGCGTCCTCCAGCTTCTGAAGGGCCCTTGCCAGGGCCAGAGGGCGCTGGATCATCAACGCGCCGGCCCTGTCCGCCTTGTATTCCCTGTTCCTCGATATCGCCAACTGGATCAAGAGCGCGGCCAGCGGGGCGGTTATCGCGACCACGAGGAGGAGATACGGGTTGCCGCTGCCCCCCCTGCGGCCCAGGATCATGTTCCACCACAGCATGCGTGCGGCAAAGGATATCGCGCCTGCGATAGTGGCTGCGATGGTCATCACGAGTATGTCGCGGTTCTTCACGTGCGCCATCTCGTGCGCGAGTACTCCCTCCAGCTCATCATCGTTCAGCAGGAGCACCAACCCCTCGGTCGCGGCGACGACCGCGTTGTTCTTGTTCCTGCCAGTCGCGAACGCGTTGGGTGTCTTCGTCGGGACGACGGCTATCCTCGGCATCGGCATGTCGCTCTTCATGCAGATGTATTTGACTATCTTGAAGAGGCGGGGCGCCTCCGATTCGGAGACGATCTTCGCCTTGTAGGACCAGAGCACTATCTTCGAGCTGTAGAAGTAGCTGATTATGTTTATGACGGCTGCAAGGGCTAGGAATATCGCAGCACCCATCATCCAGTTGTCCATGAATTGTCCGCCGATCACGTATCCGATGACCGTGAACAGCAGTATGAGTAGCGTGAACAGCCCGATCGTCCTCAATGTAGCGCCCACCAGTAATCCTCTCCCCGTTTCGTTCTTCGTCCGCATATATCCCACTGAACGGTCGGATAAGAAACTTTCGGCGTTGAAGCGGTGCGGGATGACGATAAACCGCCTGTCCCTCGGAGTCAGTGGACGGTGAAGGTGTAGGTTTTATTGGGGAAGACGGCTTACCGCATTCAGCGGGTTAGTATACCCGCACCACAATCGTTACAGAATAGGTGTTCGAGATGGAGACCTCTGATGATAAGCTCGAGAGAAGGCTGTACAGCCACGACCTTGCACCACTTCCGAAGGAGATGGACCTGATATTCAAGACCACCCCGGACCAGGTCGTGAGACCGCAGTATTCGGAGGAGGTGGCACAGATGATGGCCAAGGCGGCCGCCACGAAGAAGCCGATCGTCCCCCGAGGGGCGGGCACTTGGGGCCTGGGAGGCGCGGTGCCGGTCCAGGGGGGATACGTCCTCGACATGACCGCCATGAACAAGATAATATCCATAGACGAGAAGAACCTCGTCGTCACGGTACAACCGGGAATAACCTGGAAAGCCCTCGGGGACGCCCTAGACGCGAAGGGGCTCTTCCTTCCGTGCTATCCGAGCAGCGCTCCCTCCGCCACCCTCGGCGGGTGGATAGGCACCGGGGGGACGGGCATAGGTGCATACAAGTACGGCACAGCGGGAGACCTCATAAGGGACATGGAGGTCGTGTTGCCGATAGGGAGGACCATACACACGGGTGACAAGTACGTACCCGCGTGCGGTGGCGGGCCGAACCTGAACTGGCTGTTCGTCGGCTCCGAGGGGATACTCGGAGTGATAACGGAGGTGACGCTCAGTGTGCTGCCGAAGCCGGAAGTGCTGAGGGCGACCGCATACTCGTTCGACGACCTGTCACAGCTGACTCCCGCACTGCGCAAGCTCGTCAGGAGCGATGTCGAGCCGATGCACATCATGTACGGTGACAAGGTCCACTTCGAGTATCTCAGGGCGGTAGGCAAGGACGCGCCCGATGTGGGCTGCATGGTCACATGCGCGCTCACTGGATCGAAGGACGCCGTCGACCTCGAGGAGAAGAGCCTAGACGAGATCATGACTTCGTCGGGTGCGAAGAAGATGCCTTCCGAGGTCGCGGAGCACGAGTGGTCCGAGCGGAGCTACGAGTTCAGGGTCAGGGAGATGGGCGCCGGAGCCATCCCAGGGGAGATACTCGTCCCTATAGAATCGTTCGAGAAGGTCCTGGCGGAGACGAGGGCGCTCGTGAAGAAGATGAAGCTCAAAGGACCAGTCATAGGGACGGTGGCGGACAGGAACACCGTCATGCTCATGCCCTATTATCTCACGGACGATCACAACTTCTTCCGCACGACCCTGGCGATGGGCTTCGGAAAGAAACTCGGAGACATCGCATTCGAGAACGGCGGGAGACCGGTCGGCCTCGGCCTGTTCTTCGCGGGGAACCTCAACCGTTACCGCGGCAAGGAGGGTGCGGAGCTCATCCGTAGGATCAAGACACTCATGGACCCCTACGACATCATGAACCCTGGCAAGGTCGTCGAGACGGGGACGCGCTTCGGCATATCGCTGCCCGCGGTCTTAATGAACTTCGGGATGAACATGATGGCAGGCATGAAAGGGCTCATGCCGAGGGACAAGATAGGCGACAAGGAGCTCGCGAAGCTGAGGAAGTGAGCCCGACACCTACAGCGCGCCGGAGGCCGGGTAGACGCGTTTCACATACCATGCAAGTAGAATGCCTACCGTCCCGCCGACGATGACCTGGATCACGTTGCCGGGGGCTTCCGCGAGTGCGGCTCCCCAGCCGACGTCCAGGAGATATACTTCGCACAGCAGGTATGTGACCACCATGCACGAGCCTCCTGCAGCGACGCCGAGCACCTTCGCAAGCTTGCTGCCGCCGTTGAGGCGGCCTATGATGCCAGCGACGAGGCCCTCCGAGCCCTTGGCCAGAAATGTGTACGGCGCGAAGAATCCAGCTCCAAGCAGAACATCGGCAACGGCGGACCCTACGCCCCCGCAGATCGCGCCTGCGCGCCAGCCGAACGCGAATGCGCAGAAGAACACCATGGAGTCGCCCATGTTGAAATAACCCTTCGTGGGTGCGAAGTAGATGAACGTCGCGAACGTGACGGCGGCCGTCAGGGCCGTGAGCACGCCGTACCGGGCAACGATGATCGGAGGAACGAATCCTGCGCCGTCCGGCTGGTCGAGTTCGTCGTCCAGGATCTCCTCGTTCTCCGTACCAGATGCCATGGTCCTCGACCAGCGGAGACTGGGCGCCCTACTTAACATCTAGCCTTCATATAGGTATAGAGAAGGCGTACTTCGCTATGGCTGGAACGATGAACATGGCGAGCGCCGCCACCAGCGCCACGTAGTCCGAAGGGCGCATATTGAGTTCCCTGAGATATGTCCTGTTTCTGCGCGCGCCGTAGGCTCTCGACTGCAGAGCCAGCGCGAGCATATCCGCGGTCTTCAGCGCCGAGACGATCGCGGGGCCGAGCACGGCCACGTACTTCCGCGCACGTACGAAGATGTTCCCCTTCTCGAACTCCATGCCGCGCGACCGCTGCGCGTCAATGATCGAGTCCATCACGGTTCCGAACGTCGGGAAGTATCTCAGGGCGATTGCCAGAGCCAGGCCGAAATCGAATCGCAGGCCCAGCTTCACCAGGCCCCGCACGAGATCCCGCTGAGAGGTCGTGAATATCAGTATGTACCATACTGTTGCGAGGCATCCTACGCGAGCGGCAGACGCCAATCCCCGCCATATACCTGGCTCAGTGATGACCACCGGCCCCAACCGAATCAGGACAGGAGTGCCAGACGGGTCGAACAGTGGCCATAGGATCGCTATCAGCGCCATGAACCTCAACACGAACTTCATCGCGAACGTGGTCTTCCTGTAACTCGACCTGGCGAGCAGGAGCAGGACGAAGATGAATGTGAGCAGTACGAGCAGGTAAGTCAGGGCGGACATGATGATGGCGAGGAGGCTGAGCATGAGCACGGATGCCATCTTCACGCGCGGGTCAAGCCTGTGCAGGAATGTGTCCGCCTCAGTATACAAGTCCTCGAACCTCGTCATTGCTGCTCACCCCGAACGCGCACCAGCTGCTCCACCAGCTGAAGAGGCGTGGTCGCCCCCTCCGTAAGGAGCCCCTGAGCCTGCAACCTCTGAGCCAGGACGGTTATCGGGGGGGCGAGGAGCTTGCACCTCTTCAACCGGTCAGGGTCGGAGAACGCTTCCTCGACGCCGGCATCGAACGCGATGCGCCCTTCGGACATTACGATCACGCGGTCCATGTGCTGAGCGACCAGCCGCATATCGTGCGTGATCAGCACGATGGTCATACCCTCGGAACGCAGGACGCCCAATGTGGCCATGAGCTGTGCGGACTCCACTGAGTCCAAGCCGGTAGTCGGCTCGTCGAGGACGAGCACTCTGGGAGAGGTCGCAAGTACGGAGGCGATCGCAACCTTTCTCCTGTCACCGAGGCTCAGTGAGACCGGCGATTGCTCCCGCAGGTGGCTTATGCCCATCAGCTTCAACGCGCGCTCCGCGAGCGCGGACTCGTCGTCATGCCCGAATCCCATATTCTTCGGTCCGAAGCGGACCTCCTCCGAGACTGATGTGCAGAACAGCTGATAGTCTGGGTTCTGAAAAACGTAGCCGACGGTCCTAGCTAGCGTCGCAACACTCGTCGTGCTGGTCTCTTCCCCCCCGATGAGAACCTTCCCCGATGACGGTTTCAGGAGCCCGTTGAGGTGCTTCGCGAGCGTCGTCTTGCCGGAGCCGTTCCCGCCGACGATGGCCACGTTCTCACCCCTAGCTACATTCAACGATACCCCTCTGAGTGCCTCGACGCCGCCCTCGTACGAGAACCTAGCATTCTGCAAGGAGATAATCGGCGGACTCTGAGCGGCGATGCTGACATTCACGGAGCATCGCTCCCTGTGGCTCGAACCAAGTCCGCGATCTCCTTCTCCGCGTCATCCGTCGTGAAGAATGGGCGCGTCTTGCCCGGGAACCTGTCCGCCAAGAGCGAGCTCAGGTGGGCGATCTGGGGGGGCGACACCCCCGCAGCAACCACCTCGTCGATGCCCGATAGGACGGCGTTCGGGGCTCCGTCGGCCACCACCCTACCGTTGCGAAGGAGGATCATGCGGTCGCACAGCTCCGCCATCTCCTCCGCGTCCCGCTCCGCGATGAGGATAGTCATACCATATCTCTCGCGAAGGTCGCGTAGGAGCGCATACAGGTCCACCCTTCCAGTGGGGTCTAAAGCGTATGCCGGTTCGTCCAGGACGAGCAGTCGCGGGCGCATGGACAGGGCGGCTGCAATGGCCAGCCTCTGCTTCTCGCCTCCCGACAGGTTGGACGGCGAGCGAGCGTTGTACCCGGTCAGCCCGACGGCCTCGAGAGCCCATTCGACCCTGGCGATAATCTCGGCCCTTGGAATCGCCACGTTCTCCGGTCCGAACGCCACCTCTTCCTCGACACTCATACAGAACAGCTGGTTTTCCGGTTCCTGGAAAACCATTCCGACCATCGTAGCGAGCCTGGCGACCGAGGTCCTATTGGCATCTCGCCCCAGAACTTCCACCTTTCCATCGATCTGTGCAGGGGTCGATTTGGGCACGAGACCGTTCAGAAGCCTGCAGAAGGTGGATTTGCCGGCGTTGTTGGATCCGAGCAGAAGGACTATCTCGCCTTCATCTGCCCCGATAGAAACATCGTTCAAGGCCGGGAAGTCCGAGCCCTGGTACGTCACCGTGGTCTTAGTCAGCTCGAACGCGCGCATCATGTATCCTTCCCTGGGCGGCGCTCAATCGGAAGTGTCTGTATAAAGCTTTTACCAGATGTATCGGCTAGGACCACGATCTGTAGCCGTGCCATGGTCAGGTAGGTACGAACCGCGCCTTCGGGCCCTTGCCTATGACGCGTATCCTGCCCTTCTTCGAGAGGGATGCGAGCGCCTTGGAGAGCTGCTCCTCGGGCAACCTGGTCGCCCTGAGGACCTGCCCACGCGTTGTACCGTTCGGAGAAAGAGCGCTGTAGACCCGGTCCTCGGCCTCCTCGTCGTCTTCCGCCGGAAGGGTCCTTAGCTTCTTCTTGACAGGGGGTGGCGCAGGCGGTGGGACAAGCACATACTTCTCCCCTTCCCCGGAGCCTGTGAGGGTCGCGCTCCCAGATGATATCAGGCGTCCGAGTGACAGAGTGACCTGCTCTTTCGAGTGACCTGTGGCCGTGGCGAGGGCCGCGATCGTCTTACCCACCTCGTTGAGGAGTGCCAGCACCTCACCATCGAGTTGAATATCAGGCGGGTGCTTGTCCCTCACCACGGACATGCTGTTCAGGTGGGTTCTGAGGAACTCCTTGCTAGCCTCCTTGAAAAGGGTCATATCCGCATCCAGCACCTCTTCCAGTTCTGAGACGTCCAACCCCATCTCCCGCCACCGGTCTAGCTTCTGCATATAGACGGCCTTCTTCATATCAGCGGGTTTGAGGCCATCCAACGAGGAGACCGAACGCGTCGAGGCGTCGGCCTCCATGGGCTTACTGGGTTCTGCTTGAGTCGTGACGGTGTATCTGACTCTTGAACCTTTGAGGGCTTTGTGGATCGTATCGAGTTTGTCGAACAATCGCTCGTCCGGGGTGAGCTCCAACTCGAAATCGAAATCGCCGACGAGGGGGAGCGCGCCGACCCGCTTCATGCGTTCGACGATGCGCTTGGGAGGTTCGCCCTCGCTGCTGAGAATGAGCTTCACGTAGATCTTGTTCATACGCTCTACCTGGTGGGCCGTTGGATGGCGCTGCGACCATTTTATGGTTTCTGACGTGCGCTCAGAATGCAGCAAGATTGTAGATGGCAGCTTAATATATGCGTCAGTGGGATAACGCAGCCGAGATGATTCCGAACGGTTCGAAGAGGTTCGTCATGAAGCTGTTCGCCAGACATTACACGGAATCTCCCCTAGACATGCCCGAGAGGTTCGCCAGGCGGGAGTTCGGGTTCATGTTCTTCGACCGCACCTTCATGATGAGGCACATGGCGTTTCCTAGCAGAGCGGCACTGAAGAAGTACCTGGTCGAGCAGACGCCGTCGCACGCCTACTACTCCACTGCCTACTACGAGAAGCCAGATGCCCCCACCATGCCTGAGAAGTCATGGCTCGGGGCGGACCTGTTGTTCGACCTCGACGCGGACCATGTCGAGGGTACGAAGGGGCAGTCCTATGAGCAGATGCTCGCAAGGGTCAAGCAGGAAGTCACGAGGCTGATCGATGAATTTCTCAACGAAGACCTCGGGTTCGACGAAGGCGACCTCAAGATAGTGTTCTCAGGAGGTAGGGGGTACCACGTGCACGTGAACAGCCAGAAGGTCCTCAAGCTGACTTCGCACGAGAGGAGGGAGATCGTGGACTACGTGACAGGCACCGGCCTGGATCTTGATTGGGTCTTCCCACGGAGCGCGTTCGAGCAGAGCAGGTTCAAGGATCGTTCCGGGGTGAGCCACAAGCGCGATATGCCCACGCATGCGGACGGAGGGTGGAAGAGAAGGATACGGAAGGGCATCGAGGAGCTCTTGGCAGAGCTGGAGGAGATGCCCGAGGAGGACGCGAAGAGGCTCGTCTCGGAGGCGCTTACGGCATCCAAACGAGACATCGGGCCGAAAACCATCGGAGGGCTCTACGAAGACCTCTTCGTGAAGAACAAGGACAAGAGCGGCGCCGACCGGATGAGAGACGAGGACACATTCGAGGTGTTCTCTGAGAAACGGAACAGCGACGCGTTCCTGGAACTCGTTGACCTCAGGGTCAAAGGGAAGGTCAAGGGGGAGACCGACGAACCCGTGACCTCCGATGTCCGCAGACTCATCCGCCTTCCGAGCTCTCTGCACGGTAAGACCGGTTTCGAAGTCATGCCGATGACCAGGGAGAAACTCGACGGGTTCGACCCGTTCAGGGACGCAGTCCCCCGGGCATTCGGGGAAGAGGAGGTAGGCGTAACCCTGGAGGCGCCTGCGAGCGTGACTCTTAGAGGGGTCGGATTCGACCTGGACGCCGGTCCGACGAAGGTGCCCAGCTACGCGGCGGTCCACCTGATATGCAGAAATCTAGCTTCGCTCGATAACTAGCACAAAAAGTATTTATCAGCCGTAATGGCATAAAAGGCTCCGATGCCATTTTCCAGTAAGGTTCTGGAGGACTCCATAAGGCTCACCAAAATCAGACGGATCAAATTGGCGCTCTATGTCGTCCAGGCCATGATGCTCATCGTTCTTGCGTTCGTCATGATCTTCATCTTCGGTAACGCGCAGCTGACGCCGGTCCTCTACCTCCCGCTCGATTTGTTCGCGTCGGTGATGGTCCTGCTCCTTCTCGTCGTATGCGTCGAGAGCTTCTTCTTCCGAATCATGGAGATCAGGTTCGCCAGGAGCTCTAGCGCCAAACACCTGATGGCGAAGAACTCAATCAAGTCGGCTGTGATGATCATGATCGTCGCCGCCGTTGTAACCGTCATGTTGATGACCCCACCAATCCTGTCCGCGATACAGGACGGAACCAGCAAGACCTCGGCCCTCACTGAGAGCGAACCGGTGGAGTTCTGGTCCAGAGACCCGCTCGCGCTGCAACGCATGGTAGAGGTGCACGCGACCGCGGTGAACATCGTCGAGATATACTTGGTGGAAGGCGCCGTCTTTGACGCCTACGAGGACGACATCAGCCAGCTGTCAATACTGAGACTCAACCGAAACAACGACAGGATAGAAGGTTCGGTCACGATCGATATTCCCAAGGCGGACCACCAGAGGTACGTACTCGTGTTGTACGACCAAGACGACCTTGGCTCAGTGGCGACGGTGACGATCGTGAGGGACGCCTCCGACATATTCACAGGCGTGGTTTCCCTACTCGCACTGGCGATGGTAGTCGCCAACATCGCGTGGATTGCATATCTCATGCCAATCGAGCGCAAGTACTCCCACGGCTCGATATACAAGTGAGAATCCTATCCGAGCGCGCAGCAGGTTTCCTTTTCAGAGATCGTCGCCCCGGATCTCCGGATATAATTCAGAGTCTCCTTGCTAGGCATGACTATCCCGTCGATGCCTAGGGCAACTGCTTCGAGCTCGTATTGCCGGGCCGTTCTAGGGCGCATGCACCCTAGCACGAGTCGCGTATCCGGCAGCTGCTCCCGCGCCAGACGCAGCACGGAAAGGATGTCCGAGGGGGCTGGGGGCTGCACCTTCTCGTACGATGTGCCCTTTGTCGGTGTGAAGACGAGGAAGACCGCCGTGTCGAGTCCGATCGGTTTCAAACGAGCGATCGCATCCATCTCGCCCGCCAGCACTCCCTTCTCAATCCCGATGCATATATGCGGTGCAATCGCGGGAGCGTCCAGGTCTTTCAGGTCCTCGACCACCTTCATGAAGTCGTCCGCACAAGCGTCTAGCCCGAGCGTGTCCTGGACGGCGCTGTCCGTACCGTAGACATCGACCGAGAAGGCGTCCACACCCGCAGCAACCAGAGCCTCAAGGTCCGATTTCGGAGCTAGCCCCACATGCGCGTTGATCTTCAATCGTGTGGTGTCCTTGATTCGTCTGATCGCCCCGACGAACCGCTCCAACGGAACCTTTCCTGTTGTCTCGGAGCCCCCACTGATGAGCAGGCCCAGGGCGCCCCCTTCATCCAACCCACGAGCCTGCCTCACCAGTTCCTCGGGCTCGGTCGCCGCCCTCATCCCGCGCAGATAATGACCCGCGCAATGGCGGCAATTGAGGTCGCACCTGGTGCCGGTGACGGAAACGGCTGGAAAGCTCCTGCCAGGACGGAAGACGTCGATCTGCCGGGTCACGCCACCGTCATCGAGATTCCGGATATGAATACCTATTCGCCGAGGCGTGATGAGACGCTAGGTCAGCTCAGTTCCACTGGCAAAAGCTTTATCTGGAGTACCTTCTCTAGGGCCTCGGCGGGTCATCATGAAGGCTTACGAGATAAAGGGAGAGTTCAGGATTTCCATTCGCAGGTGGCAGCCTTTCACCATCGAAGTGGCCTCGGCCGACGAGCCGGCCGCCGTGGAGAAGGTATTGTCGCTCATCGGTAGCAGGCACCGGGTCAAGCGGCCGCTCGTCAGAATCGATGGCGTCAGAACCATGACGCCGGAAGAGATTACGGATCACCAAGTGAAGTACATCCTGGAGGCGGGTGGCTGATGGACGAAGCAGAGGCAAGAGATGCGGCAGCGATGATAGAGAGCGCCAAGGCGCAGTACGAGGCGCTCATGAGACAGCAGGAAATCATCAAACTCACGGTCGACGAGCACTCGCGGGCGAGGGACACCATATCCCGAGTCGCTTCGGGCAAGCCAGGGGACGATATCCTGGTGCCGATCGGGGCGGAATCGTTCATCCACGCCCGAATCTCCGAGGATAAGAGCGCAATCGTCGGCGTGGGTGCAGATGTTTCCTTTCAGCGGTCTCCGGAGGAGGCGCAGAAACTGCTGAGCGCTAGGATCGACGAGCTCAACCGTGCGGCGCACAAGATTGGCGAACGCATCGAGCAGACCGAACTCACGGTCCAGCAGCTCTCGGCGAAGGTTCAGGAGCACTACTCGCGGTCGGAACCCCAGTGAGGGCTCCGACCTTCAGGAGCGGTCATGTTCAAAGCCCTCAGAGACAAGCTCGCTGTGGCGTCGACCGTCGCTAAGGCGAGGTCCATCGAGGACATGTCCGAGGTGGTCGGTGACTCGGGCAGAAAGCTGCGCGAGAGCGTTCTAGACGAGATCCTCACGGAACTCGAGTTCGGCCTTCTTCAGGCGGATGTCGCGCTGCCTGTCGTCGAGGAGATGTCGAAGGACGTGCGACGGTTCCTAGCAGGCAAGAGGGTCGAGAAAGGGTTCAAGGTGGAGGAGGCCGTCGACCTAGCATTTCGATCGGCAGTCAAGGATGTGCTCGTTGGTCAGGAGTTCTCGCTCAACGAGGTTATGAAGACCAAGACCCTGCCGATCGCGATGATGTTCGTTGGAATCAACGGCACGGGAAAGACGACTACCATCGCCAAGCTCGCCCATCGGTTGCAGGCTCGAGGACACGGTTGCGTGCTTGCCGCGGGAGACACATTCAGGGCAGGGGCGATCGAACAGTTGACCCTGCACTCCGAACGACTCGGGTGCAAGATCATCAAACATCAGGCAGGGAGCGACCCGGCGGCCGTCGCGTTCGATGCGATCGAACACGCCAAGGCGAGGAAGAAGGAATTCGTCCTGATCGACACCGCGGGGAGGATGCAGACCAACAAGAACCTGATGGACGAGATGAGGAAGATCCAGCGAGTCGCCAAGCCGGATGTGGTATTCTTCGTCGGGGACTCGCTCGCCGGCTCCGACGCGATCGAGCAGGCGAAGAGGTTCGACGAGGCGGTCGGGATCGATGCGGTCGTCCTGACGAAGATCGACGCCGACGCCAAGGGCGGGGCGGCGCTCTCCATCGCAAAAGCGATCGGGAAGCCGGTCGCGTATGTCAGCTTCGGCCAGGGATACGACGAGTTCAGACGATTCGATGCGGAATGGATGATCTCGAGGATATTCGGAGACAAGATGCCGAAGCCGTCCCAGACGCTCTAACCCGTCCGGTCTATGTTCTTGCCCGCGAAGAGCACCGCATAGGTCTTGGCATCGAACATCATCCCAGATATCTCGATGTACTCGTTGGCGTCGTGTCCTGTGCCTGGAATCGTGCTCCAGGCGACCGCATCCAACCCGGCCTTCCGGAACGGGGTCGCGAAGGTCGCGCCGCCGATCCCGATGGGTTTTGGCAGGAATCCCCCGACGACGGTGATCGCCTCCCCGAGGCGTTTCACGACTTCTGCATCTTCCGAGGTCCTCCCCGCAGACTCGGTTCTGTCTATGAAGCTGACTTCTATCTTCGCACCCGATTTGGCCTCGAGCTCGCGAGCCACCGTCTGCATCTCGGACATGATGTCGTCCAGCGCATAATCGGGCAGGACGCGGAAGTCGCAGTAGAACACCTGCCTTCCAGGCACGGTGTTGATGTTGTAGTCGTTGCCCTCGCACTTAGACGGCACGAAGGTGCTTTCAGGTGGGTCGAACAATGGATCGCTCTTCGAGAACTTCGACCTCAGCCGGTCGGTGCAGTGGCCGATGTATCTCGCAGCCACCTCGAACGCGTTCACCCCGTTCGCTGGGGTGCTGCCGTGCGTCTGTCTTCCGACGACCACGACCTTCACCCATACGACGCTCTTCTCGACTATCGCCATGGATGCTCCGTCGGGGTATCCGTGGTCAGGCACCACGATCAAATCGCCCTCTTTGAACAACCCCTTCTTCAACAAAACATCGATCCCGTGTGTGTTGCCGTACTCCTCATCGGATACGAATGCTAGGCACACATTGAACTCGGGAGTTATCCCCGTCTTCAAGAGCGCAACCAGGCCGAAGAGGGATGCGATAAGCTCCTGACCGTTATCTTCGGACCCACGACCATAAATCCTGCCATCGACGACCTGGGGTTCGTACGGTGGACGGGTCCACGCCTTGAGGTCCCCCTCGGGGACGATGTCCGTGTGCGTGACCACCCACAGATTGACATCTGTCGAGCCTTTCACCCTCGCCACGATGTTCGGCCTACGGCCCGAGGGGACGCGCGGGTCCTTCGAATCGTACTGCTCGACCTCGTCGAAGCCGAGCTCCTTCAGAAGCGCGACCAGGAAATCGCCTCTCTCAGCCTCGCCAGCACCGCCGTTCTCGGGCCCTACCGCCTTGATCCTGAGCATGTCGCAGAGCGTTTTCACAATCCTGTCCTTGTCGGCATCGACGACCTGCATCAACTTCTGAGCATCCAAAGAACTTACGCTCCTTCGTTTCGGGTCAACGTAATACGAGGTCCGATATTTCGCTTTCGGTTGATGGGGCTATCGCTCAACGAGCATCGCGACGGCGTTGCCGCCACCCAGACACAGGGTTGCGATCCCGCGGAACGCATCCCGCTTCTGCATGGCGTAGATGAGCGTTGTGAGCACTCGAGCGCCGCTGCAGCCGATGGGGTGGCCGAGGGCCACCGCCCCACCGTTGACATTGAACCGGTCCTCAGGGACTCCGAGCGAGTCCTTCACTGCGATCGACGCGGTCGAGAAGGCTTCGTTGTGTTCGAACAGGTCGATGTCGGATATCTGCAGGGAGTTCCTCTTAAGCAGCGTCTGCACGGCAGGTATCGGCGCCTCCATAATCAGTTCCGGCTTCATGCCCGAGGAGGTGTAGTCCACTATTCTAGCGATCGGCTCAAGCCCCAGTTCCTCGGCCTTGACGGGATCAGCAACGACGAGAGCTGCTGCTCCGTCGTTTATACTCGACGAATTGCCCGCAGTGAGCACGCCATTGTCCCTGAAAACGGGCTTGAGCTTGCCGAGAACATCGAGGGTCGTGTCCTCCCTTGGGCCCTCATCGTCGGAGACTTTGGCGGGCCCTTTCTTCGACCGCACCTCCACGGGCACGATCTCATCCTTGAACAGCCCCTCCTTCACCGCCCGCACCGCCTTCTGATGGCTCCAGAGGGAGAACTTGTCCGCAGCCTCCCGCGACACGTTGTGCCGCTCGGCGATGATCTCGCCCGTGTTGCCCATATGGAAGTCGTTGAACACATCCCACAGACCATCCCGGACCAGAGCGTCCACTAACTGTGAGTCGAACAACTTGTATCCGAACCGCGCCTTCTCGAGGAGGTAGGGGGCATTGGACATACTCTCCATCCCCCCTGCGACGAACAGCGCGCCCTTTCCGGCGGAGATGACATCCGCTGCAATCATGACTGCCTTGAGGCCGGAGCCACATACCTTGTTTATGGTCAGAGCGGGCACCTCGGGCGGAAGACCGCCGTGGAGGGCCGCCTGGCGCGCGGGGTTCTGGCCGAGCCCCGCGGTGATAACGTTACCCATTATGCACTCGTCCACCTCCGTCGGATCTATGCCCGCCCGACTGACCGCTTCGCGGACAACGATTGCGCCGAGCTGCGTAGCGGTCTGCGCCTTCAGGCCACCGCCGAACTTGCCGATCGGGGTCCTGACAGCGCTAAGAATAACTGGTTGGTTCATCCGGTATCCCTTCCGATGATGCTGACACCTTGCCAGCAGTGGGGCCAAGCATGATTTTGGTCGCTATAATAAGTTGTTGATATCGTCCCTCGACATCCGCCGTATTGGCCTGTGAAGATGCCTCCTGGATGCGACGGGAGGTTCATACCAGCCGGTACGTATCTCGCGGCTCACCTCTGCAATCTCCGCAGCGCCCGCAGGAGCACGCGCCCCGCACCTCTTGCATCGATATCCCTGACCGGCCCCGAGTGACCCCATCCGCTTCTCACATACGACGCAGAGAGGGTTGGCATCTTTCCTGTGCGCGACCGCCAGATGGAGCACATGAAGCTTCTCCGCGTTCAGGCTTCGAGGGGAATCGCGCACAGACCCATACACCTCGATCCCGTCGCCGGGAATCAGGTGCCTTGCAGCACGGTTCATGACACCGGACGGCTCGTAGAAGGCGACGTCGACCGCGTCCCCGTCAGACACATTCACGATCACGTGACCGCCCTCGACCGACCTGGGCGGCGCTGCCACGGTCGCTTGGACTCGCACGGACATCCCGGGCTCGAAATCGCGCACGCGACATCTGACAATGTGATCGTCCGTGCCCTGGTTCGTCAGGAACAGCAACCAACTGAGCGGGGGTTCCCCGCGTATCATCTTCCTCGCCTGCATCAGCTCGTCGGCCGAGTCGCCCCTGATGCCGAACAGCACGGGGCATGGAGAGGCGGGCGTGATGGCGATGTGCTTGCTCTCAGAGTCGTAGTTGTGAAATGTGGACTTCATCTTGCGGTCCATCCTGATTACGCTTTCCCTGTCGACCGCGCGCTCCGTGCCGATCCGATCGGGAGTCCTGTACGATATGACTTCCCAGGTGCGATCGTGAGGGCGGCACGAAATCGCGGAGGTGGCTCCGATTATGCCTCTACCGTTCTTGTATCTCTTCCATGAGGCTCCGACCACCTTCAGCTCCCGCTCCACATCAGAGAGCTGCACGACTTCCCTGACCGCCCTCCAATAGATGCGTTGAGAGGGCTTCTTGTTCGTTGCCACCATCCCCGGGTTCGTCTTGTCGCAGTCGAATTCGGCCACCCGCTCAAGAACCCTCGCTGCGAGGGGCAATATCTCCTCCTGGTCGGCCGAGGAGCCGCGTGCGTAGCTCATCACGGGCCGACCGTCGATTGCGCCGCATACCCTGCCCGCCCCGACGCCCCGGCCAAGGGGGAGACAAACGGCGGCGTTTCCCCTGGTCTTCCACGGAACGTTCGGGTTGAGACGAACCAATCGGGGCAGACCGATCAGATCGAAGCACCTCAACTCGTCTAGGATGAGAGTCGCCAGGAATGTGGTGCACATGCCATGAGGGGAGTCCGTATCGTCGAATCCCAGGTATGTCGCGGACACACCCATGGCAATGGAGGCCCTGCAGAAAATGGTTGCTGTCATGGAGCTGCGTGTAGCGACCATGCCTGGAGAACTATCGTCATCGACTGCAGGTCGACGAGCAGGGTGCAATCCACGATGACCGACTCGCCCAAGAGGCCCGTTGAGAGCCCCTCCGGGAGATGGAGAGATATCCCGCGCCCGTTGGACAAGCTACGGAGGAATAGAGAATCGCCGCTGCACTCCAGCCCACCAGTCACGTTGAACCTGTCGAACTCGAATAGCCGCCAATTGTCACACAGGAACTCCACTGAGAGCACGAACTCGGAGTGACACAACAAGGAGACCGTGTCCCTGGACGCGAAGACTATCACGCTGGAGGCGTCCCTAGCCACCGCCCCCTCCACCCTAATTAGGTCGCCGATCGAAATGAGGGTGCACAGCGCCGGCGCCCGGGTCGGGGAGCATATGGCACGGATCTCGGCCCCGCCGCATCGGTCCACGAGCGTCACCACTTCGGTACCAGAGTCGTAGGAGCGGTGTGCGGTCACTACGCCGACCACGCGCACTGGCGTCCCCTCCTCGACGGATAGGCAATCCTTAACCTCCACCGTCGGAGGAACGGCTGCAGAGGCGGCGAGTAGCGCAGAACTCAGGGTTACTACCAAGAGAAGGCAGGCGATTCTGGTTCGGTGGCTCTGAGCGTCCACGCAGGACGATCGGATGCTAGGCGGTTCAGGACATCGACTACACGTAGTCGATCGGACGTTTTGAGAAATGATTAAGAGGTGTGCGGGAGTACGGGTTCATCAGGTGATGTCGTGTCCAAGAGCGTGCTGACGGAGTATAGGCTGGAACTGAGCGGGTTCCTCTGCGCGGTCGCAGCCTTCGTGACGCTGGTAGGCGTGACGGGCGTGTTTCTCCTGGACCGGCTCCCGTCCTATTTGTACGTCTTGCAGGAATTAGCGGAGCCGTTCGGGTCATGGGCATACTGGTTTCTCGTTGGGGGCCCCCTGCTTCTTGTGGGCGCGGGGTGGTGGCTGTACGATTATTTCAAGAAGACTCGGGCCCTGGCAAGACTGATCGCAACACCAAGCAAGGCCAAGTTCGTCAGGAACATGGACGAAATCGAATACCTAGCGTGGTCCTTACCCAGGCGTTTCGAGGTACGCATGTTCGAGAAGAAGCGTCGGTTCAATCTGAAATGAGGCGCTGAAGGTCGGCAACGGAAAGGGGGGCCCCTTCGCTTCCTATGGACGGTCTTCACACGCGATGCCGTCATCAGACGATGCATCACGGGTCGTTACCACGACTCCGCCGATGGCTTCGATTCTACCCGTCAGTTTCTGCACTTCGTTCATCCGACACCTGAGAACGATCCCGACCGCGTCATCCGTCATCGTTTCTTCGATATCTGTAGAGTCGTGCAATGCAGATAGGAGCGAGAGAGAGGTGTCTGTAATGGGGAGCGTCGCGACTAGAATACAACTACGGTCCTCTGATGCTTCGATTGCTGAAATCAACTTTGCGAGATCGATGTGATCGGTTGCGGATACAAGAAGCACATCAGAATTGGGGCGAATTGCCTCTATCACCTCTCGAAGCTCGTGATAAGAGTTGGGGGGAACCCGGTCTATCTTGTTTCCGACGATCAGCATCTTCTTTCCGCGTAATCTCGGGACAAGGATGTTTAGCGTAATCCTCAGCTTTTCTTCAACCAGGTCAAACGGTTCGGAAACGTCGATAACCACTAGAATCAAGTCCGCAAGAAAGATCTCTTCCAAAGTTGAGTTGAACGCGTTCACGAGATCTGGCGGGAGCTTGCTAATGAATCCTACGGTGTCCGTTAGCAATATATTCCTCTTTGATTCACTCAGTCGCCTTGTTGTTGTTGATAACGTTGAGAAGAGTTTGTCGTCTACGGTTGTCTGAGAGCTGGAGAGTGCATTCAGTAGAGCGGACTTCCCTGCGTTCGTATAGCCCGCAAGAGAAACGAGAAAATACCCCTTTCTCCTTCTCAGCGCTCGTCGGACTTCTCTTTGCTTAGAACGGATGTTCAAACTACGTTCTATACGTTTAATCTGACGTCTTGCATGCTCATAATAGACTTCGGTAGCATACGCGCCGCCACTCAAGAACCCCGGGCGTTCCCCTTTCTTTGCCTTATGGATCCACTCTCTCAAGAATGGCAGTTCATATCTTAAAGTAGCAAGTGTAACCTGGTTCTTCGCTTCTTTCGTGTTCGCATGGTTGGCGAATATCCTCAAAATGACGCCAACCCGATCTATGCACTCTTTCTGGAAGAGCATTTCGAGAGCATGATGTTGCGATGGTTTCAAGTCGCCGTTGACGACGATATAGTCGATGTCTGAGAGTGCCTCATCTTGTCCCACCTCCTCGACCTTTCCAGGACCAAGGTATGTCTTCCTATGAGGGTTCCCCCTCCTTTGGACGATCACCTTATCGACGACGACCTCGAGAGTTTGAAGCAGTGCCCGGATTTCGTCTAAGTCATCATCTATCGACAACAATACTGCACGTTTCAAGCTTGCTAATCCCCACCAATCGTACAAAATACTATCATAGTATATCGTCATTTCCAGAGGAAATGAAGGAACGGGTACCCCGTCTTCACATGGAGCCTGCATCCCTACGCTTAACGCACGCGGAAAACGTCGGAGCTCCAATGGAAATAGAGGGGGGCGTCTCGCCAAGTTCGCAGAACGACATCCCACTTCTTTTATTCGTAACGCAGCATTTACCGCAAGTGCTGGCCGACCCAAATCCCCGAAATATTGACGCTGCGGATAAAATGGAGTCCTGGGATAATATTAACCCTTAAGTACGCTCCGCGGCATTCCCCAAATCCCTCAGTTTCATGTGGACTGTGCGAACACATTTCCACCTGAAGTCTTAGGGGATGGGGGAGGACTTTTCTGAGAGTCCAGGGGAATCAGATGCAGGATACTATCTTTCAGCAACACATCCGACCAAAATCGATCTTCAGGGGTGGCAAGGACGTTCTAAGATCGTCCTACATCCCGGATGTCCTCCCGCATAGGGAGGAGCAGATAGATCAACTGGCATCCGTTCTAGTTACCGCGCTCGAAGGTCAAAGACCCTCGAACATCCTGCTATTCGGTAAGACCGGCACGGGCAAGACCGCGACTATCAAGTACGTCGGGAAGGAGCTCGAACGGGCCAACTCGGAAGAGGGCAACGTCCACTTCATCTACATGAACTGCGAGGTCGTCGACACGCAGTATGGGATTCTCCAGAACCTGGGCAACTTGTTCATCAACGATTTCGAGGAACGGATACCGTTCACCGGATGGAGCACTGAGCGCGTCTATCACATCCTCCGTGATAAGATAGACGAGACAAACCGCATCATAATCATCGTCCTCGATGAGATCGACAAGCTGGTTTCGAAGAGCGGGGACGATGTACTCTATCATCTCTGCAGGATCAACGATGACCTGAAGAACGCCAGGGTGAGCGTGATCGGGATATCCAACGACCTGAAATTCACGGAGTTCCTAGACCCGCGGGTGCGCAGCTCCCTCAGCGAGGAGAGGATGGTCTTCCCACCATACAATGCGGAGCAGCTGAGGGACATACTTGGCCAGAGAGCATCCCTTGCGTTTGACGAGAACCTGCTCGAACCCTCCGTGATTCCGCTCTGTGCGGCGCTCGCCGCACAGGAGCACGGAGACGCGCGGCGAGCGCTCGATCTCTTGCGGGTCGCTGCGGAACTCGCGGAGCGTCACCATCTGTCCATAGTCACGGAATCCGAGGTCGTGAAGGCGAAGAACAAGATTGAGCTAGACTGCGTCACAGAGGCGGTCAGGACGCTACCTCTGCAGTCCAAGCTCGTTCTCATGGGCGTCGTGCTGAACGAGGAGAAAGGTAACGCGAAACTGACGACCGGAGACCTCTACGAGACCTACAAGGAGCTCTGCCAGTGTACCTCGGTAGCGATTCTGACTCAGCGGCGGGTCACCGACCTCATATCGGAGCTAGACATGCTGGGCCTCATACATGCCAGGGTGAAGTCTTTCGGGCGAGGCGGAAGGACGAAGGAGATCGAATTGAGCGTTCCGAACACCGAGGCCAAGTCTATTCTCCAGGACGATGATACACTCGGCCAGCTGAAGAATTACACGCTTCGGTATCA
>JAJISI010000005.1:20633-27958 GCA_022848805.1 Thermoplasmatota archaeon
CACGCTTCGGTACCAAACAACGCTCATGTAGGGTGTTCTGGCTGCGGTTCGAGCTCCGGTTGAGGTGGCCCTAGCTCGTCGGGGGGCGGCGGATCGACGGCGGGCTCATCGGGCGCTGCCACCACATCCGTCCTAGCGATGCCCTCCTCCCTCTCTATCTCGTACGCACTCTGCGCCGCCTCGCGCTTTCTCGCAATCTTCTTCCGGATCTTGTAGGTGAGGACGACATCGATCGTTATGGGTACGACGACGATTACTGCGATCGATATCCACAAGTTGTGTACGCTGTTCTCGGGCGCCTCGCTTCCTAGCGAGCCGGTGACCCACAGTTTCAGCAGTCCGAACCACGGGATCTCCCCCCTCGCCTTCCCCACGACCCAGTCGATGTCCACTGGGACGTAAGTGCTGCGGTATGACTGGTCTACGCCCGAATTGTGGTCTCCTCTCGTTATGAACCCATCGGTCGGGTCTGAATCGACTCTTCGAAACTCGCCTAGGATGGAAGCGATGTCGATGCTCACGGAGGTGTTTCTGTAGCCGACGTTGTATATGGTGAGCGCGCTTGTAAGGTGATCCCAGGAATCGGAACCACTCGAGACAGACCACTTGTCCTCCGGGGCGTCTCTCAACGCTTCGCACCGGTAGCTTCCGTCTTCGTTCGCTTCGAGAAGCACGATGGCGCGATGTATGATGGGTGTGGAAATCTCCGACCCCATCTTCTTGTAGATGATTACGTCCCCGTAGTCGCCGTAGGTTCTATGACCGTCGACGACGCCCTCCATGTATGTCACGATGTCGTCTGGAGTGTCGACGTCCTTCACGAGGACCATGTCGCCCGTGTCGATTACCCCGACGTAGCTGATGTTGTCCTCGCTGTGCATCATGCTGGCCGATTCGACGACGACGAGCGGCGGCCAAAGGCCCGTGTAGGCGTACATCGCCAAGAGAACGGAGGCGACGAACGCCATGGCGATGACCGCATCTCTTACGAACAGGATGCCTGTGCTGGGGCGTTTCCGTTTGACGACCGTGTCATCCCCCATGATGCTCACCACGACGCGTACAGGGAAGGAGCGATATAAAACTGATACGGTTTTGTCCCGATTGGCAGTGATCCGAACCCGCCATGCGATCCAACCCGGGAGTCTCCGTTTGAGAATGGAATAAGAACAAAGGGTTTCAAGAAACGGTCGGGATCTCCCTCACACGTTTCATGCGACACTGTTGCAGTCGGACGGACAGGTCTCATAGTCGTAGCTGTAGTTGTAGTCGTGGTTGTGGGGCATGTCTGTTCCCTCTCCAGACCAGTTCCACGCGTGCTGATGCGCCCACTCGTACAGGCACTCAAGTCCCAAGGCGTCCGCGGCGGGTTCCGAGGCTACCGCCGCTCCGGCCACTCCGACGAGTGCGACGATACCGACTACTGCGAGTATTACGATCGTCTTCATCTGTGTGTTCACCTCCTCTCTTGCTGCGGGCAGCCCTAAGCTCTCACCCGTAGCTTCTATGGGTACTTGTTTGGTTGAAAGGGTATTTGTAACTGTCCTGAAAAGTGCCTAGAACCTTCTCACCGCAGTGAAAAGTGAGTGAAAACCGACCATCCGTGCCCTCATTCGGAGTCGAAGACGATGCGAACCTTGTTGGTCGATCCGTGCCTCTCCTTGGAGATGACGCCCTTCTCGACGAGCCGGTCCAAGACCCGGGATACCTTGGCGTTGGACATTTTTGCACGTTGCATGAGATCCTTCTGCAGGGCCTCCCCTCCCGAATCCAAGATGGTCCTGAACATCGTTCGCTCGTCCCCGGTGAGGAGCCGGAGGACGAGGTATGTCTCCCGCTTCTTCTCCTCGTCATCGGCCTCCCGCGGGGGCTGCTCCGAAACCGTCTTCTCTGCGACGGGTTTCGCATCCTGCAGGACCGCCGGCTCCTTCTCGTCCTTGGGCGGAGGGGGTGGCAGATGCGGTTTCATGGACGGCGGGAGCGGCTCGTATTCCTCCCGGAGGAATATGAACATGATCGCCACAGCGATGATGAACGACGACACCACGATCAACGCAAGATCTGACGAAGTGTAGACGTGCCTGTCCCCCATGCCCGGGGTGACCACGTCCTCATCGGATTCCTGCGAGAATATCGCATATCCGAGAAGCACGATCGCGGCTACTGCGAACGCCGCGGCTGCAATCTTCGTCCATTTTGCCAATATGACCCCTCTGGCAGGTCTCTCTGCTGCCCTGTATAAGACCCGGGTTCGTATATCTATCCTTCTGGGCGCCCGGGGGCCAGGTGGCCGCCTCGCCGGAAGGCGCAACTTAAAAAAGGCCGGCATCGTTCACGCGGAGGGGGAGCAGGCCGAGATGTCTCACCACGAGAACAAGAGGATTTCGAAGGACCGATACTTCATGAACATAGCCATCGAGGTATCGCGCAGGAGTACATGCACCCGGAGGCAGATCGGCGCGATACTCGTCAGCGACGTGGGGGCGATCAAGAGTACAGGATATAACGGCAATCCTAGAGGCCTGCCCCACTGTGAGGAGGTCGGCTGCATCCGGGACAAGCTCCACATTCCCTCCGGCACTAGGCTCGAAACCTGCACCGCCGTCCACGCGGAGCAGAACGCTCTGATTCAGGCAGGCACCAACTCCCGTGGGTCCACCTTGTACTCGACGATTGTCCCGTGCCCGATATGCGCGCGCATGATTCTGAACGCGCAGGTCGCACGGGTGGTGTACATCGGCGACTACGCCGATCTTGCGGGGCTCGAGCTTCTCAAACAAGCGGGGCTCGAGGTCGTCCGCATGGACCCCGAGGACTTCAAGGGCAAGCTGGAGCAACCGCAGTAGTGCGTGCGACTGAGACTATATGATGCCTGCGAGTTAGCGCTGGTCAATCTCTCAGGCGACGGATGGTGGGTTGCCGCGGCCCAGGAAGCTCAGAATGCATAACTATGTCCATGGCCTGCCCGGGAGGAAACCCCGCCTCCGTCTCGTTGTGCGCGGTCGAGGAAGTACTCGGGCGCGTCAATCAGACGCCGAAGGGTCTCCCCATGCGCCCGCCCGTCCATGCTCGTAGTCTATTTATATGCTGACGGCATCCGCAGATGGGGGCGCGTCATCCGTGGGCAAGGCCGACATCCTTAATCAGATTCGTGAAGCTGAGGTGAAGGTCGAGGTCACGCTTAAGGAGGCCGAGGACCGGAGGAAGCAGCTACAGGCCGAAGGAAAGCGCCTTGCTTTTCAGAGGGTCGAGGCGGTCGAGGCCGAACTCAAGAAGGAACTCGACTCGCGCATGTCTAGCGCGAAGACGCAGATTGAGACCCGGAAGAAGGCGGTCCTCGAGGAAGGAGAGAGACGCGCCGAGGCGCTCGTAACCAACGCCAGACGCAGCACCGTGAAGGTGAAGACCTTCGTTCTATCCGAGTTCGAGAGGGCCGCTGATGTTTAGACCCGAGCAGATGACTCGGGTGGTCGTCGTAGGTTCGATGGACAGCCTGGATGCGACCATCGAATGTCTGTTCGACCTTGGGGCGTTACATCTCATAGACTTCACCGAGGGGGAGGATTTCAACATCGGACAGCCGTTTCCGAGGGCGTCTCCAGCGTCCCAGAAACTCCTCAAGCTAAGGGCGATGATTCGGGCGCTCGAGATAGACAACCACAAACCGTCGCAGAAGATGTCGGTCGAAGAGATCGAGGAGACGCTCGACCAGGCGCTCGTCACGATGGATCTGAACATCTCGGGGAAGGTCGAATCGAAGCAGAGAATCCACGCCCTCGTAAGGGAGAAGGAATCCGAGATACGCGCGCTCGAGCCCTTCTCCTCATTCGGTCTCAGAGTGGAGGATTTCGTGGGGTACGAGAGCGTGTCGGTCCTTGCTGGGCTGTGCAAGGCTGACCCGGAGGCGTCACTCAAGGCAAAGATCGGTGAGTACGAGCTGTTCAAATCAAGCGCTGCGGGCGGGTTGGCGCTGGCCCTCTTCGTAAGAAAGGACCGCCAACTGGATGCCGGTCGTATCCTTGGGGAACACGGCTTCCAGGAGATCAAGTTTCCAGAGATTACCGGCAGGATAGACAAGGTCGTGGACAAGAGCCGTGCCGACGTGGTCGACCTGCAGAAAGATCTTGAGCGGATCGAGAGCGAGCTTGAGAGTTCGAGGAAGCGGTTTGCCGACCGAATCACTGCGTCCGAAGAACATCTGGCAATCGAGGTGATGAAGGCGGAGACGCCGCTGCGCATCGCCACGAGCCAGCACTCGTTTGTCATCGACGGATGGATGCCTACGGCCAAGGTGGAGGAGATCCATTGCGAGCTAGAAGAGACGTGCAGCGGCCTTGCCTTCATCGAGACGACGCCCGCGGACCACGAAGACGAGCCCCCTGTCAAACTCAGGAACCCGTTTCCGGCTCGCCCGTTCGAGTTCTTCATAAGCCTGGTATCGACTCCGCGTTACAGGGAGCTCGACCCCACCCTCGTCCTGTTCGTCACCTTCCCACTCTTCTTCGGCTTCATGATTGGAGATATCGGGTTCGGCATAGGGCTGTTCCTGCTGGGACTGGTCATGAGGCTCAAGCTGAAGGAGTACCCTGACCTCAAGCGACTCGGCACGATAATCCTAGCAGGAGGCTTAGTGGCGAGCGTCTTCGGCCTCTTCGTTTTCGCGGAGGCGTTCGGCGTCCCGTTTCATCCGCCGGAGGGCGCCCACGATGAGCACTCATGGGAGGTCGTCGCGAACATACCGATCCATCCTATGCTGGACAAGATGCACGACATCAAGGAGCTGCTTGCGATATCGATTCTCGCAGGATGGCTGCACCTCACGCTAGGGTTCGTCTTCGGGTTCATGAACCATATGAAACACAACATGAGGCACGCTCTTGCCAAGCTCGCATGGCTCCCGATACTCTTCGGCATGTTCGCCGAGATGATGGTCATAGCTGGCAACGCAACGGCGACGAGCGAGATGATGAACGCCACGGTTCTCGCGCTCCTCCCCGACGTCACGATCGCCGTCGTTGGGACGACCGTGTCCATCCCCGCGGTCTTGCTCATCGTGGCTGGCGTCGTAGCATTGCCGTTCACGGAGGGCGCGCTCGCCCTCACAGAGGTGATCGGGTTGTTCACGAATCTGGTGTCGTACACGAGGTTGGCCGCACTCGCCGTCGGAAAAGGCGCGATGGCTTTGGCATTCAACACGATGCTGTTTCCTCTCATATTTGACAGCGGGAACATAGGCATCGCGATCGCGGGAGCGCTCGCACTCTTCGTGACGCAGATGTTCTTCGTGTTCTTCCTCGGCGCATTGTCCGCCGGGATCCAGGCAATCAGGCTAAATTATGTCGAGTTCTTCCTCAAGTTCTTCGAGGGCGGAGGAGTGGACTTCGAACCTTTGAAATACGAGCGGAGGCACTCGACAGGTAAGACAGCGGAAGAAGGTGGAATGAAATGCTAGAGTTTGATGCACAGGGAATGGCGCTGATCGGCGCCGGGCTCGCGCTAGGTCTCGCGGGGATCGGCACCGGTTTGGCGCAAGGTCAGATAGGCGCGGCAGCGGTCGGCGCGACCGCCGAGGACCCAAAGATGTTCGGGAAGGGCATGATATTGCTGGTTCTTCCAGAGACGATAGTGATCCTTGGCTTCGTCGTCGCGTTCCTGCTGTACGGAAAGGTGTAGCCGCCCCATCAACATGGGCTGGTCGCTAAGTACGTCGCGGACTGAAGGGCGTGAAGACTATGGGCTTGGAGAAGTTGATCGAGGACATCCTCCGGAAGGGGGAGGAGCAGGCGCAGGAGATAATCCGCCAGGGAGAGCGCGAGCAAGATGAACAGGTCCGAGCCGCCGACGCGGAAATGAAGACGGACAGCGCGAAGGCGTACAAGAGGGCGGAGGCGCAGATCGCACAGCTGGAGCAGCACGAACTGTCGAGCGCAGAGCTCGAATCGCGCAAGATGCTGCTATCGGCACAGCGCGAAGTGCTCGAAGACCTTAGGGAACGGACCCTAGCCGAGCTCGCCGTGTATCCAGCGGACAAGAAACAGGCGCTATACGCCAAACTGTTCTCGAAAGCGGAGGAGATACTCGGTGACTGCTATGTCTATTCGAACAAGGCAGACAACGCGTTGCTGAAACCGCCTCCGAGGATCGCGAGCGGCGGGACCATCGATTGCCTGGGCGGCCTGGTCTTCGAGAGCAAGGATCGCACCGTGAGGTTGGACTACAGGTTCGAGACCATGCTGGAGGAGATCTGGAGCAAGAAGATGAACGAGATCTACAACCAGCTGTTTGGATGAGGAGGTCTATGAAGGTTTTCGGCCGGAGAGGTAACTACGCCTATGCGTGCGCACGGGTCAAGGCGCGGAAGAAGTTCCTCCTCTCGAGGGACGTCTATTCTCGTCTGCTCATGATGGATGTGCATGCGATAGGTAGATTCCTCGGCGAGACGCGATACCGGGACGAGGTGACGCATTACGCATCCCGTTACTCCGGGGCCGACCTCGTCGAGGTTGCGGTAACCAGGAACCTGGCCGAGACCTATTCTGACGTGCTGAGTTTCACCACGGGCCGTCTGAGGAACATGGTCGGCAACTACCTCAGGCGATGGGACACCTTCAACGTGAAGACGATACTCAGAGGCAAGGTGTCCGGCGCGCGGCGGGCCGAGGTCGTCGACACAATCGTGCCTGCCGGGGCATTCTCGGAAGCGTATCTGAAGTCGCTCATCGCGATGGAATCGACCCGGGTCGTGATCGAGGAGTTGGCGAAGTACCCGTCGCTGAGGATCACACCTGAGGTAGAGCGGGACGTGGTCGAAGATGGTAAGCTCGCGTCGTTCGAGGACCACCTCGACATGATGATGTACCACGACCTTCTGGACGTGATCGAGCCGACCAACAGCGCGACGACGCTTCTCCGGGATTTCATCCGAAGGGAGATCGATGTGACGAACCTCAAGGTGCTTCTGAAGCTGAAGGCCGAAGGCCTCCCCGAGGATAAGGTGCAGAAGTACCTGATCCCCGGCGGCATGGAGTTCAGGATGGACCGGATGAGGACGATGGCGCAGAGCCCGGGGGTGGACCAGATATTGGAGGAGCTGGAGAAATCGTCCATGTACGAGACCATCAAGCCGAGCATGGAGCGGTTCAAGGAGGATCATAGGCTGTCGGGCCTCACGATCGCGCTCGACAAGGCGTTGATCCGCACCGCCGAGAAATTCGGCAGGTATTATCCACTTTCCGTCCTTCCGATCATCGATTACATGATCCGGAAGAAGGTCGAGGTGGACAACATCAGGATAATCGCGAGAGGGAAGGAAAGGTCCCTCTCGC
>JAJISI010000050.1 GCA_022848805.1 Thermoplasmatota archaeon
GAAGACCGTTTTGCTCTGCACGGTCACGACTTTGGTCACGGAGCCGCCTCTGCTGAAGATCTCCACATGCAGGATGCCTGCCTTGGCTTCCATCGTGGCCACCGTCTTGCCGTCCTTGAGTGGGATCTTGCCGTCTTTTGCCAAGACGAAGAAAGTTCCGATCGTCGGATGTCCAGCGTATGGTATCTCCGCGTCCGGTGTGAATATCCTCACCCGTGCATCCGCCGATGACCCCCGGCTCGCAGGAAGGACGAAGGTCGATTCGGACAGGTTCATCTCCTTCGCCAGGAGCTGCATGTCTTTCGCCGTGAGGCCTCTCGCATCTGGGAACACCGCGAGAGGATTGCCCTGGAAAGCCCTCTTAGCGAACACGTCGACCCAAACGTAGTCGCATTGCTTCGTCGCCATCGGACCGTGATTTCGCTCTCTGCATTTAACAACATTGTATGGAGTCACGAAGGCGCCCTCTCCGACAACATTGGGGATTCCATGGTTGCCGTGCGACTGGGTCGGTCCGAATCGCCCCTGTTTCCCTTCGGCAAGTATTCCCAGGGACCCTCGGGGCGACAATAAGAGTTATATACGCGCGGACGACCTATTGCCCTCAGCCAGTCGGTCCTTCCCCCAGGGCAGAGCTGGTTTAGATTGCTAGAAGGAGAGACTTCTATGGTCGTGGTTGAGAATCTTTTGAAGAGAAGCATCGCAGTACTGATTGCCGTGTCCATGTTGGTGGGTTTGCTGGTCGTCGTTTCAGATGACGCGGCCGCACTTCCCTCTGACGCGTGGATCACGGGGAATGTGACCGACGGCGTGGACCCGGTTCCCAACGCGTACGTGAAGGTGATGATGTTCGTGGCAGATGGTCTTGGCATCAACTACACGTTCACTGACGTTGATGGAGACTACCAAATCGGTGTGCCTGGAGGGTTCGACTATGTCATGTTCGTCGCGAACGGCAGCTACTACATGAACATGCAGCCAGTGTCGATCATGCCCGGCGAGACCATGGAGATCAACTTCACGCTTGAGGAGATTACCGACCCGACCGACGTCACCATAAAAGGCTGGGCGAAGGACGAGTTCGGGACGGCCATCACGGAGGGCCATGTTCTGGGTATAGTCAACGATCCTATGGGTGGCGACACTCCACACTATGCTAACATGACCACCCCTGCGGGTGATGGATACTTCGAGGTCAATGTCATCGCGGGTCCTAACGGTGGCGGAGCCGTCCTGATGGATTACCCCGGATACTCGATGATCGAGAATGATACGGAGGATCCGCTGGTCGGCGGCGAGACCTACTGGTTCAACATAACGGTTGAGCCGGAGCCTTCGATCGATGACGCTAGACTCTTCGGCTATGTCACCGATTTCGACACGGGTCTGCCGTTGGAGAACGTCATGGTGTCTGTCGAGATTGAGAATTCCTACTTGAGTGATCGCTACTCGAACTACACGTTCACGGACTCCGATGGCAACTACGAGTTGAATGTCACTAACGGTTCCGCGAGGCTGACTTTCACGAAGGGCGGGTACATGATGAAGATGTACGAAAACCTGGAAGTGCTCCCGAGCGACGCCTTGCAGTACGACGAGGCGCTCGTCGCTACGACATGCTTCATCAAGGGGAATGTGACGGACCTGTCATCCGACGACCCGCTTGTGTTCGCGAACCTATTCATGATGGATGGCGAGGGGAACTACTCGTCGACTATCACAAACGCAACCGGCTATTTCGAGCTCGGATGCATTGACAGCATAGAAATAATGGCCGCAGCGCAGATGGAGGGATACTCCATGAACTGGACCGAAGTCACCCTCGCTCCAGGCGAGGTGTTGTGGCACGACTTCGGCCTTTGGCCCGCATCGTCTTGGATCGATGGCTATGTGACTGATGGTTTCTCAACCGACCCGATCGAGGACGCCTGGGTCGATGTCGACTCGTCGCTGTTCAACGATTGGACGAACACCAACGAAACCGGATACTACAATATATCGGTCGTCCCGGGCGACTACACAGTCCGTGTGAACGCAGACGGCTACAGAACGAACGAATCGACGGTTGATGTCCCGGACGAGACCGCTGTCACGCACAGTGTGGAACTTCTTCCCTGGGATCTTCCAGAGACCTGTAGACTGTACGGTTGGGTCAATGAGACTCTAGGGTCAGGGATCGAAGGCGCGCATGTCGAGATCCAATTGAGCGACCGTTCCTACTACAACGGGACCTCGACGGATTCGGCCGGTTACTACGAGATGTCCGTACCTCCGCTCGAGCTGATGTACGGTATAACCGCAGGGCAGCACTCCGCCGACTACGGGACACACGACTTCGAGGGTCTATCGGAGGAGAGGCTGGACTTCCTGTTGGATCAGGACCTCTACAATCCGAACCTGACTTACTCGCAGGACCCAGTGGACAACATAACCTGGTTCAATCCGACCGTGATCGACGCTGAGATGGAGGACCAGAACCTCGAGAGCTTCTCACTGACCCAGTATATGTTCTGGAAAGTCGAGGGAACATGGGAGTACTACTACGCGATCGATTCAATGACGACCTCGTTCAATCCGTTCAATCCCTCTGACGACATCGCGTATACTCAGATAGGCGACAACTACACGATCCACGAGGAGTGGGACGCGACTGCCGGTGCGGGTTGGCTGAGCGATGGAGTCAAGGACTTGTACGTCCTGGTTTACGAGCAGTGGTGGGGTCCTGAGATGGTGTACGCTCTCAGGGGCAACTATACTAGCAGCACGATAATCGACCCGGTTGAATGCACGGCCATCTTCGACTCTGATTCCGGCGAGATCGACATGTTCTGGTTGGATGAAGGCTATGACGATGTCTACCCAGATGACGACCCTGCGGCGTTGTTCGAGCCGCTTGTCATGCCGATCAAGTTCGACGTCGAAGACTGGACGATCTTGGACCACAGCGCCTGGACCTTGGGCGCGGGAGAGATGGACGCCGCGACCCTTACCTTCCAGGCGGACCCGATCGTTCCCAGCGGGGACTACAAGACCGTGTTCAGCGTGGGCGACTTCGGTTGGCAGGGTAACGGCCGGATAACCAACTTTACTGTGGACAACGACCCGCCGGTCGCTGATATTGGAGGGGATTGGTCCTCGCCTGTGAACACGACCGTGGAGCTCAACGGGGCGGAATCGGACGACAACGTGGGCATCGTCAGCTTCGTATGGGACTTCGTCTATGACGGAACACCTGTTCAATACACGACAGAAGTCGCCGGGCACGAGTTCACCGAGCTGGGAATTTATGTTCTGACGTTGACGGTGACCGATGGCGCAGGCCATGTCAGCACTGACACGGCGAACCTGACGATCACCCCGGACGCACCTCCCGTGGCGGACCCCGGACCCGACATGATTGTCGATGAGGACACTGTCGCGGTGTTCGATGGCAGCGCCTCGACGGACGATAATAAGGATATCATCGAAAACTACACTTGGACGATTGTCGAGTTGTCGGTGGAGATGTACGGCGTGTCACCGGAGTTCACATTCGACACACCTGGTTTGTACACTGTGGAGCTCGTCGTGAACGACACGATAGGGCAGCTGTCGTCTCCGGGATCCATGACCGTCACCGTAGAGGATGTGACCGACCCGACTGCCATCGCCGGGCTGGACATGTCAGTGCCATCCGATTCGATAGTGACTCTGAACGGGTCATTGTCCTCGGACAACGTCGGTGTCGTCATCTTCAACTGGACGTTTACGGATGACGGCTCTCAGGTTTCTCTCATCGGTGAGGCTGTGGATTACGCCTTCACTACTGTCGGCATCATCGTCGTGACACTCACCGTCGAGGATGCAGCAGGCAACAATGCCACCGACGAGTTGATGGTAACGGTGCTCGACGCGACCGATCCAGTGGCTGACGCGGGACCTGACCAGATCGTTGAAGCGGGCGAAGAGGTGACCTTTGACGGGACCGAATCCTCTGACAACGTGCTCGTTGTCAGCTGGACCTGGACGTTCGTGGACGATGGCGACGATGTCACCCGCACGGGTGAATCCGCGACATACACCTTCGACAACTCAGGTGAATTCGTCGTCACGCTGACCGTAGAGGACGCCGCGGGCAACTCGGATGAGGACGAAGTGACCATAAGGGTCAACTCGCCACCAGTCGCCGATGCGGGCGTTGCGATCGCAGCCACGGCTGGCGAAGAGGTGACCTTCGATGGCTCCGACTCCAGCGACGACATCGGGGTCGAGAACTACACCTGGACGTTCGCATACGACGGCGAAGTCGAGACGCTGTACGGCGTTGCTCCGTCGTTCACCTTCGAGATTGCGGATAACTACACGGTTACTCTGGTCGTCGAGGACGCATCCGGCCTCACGGACACGGATACCGTCGTGGTCAATGTCGAAGAGGACGATGGCATAGCTGAGGATGAGAGCTTCCTGGAGGAGTACTGGTGGCTGCTCTTGGTGATCGGAGTGGTCGTCGCGGGAGCCGCTGCGGCTGCCGCCGTGATGAAGTCAAAGAAGGGCGCCAAGGGAGGATCGTCGACACCGCCTCCGGAGGAGTCTGAAGAGCTTCCACCGCCGCCGAATGACGGGGAACTGTAGAGTCCCCAAGTCAGCAAACCCGAACAAACCTCTTATCTCATTTTCATTTCACGGGTTTCAGTCCCTGCGCTGAAACGAATCCCGCATCAGCTGTGTCAGGTCTTCTATCGTCAGCGGCTTGTTCCCTTCTGCGGATTCGAGTCCCATGCTCTTGAATATCCTTGCCACGGTCGGTAGCTGCAGACCAGCCGACGTCAGGAGCGCCTCGTTGTACAGCACGTCCTCCGGCGTTCCCTCGGCGATTATCCCGCCGTCTTTGACGATGCATACCCTGTCCGCGAGGCGAGCCGCCATGTCGATGTCGTGGAGCGCTATCACCACGCTGATCCCGTGTTCCGTCCTGAGCGATTTCAGTAGATGCTCTATCTTCCGAGCATTCGATGGGTCCAGGTCTCCCGTCGGCTCGTCGACGACCAGTATCTTCGGATCCATCGCCAGGACTCCGGCGATGGCTACCAGCCGTTTCTGCCCGCCGCTGAGGTTGTGCGGTATCTTCCCCGTGTCGGAGATTCCGACTACCCCGAGCGCCCGCTCCGCCCGCTCCTTCGCCTCTTCTACGCTGAGACCGAGGTTGAGCGGCCCGAACATGACGTCGTCCATGACCGTCGGCGAGAACAGTTGAGAGTCCGCATCCTGGAAGACCAGGCCGACTACCCTCCTCACTGAAGACAGGTTGCTCTTGTCGACATCCTTGCCGAACACCCTTATCCTCCCGACATCGGGAACCATCAGGCCGTTCAGGTGTTCGAGGAGGGTGGACTTGCCTGAGCCATTGGGCCCGCACAAGGCGACGATCTCCTTGGGATACACGCTGAAGCACATGTCGTGGATGCCTTTGGTCCCATCGGGGTACGTGTGCGTGGCGCAGTCCACGTGGATGATCGCATTCCCGTCGTCGTGACATACCTCGCAACGTTCCTTCGCCGCCACCTTATCACCCCCCCTCCATCCCGGAATACCGCGAGACAAGAGCCAATACGAGGAAGACGGTGAGAGCGCCGACGACCGCGATTTCCCGCGGTCGCGGAGCGGAGACTCGCTCAACGATGGGGAAGTCGCCTGTGAAGCCACGCGCCTCCATCGCCTTCGATACTCGGTCCGCTCTGTCGAACGCGTGTATGAACGCGTGGGCGAATATGCCGGCGAACATCTTCGTCTGCTTGAGCATTCCTCTCACCATGTTGCCGTTCTTGGAATGGACCGCGTCGAGCAGGTCCGTGATCTCGTCGCTCGTGACATAGAGGAATCTGTAGGTCAGTAGGAACATAGTGGCAAGCGGTCCGGGCATCAATCGACGGGCGATGTAAACGACATGTTTGTAGCTGATGGTCATGAACACTGCCAGCGAGAAGGTTACTACGGCGAGGGCTCGGACGACCAGCTTAGCCATTAGAATCAGGCCGTTATCAGTTACTGCGATGACCAGAGTGCCAATCGTCAAGCGCGCGATCTCCGTGCCTGGCTCGGTGAACACGAACATGATGACGAGCGTGAGCACGAAGACCAGCGGGAGGAAGTACCATCCGACGAGGAGCTTCAGCGGGAGCTTTGCAGCCGCGTAGAATCCGAGCGCGAAGACGTATATGACTGCCAGTAAGAGGAAGTCCATGACGACCGTTACAAGTGCGACGATGAAGAACAGCATGGCAGCCTTCGTCCACGGGTTCACTCTGTGGATGATGCTGTCTGTCTTCTCAGCGTAGTGAGTGATCAACCGGATGTCAGGGACATGCTTCGTGTACGATCTCCTCGACGTGTCCGTCAACCCCCTTTCTTATGCGCGTCCTCGTCCGGAGGCCGTTTCTCTCGGCTGCGTTCGATCTCTTCGAGCAGGTCGGGTTTGATCCGCCCTATGAACGATACGATGTATCCTGTCAAGCCCCCCTCTATCAACCCGACCCCGATGTTCATAGCCGCTATGAGCCACAGGTTGTGCGCAGTCTCCTCTTCGTCGAGGTGCGAATCCTGGATTCCGGCCACGGCGATGATGGCGACGACCATGAGTGCGCTAATCGTGAGCGCGAGGGCAGCGGCGGAGAACCCCGAGGCGAACCTGTTCAGGTTGACCCGCGTTCTGAAAGTTCTGTAGATGTAATACCCGATAAGCACCTCGGATAGATTGACCACCGTGTTGACGCCTATGACGCCCCAACCGCCGTGGCCTACAGCTGCGCTGAACAGGTTGATTATCAGAACGGCGAGCGACCCAAGTGCGGGCCCTGCTAGAATGCCTATGAGCGGTGTGAGGTTCAGATGCAGCCCGCCGAACACCGGTATGGTCACCATGAAGGCGGCGATGCCAACCGACGCGCACATGGCTGCGACCGTCATCTTCCTGGTGGATACACGCTCCCGCTTGAGGGACCACATCGCAACGCCTATCAGGGCCGCAGCTACAGCCCACCAGAAGATAACCCATATCGGTGAGAGCGCACCATCCTCCAGATGTATGTGTGCCATCTATCCCGGGCAATCACCGGCATCACATTTAATAAGAATTTCGTGGGTTTTAATAACACACGGGCCGTCAGCGAGCGTGTTTAATAACGCTTGACCTCGCCTCAGATTCAGCAATATCACGCCTTGTATCGAAGCCATTCCGCGATGGAGAGGATTCGCGGAGGATAGTTGCCGAGCGGGCATCCAGATGAGGAGAGCACATGGTGGCCAGGGAAGTCCTTCGTGCCAGGATGCAACTAGTCTGTGACTTTCGGGTAATACTTCGTCATGGTGATGATCCATATCACCTCGAACATGATGCATATCGTCGCAGGAACTGCGACTATCGGCTCGAACAGGGCTATCGCGAGGGTGGCCGTCAGCCCTAGATTCTTGTACCCAGAGAACAAGACCAAATGTATGCGGTCCTGCTTCGGCACCCGCGCCTTCCGCAGGATCGCCTCCGCCAGGAAACCGGTCCCGAAAGTCCTGATCAGACACGCCGCCGATACGGTCAGCACCATGATCGAGTCGTCGAGGAACGCGTCCCTGTTCGACCCCGCCACGGCGAATATCAGGACGAAGAAGGATAGATTGGTGACGAGAGTCCTTGTCCGTTTCTGTGTGCCTATCCTCTTGACTCCGCGCGAGAGTATCATGGGAAGGACGATGAGCAGGAGGAGTGACGCGACCAGGCTGATCACGGAGACGGCAGAACCTATGAAAGCCAAGCATATCAGAGGCATGAGGACAAGTGCCGCGAGATAGTTGACGGATGTCGAGAACAGCGCCTTCGGGATGGAGCCGCCGAGTATGTTCGTGAAGGGCACGATAGATATGGCTGACGGAGCGGCCGCCATGAGCACCCATCCCCACCACAACTTCTCCGAGAACAAGCCGCCGAGTAGCAGGATCACAACGGTCAGAAAACCGTAGTTCAGCAGGAGGGTGACCGCGGCCTCTCGGGGCAAACCTCTGCGCTTCGTCTCCGCCAGCTTGACGTTGGCCAGCGAGACCGTCATCAGCAGCGCCAGAGCCGCCATCGATATCTCCTTGGTCATCGCTGGAAATCCGCCTACGACGATTCCCAGGACCAGCCCGAGCACCATCATGATGCCGTGGCTTTGGAGGATATCTGATGGCTTCATCGCGGGTCGAAGGAGCCCGTTCGTACAAATATGTTCGCGGAAACCCTCCTGCCAACGTATTTTAAACCGTCCGCGTTTACCCACCCACATGGGCCTGATTGAATGGGGTACGAACCTCATTCTGGACTGGATATCGACCTATGGTTATGTTGGGGTGGCGTTCCTCATGGCCCTGGAGAGCGCGTGCATGCCAGTCCCCAGCGAGATAGTCATGCCCTTCGCCGGATACCTGGTCTATGCTGCGGGGCAACCGGGCTACGACGGGACGGTCATGACTCTGCTCGGGGTCGGACTCGCGGGCGCCGTTGGCTGCACCATCGGGTCGATCGCTGCCTATTGGGTCGGCAAGTACGCAGGAAGGCCGCTCATCGTCAGGTACGGCAAGTATTTCCTGATCCAAGAGAAGCATCTGCTCACTGCCGAGCGATGGTTCGAGAAGTATGGCGACGCGGCCACGTTCATCAGCCGTCTGCTTCCTATCATCCGCACATTCATCTCTCTCCCTGCAGGAATCGGAAAGA
>JAJISI010000051.1 GCA_022848805.1 Thermoplasmatota archaeon
CGGATGTGAGGCCCTCCATCCGTCGTCCTCGCATCCTGCCCGGACTTCCCGCAGTAGCCCGGGTCGGTCAGGACGAAATCGTCCGCAACATCAGTGACTCCGTGCAGCGCCTCCAACACGAGTCCCGAGAGTATGGCATCGCGGTATCGTTGGCCTATCTCGCCTCTCACGATTCTATACGCCTCATCGCACTTGAACATGAACTGGCCCTTCGCAGGGTCGACATATCCGTACTGGGCACCGACGATCAGCATGCCGTCCTGGACCTCCTCGATCAGTTCATTCTTCTTGACATCTCCAGCCGCGATGAAAGTGTTACTCATCCTGACGATAGGAGGGGCCGAATAAGTCTCCGCCCTGCCTGCACCGTCAGCTGGGACGCCCATACGGCTGCTCGTCTCGATGCTGTGCATGAGCCCGCTCAATACGCCCTTGTCTATCAGCGTGTGTCTGGCCGATTTCACACCTTCCCAGTCATACGCGAAATATCCGAATGTGTTGGCGATGGTAGGATCATCGACGAGCGTGACCGCTTCGGTTGCGACGCGCTTTCCCTGCATGCCCTCGAGCACCGATGCGCCTGCGAGCACTGTGTCGGCCTCGCAAGCATGCCCCAGCGCCTCATGCGCCAGGAGTCCCGTCATCCTGTTGTCCAGCACGCATGTGAACTTGCCCGCAGGGACAGGCTTACTGTCCAGGAGCCTTATGGCCTGTGCGGCAGCCTTGACGCCTATCTCGGCAGCCTCCCCAGACTGGACGACCTCGTATCCCCCGACGTTGCCGACGGACTCATGTCCCCGCTGGACGATGCCATCGTCCCGGGCCCATGCAGAGCACGAAGCCAGCGTCCACCACTCGTCCGTAACGATCAGGGACCCGAAGGAGTTGGCGACGACCCTCTTCCCTTCATAATCCTCATATCGAGTGTTCCTACTGACCACGCGCTCGTCCGCCGACGCCATTGACTTGTCGTAACCCATCGCCAGCCCCAGCTTGTCTGACACAGGTACCGACGACGGTTGTACGCGACACGGGTAGACGTCCTTCTTCCTGTTCGACGGGGCCTCTTCGATCTTGAACCTGACCTTCGCCTTGTCCCTGCTCACCCTAGCCAATTTCGCAGCCTTCTCCGCAGCCTCCCTGACGACGCCGATGTCGAGGTCGTTGCAGACGGCGAACCCCCAGCCACCGTCGACGAACGCACGGATCCCACAACCCCGCTCGACCTTTGTGGTGATGGTCTTGGTCATTCCATCCATAACGACGATGACGGTGCCCAAGAACGACTCTATTCTCAGATCAGCGAACTCAGCACCGCTGCGAAGTGCATGGTCAATTGCAGCCTCTGCGACATCTTCCAACCGATTCCCCTCGTGGGGCCGTATGGAATGTGCGATGTTCAACCTATCGCAGGATCAGGAGCGCATGAAATGACATACCTGCTCCGCCGTATCGACGAACACGCCTTCCGATATCATCCGGGCCGTAATTTCAATATCGCCAGCCATGGAACGGTCTTCCTCTAGGCGGGGCACCCTCGACCGTAGGAGGATTCTTACGCTTTCGATCGCTGGGCTCGCGTGCAGAGGTATAAAATCCAAACCCTGAGCAGCCGCCATCATCTCGATCGCGAGAATCCTGGAGACGTTTTCGACGATCTGATGGGCCTTCCAGGCAGAAGTCATGCCCATGCTATTGTGATCCTCCTGGTTGGCACTTGTTGGGATGGAGTCGGCGGAGGCTGGATGCACGAGCACCTTGTTCTCCGATACGACGGAGGCCGCGACGTACTGCGGGACCATCATCCCCGAGTTGAGGCCCCCATGCCTCGTGAGGAACGGCGGAAGTCCACTCAGCTTGTGATCGACAAGTCTCGCCAGACGCCTCTCGGAGAACGCTCCGAGTTCATGCACCGCGAGTCCCATGTAATCCATGGCAAGTGCTACAGGCTGACCATGGAAGTTCCCTCCGGACAGCACACTCGAATCCTCGGGGAAGTAGAGAGGGTTATCGGTCGCGGAGTTCATCTCGACGCCGAGCACACCCATCGCGTGCCACACGGCATCGAGCGTCGCCCCGATCACTTGTGGAATGCATCTAAGCGTGTAGGCGTCCTGCACCCTCGCGCAGTGTCTGTGCGACTGCATGATCTCGCTGTCCTCCAGGAGGGTGCGCATGTTCTTCGCGACCGCGAGCTGACCCTTGTGAGGTCGCACCTTATGGATCGACTCGTCGAACGCGACAGCGGTTCCCTTCAGGGCATCCAGCGACATCGCGGCGACGATCTGCGCGTTGTCTATCAGGTTCGCCGCGTCCTCCGCTGCCAGGCAGCCGACCGCAGTCATGCCCTGCGTGCCGTTTATGAGTGATATCGCCTCCTTCGGTTCGAGAACCAGGGGCTCGATACCTGAGGCAGAAAGAGCTTCCGCACCTGGCCCTACCCCCGCGCTCGATTCCGCCCGGCCTTCGCCGATGACGACGAGTGCCAGATGCGCAAGAAGCGCGAGGTCTCCGCTCGCGCCTACTGAACCCTGGCGAGGTATGACCGGGTGCACCCCGCCGTTGAGCATGCCGACCAGCGTGTCGACGAGTTGGGGGCGGATGCCAGAGAAGCCTTTCGCGAGGGCGTTCGCCCTTAGCAGCATCATCGCTCGAACGGCCTCCACGGGGAGCGCCTCTCCGACGCCACATGCGTGGCTTCTGAGAAGATTGACCTGAAGAGTCCTCAGATCGTCCTTCGAGATCTTCACATCGAGCAGGTCTCCCACGCCAGTGTTCACAGCGTACACCGTGGACCCCTCGTCAAGGAGTCTCTCAAGGGACGCTCTAGAATCAGATATCCTGCCCCTCGCCTCGCGAGCCAGCTCGACACTTGCGCCCATACGAGCCACACGGACGACCTTGTCTATGGACAAGGTGGAGCCGTCTATCTTCACCGCCCCTCGAGAGGCGGACGCCTGTTCCATCATCAAGGACATCCTCCGTCGCAGACGACTGCATGAATCCCCTTGCACGTACCTGTACTTATTCGTCCCCGGGTCGCTCGCCGTTCTCCCTAACAGGCACGAACTTGTATCCGTAGTGGATCACACCGGCCGACCCCTCCTCGCTGAGCTTGCGGAGAGTGGCCCTGACCCTCGTGCCGATAGAGAGGTCGCAGACATCGCAATCTATCACCTGCCCGGTCACTTTGACTCCCTCGTCGAGTTCCACCATGGCGACGATGTATGGCTTCTGCACGTTGTGCTCGTCCATGCCCTCATGGATCTCCGTGAAGGAGAATATCGCGCCAGTTCCCTTCATCTTGACCGGCTCTGTCTTGCCGACGCTCTTCCTGTGACAGAGAGGGCAGATTATCCTCGGTGGGAAGTAGAACTTCCCACAGCTGTTGCACTTGAACCCGACCATGTTGTATCTGCTTGGGTTCTCCCTCCAAAACCGCGGTGCCGTCGCCATGTCAGACCCTCCTGAACAGATGGACCACGGCCGTCGCCCCGGTCCCTCCTATGTTCTGCGTCAACCCCACTTCTGCGTCCTTGACCTGCCTCTTGTCAGCCGTACCTCTCAGCTGGCTTACTATCTCGACCGCCTGGGCCACGCCCGTTGCGCCGATCGGGTCCCCTCTAGCCTTGAGACCTCCGGAGGTGTTGACAACCACATCGCCATCGAAAGAGGTCAGTCCTTCCTCTGTCGCCTTTCCACCCTCACCCTTCGGGAAGAAGCCAAGGTCCTCGATCGCGATTATCTCGCTGATGGTGAAGTTGTCGTGAACCTCTGCGACGTCCACATCTTTCTGAGACAGGCCTGCCATCTTGAACGCTCTCTCCGTCGCCGCCCTAGTCGCACCCATCGTGCAGATATCCTTCCGGTGGTGCAGGCCCAGAGAATCGCTCGCTTGGCCCGAGCCAACTATCTCTACAGGCGAATCCGTGAATTCCTTCGCCATGTCTAGCGGACAGAGTACGACCGTTGCCGCGCCGTCCGAGCTGGGCGCGCAGTCGAAGATGCGCAACGGACTCGCGACCATGGGGGACCTCAACACGACATCCCTGTTGATCTCCCTCCTGAACTGCGCCTTCGGGTTGAGAGCGCCGTGTCTGTGGTTCTTGACCGCGACATCCGCGAGCTGTTCTCGGGTAGTGCCGTAATCGTGCATGTGCCTCGTAGCCATCAGAGCATGCAGGCCGGGGAAGGTCGCACCGAGTTCTGTCTCCCACTCCTGATCGGCTGCGGACGATTGGATCATCGACGATTCGATATCACTCACGTCGGTCATCTTCTCCGCGCCACCGACGACGACTATGTCGTGGAGGCCTGATGCCACGGCCATGAACCCCTGTCTGAGGGCGATCCCCCCGGAGGCTCCGGCGGCTTCGACCCTAGTGGCAGGTATGTGGTCCCTCGCGATGCCCGAGTAATCGGCGATCAGAGCGGCTACATGCTCCTGACGTATGAACCGGCCGGCAGACATGTTCCCAACGAAGAGCGCTTCGATCTGGTCGGCGGATATCTTCGCGTCGCTCACCGCTGACATCCCCGCGCCTATGCCCAACTTCCTGAACGACGAATCCCAGAGTTCGCCGAACTCGGTTATGCCAACGCCTATGACTGCAACCCTTCGCATGATCAATCACGCTCCTTCGCGATCACGCCTTTGAACTTGGCATACGTGGCGTAATCAAGATATTTCGGATTCGCCATCAGCTCGTTCAGGGTCGGGGCGGCTTCCCTCTTGAACGTGGCCATCTCGTCCGTCACGGTGATGTCGAACGCGTCCGAACCCGCACCGGAACCGTAAGCCACGGCGAATATCCGGTCCCCGGGCTTCGCCTCGTCGAGGATGGCGGCAAGTCCGAGAGGGACCGCGCCGGAGTACGTGTTGCCAATCTGTGGAACAAGCAGGCTTGCCTTGATCTGTTCGGCCGAGAATCCCAATTGTTTAGCCGCCCGGGTAGGGAACTTCCCGTTCGGCTGGTGGAATACAGCGTAGGTGTAGTCCTCTGGCGACATGCCCGTTCGCTCCAGGAGCATCTTTCCACCGCTTATAACATGCTTGAAGTACGCAGGCTCTCCGGTAAACCTTCCACCGTGCCGCGGGTAAAGCTGTCCCTCACGTCTCCAGAAGTCCGGGGTGTCCGTCGTGTAGGAGTATGTATCGTCTATCGTGGCAATCACTTTCTCGGCGCCAATCAGGAACGCCGCCCCCCCTGCGGAGGCGGAGTACTCTAGCGCGTCTCCAGGAGCGCCCTGTGAGGTGTCCGCTCCGATGGCGACCGCATACTTCACCATCCCTGCCCCGACGAGCCCCATACAGGCCTGCATGGCTGCAGTCCCCGCCTTGCATGCGAACTCGAAGTCCGCGACCGTGAGGTCAGGAGCGGCCTCGATGGCCTCAGCGACGATGGCTCCGGAAGGTTTGACTGCGTAAGGGTGTGATTCCGAGCCGACATAGAGCGCCCCGATGTCCTTTGGGTCGACGTCACACCGGCTCATCATGTTCCTCGCAGCCTCGACCGATATCGTGATGGTATCCTCGTCAGGCGCAGGAACGGATTTGCTCGATATCATGAGACCTTTTCCCATCGCCTTACCGTCTACACCCCAGACCTTGCCGATCTCGTCCGGGACTATCCTGAAATGCGGCACATAAGCACCGTAGCTAACAATTCCCACTCCCTTCACTGCACACACCTTCTCTCGAGTCACCCGAGTGTCTGTAGATTCTCCACAAGATCGCTGACCGCTAGTGTCGTCTTGATGAGAGGTATTCCTTCCAGCTCCGCCAGCCTTATCGCGAGCTCGTCCACGTGCTCCGGCTTCTGATAGACGACGAGCGCTGGCTTGAGGGGATGAGCCCTTATCGCTATCATCGGAGACCGTCCGAACCTCACCCCAGTAAAGATGAGAGCTCTTTGGCTGCTCCAACCATAGATCTTCAGGTAATCGAACGAGCTGAGCGTTGTGATCGCCCTCACGCTGTCTATGACCGTGTAACCGTGGATATGCTTGTCAAGAGAAATCGCCGGCGTCAGGTTCTCGCCCTCAATCGCGTCGACCAGCTCCGGCACCAATATCTCGGCGGAGAACTCCTTGATCGAGATTATCGAGTCGGCCTTCCCCGCGAGCGAGTACTGCTTCAGAACATTGCCCCCGGACCTCTCGTCGATGCCGATGAACGCGTCGACGAGCTTCCGGACCGTCGTTATGCCGGGGGACTTCCTCCGTCCCGCTTCATAGTCACTTATGACGGACGGTGAGACGCCGAGATGCTTCGAGAGGTCCTGCTGTGATATGGAAAACTGTTCCCTCCACTTGCGAATCGTTTTCCCGGGCTCTTCCGAGAGACAAATCTCACCCGCTATCTTCTCTCTGACCTGGTCTCGCATGAGCGACGCAGGATTTTGTGGATATTTAAAACTGCCGTATCTATGCACCGACAATAGCCGAAGTGATAGCTGTTGCGCGGTGTCTGGCCTCGCCCGGTTATCGGATGAAATCGCGTCGCCTTCAACCACTCCAATCGAGTCGGACTTTAGCCGGGACGAAAGGAGCGCAGGATGGCATTGCTGGTCCAGACCCCATGCATATATAATACTCCTTTTCTATCCCCAGACACCCAACCAACCAAGGGGTAGTGGTTTAGCTTGGTATGATTCGTGGTTCGGGATCACGGGACCGTCGGTTCGAATCCGACCTACCCCACTTCTGTATTCGATTGGTTGAGAAAAGGCCATAGGGGCGGGCCCTTGGCTATTCACGCGTAGGAACGCCTCTGAGAGCGCGAAAAGAACTTAAGGGGGTAGCCGGATTCCGTGGGTGAGGAGATGGCATGTCTATCGTGAAAGCTTCCCCTATAAGGAGCATGCTCTGTGCGGCAATCGTGGCAGTTCTGGTCTCGTCAGCTACAGCTGTTTGCGATGCAGACACTGATACTCAAGCTGCTGAGTGGACAATCCTGATTTACCTTGATGCTGATAACGACCTTGAAAAAGTCGGCGTAGACGATTTCCTCGATATGTCTTCTGTCGGCTCCAGCGAGGATGTCAATATCGTAGTGCAGCTCGATAGGATACCGGGTTATTACCACAGCTATGAAGACTGGACAGGTACGATGAGGTTCCTTGTCGAACCCAGAATGACGCCAATTCCGGCGAACGCGGTAATGGACCTCGGAGAGCTCAATATGGGTGATCCGGACACACTCGCGGATTTCGTCTCCTGGGGCGTCACGCATTATCCTGCCAAGAAATACTCGCTCATCCTCTGGGATCACGGAGGCGGTTGGGGTGACTATTTTGGAAGAGCAGTATGCATAGACGACACGTCCCGGGATGCCCTGACGATGGCAGAGGTGGAAACGGCACTCTTGGAAGCTACCTCGAGTTCTGGCGAGAGGATGGACGTGCTGGGCTATGACGCCTGTCTCATGGCGATGGCAGAGGTCATGTACGAGACCATAGAGTATGTCGACTACGTGGTCGCCTCAGAGGACATTGTGCCCGATGACGGATGGCCATACGACACGTTCTTGGCAGACCTGGTCGCAGCCCCGAAGATGTCGCCGGCCGATTTGTCCGAGGTCATCGTCGACAGGTACATGCAGTCCTACGGATTTGGCCGACCGATATGCCTGTCTGCAGTTGACATGACAATCGCTCAGGAAATGTACGACGCAATCGAGCACTTCGCCCAGGAGCTCATACTATCACTCCCAGACAACAGGGAGATGATAGCGTATTGCAGATCAAATACGACGCCTTTTGACTGGCCCGTATATGTAGACCTCTATCAGTTTGCCTGGAATGTAGGCGATATGTGCACCACATCTAGGCTGAAAATAGCTGCAGACAGCTTAACCGCAGCCGTCGAAGCCGCAGTTATAGCGGAAGAGCACGGTCGCAAGTACTGGGACCTCGGAGGCATTTCCATATATTTCCCGGAGTCGAGAATGTACTACGATCCCGAAGGGTTGTATAGCATCTCTCTCGATTTCACAGCGGACACCTCATGGGATGAGTTCCTTATAGCCTATCTCGAGGTGGGCGGAAACATGCTACCCATTGCGCACATGACGTGGTGGCCAGATCAACCCGAACCCGGACAGGAAGTGTCCTTCAGTGCTGAAGGTTCGTTGGACCCTGATGGCTGGATTATATGGTATTTATGGGACTTCGGGGACCTAGGTCCCTCCGGGCAAGGGCTAGATGTCGACACCGTCTTCGACCAGGCTGGCGACTACCTTGTCACCCTCACGGTATACGATAATGAGGGCGAATGTGGCTCCGTTTCCGCGGTGGTAACTGTCAAATACAACGAAGTCCCCGTCATCGAGCTGTCAGTCACTGCCTTGAGGACAAGTACGCCTGATATGTAAGCAAGGAGGGCGCCTGTGCGGTGAAGGTCATCGCCGTCGGGAAAAGGTTGTTGTCGAAGTGAACGAGGACTCCGAGTGTAGCTACGGTTAATCTTCCGTGAGAAAAGGCCATAGGGGCGGGGAGAAGCCCTTAAGCTAATGAAGGCGATTCGCCCTAGAGAGGAATGGCGATGAAGTGCCCTGAATGTGAG
>JAJISI010000052.1 GCA_022848805.1 Thermoplasmatota archaeon
CCTTCGAACATCGCCGCTTCTGAGAGGCCGCGCTCCGCGAGGTCCTCCCTTACGACATAGACCGCGACGTCGAAATCGTACAGCTCCGTCGTCGCGTCGGCGTTGGACGGCATGCCCACGGCGTCCGGGTTCTGCGCCGCGACCGCGTTGTAGACGCCGTCCTCCAACATGACCACCGAGACGCTCAGGCCGTTCACGGCCATGGCCAGCGCAAGCCTCAACCCGGCGAAGGCGTCCTCCAGACCGTAAGGGGGTTTCGTGACTAGTACGAGCATCGATTCTGCCATGACATCACCTCGCGACCGTGACGAGCCTGTCCGACTCGGCCACGAACCCGAACAGGTCGTTCGTCAGGCTGCCCACCTTCGCGCCCTCGATCTCCTCTCCTCTCTGGAAGCCTCTCGCCGTGTAGCACGCCTCACAGAGCGCGATCGCCACGCCCTGCTCGGAGAGCGCCTGGAGATCGGCGCCGACGTTCGGGAACCTCTTTGGCTCCTGCCCCTTCTTCACGGCGGTTATCCCCTCGCCATATCCGAACATGTTCACCTTGTAGCCCTTCCTGACCGCGGCGCTCGCCAGCTTGGTCGCCACATTCGGGTCCATCGCCATCATGGAGCCGGTCCTCCATATTATCGTCATCGTCTTCGTCATGATGTCACCTCAGAGCGTGACCGTCCTCTCGGTCTCTTCCATGATGAGTTCCACGATGCCCTCGTAGTCCGTGACCTTGCCCGCTTTGAGGTCCGCCTCGGAGAATCCTTTGGCGGCGAGGTCGTCCTTCACGACATAGACCTCGTGAGCCACCTCCTTCAGGCCCTCAGCGCGCCTCGGATCGAGGGCGTTGTACACCGCGTCCTCCACCAGGACCAGGTATGCTTCCTCCCGGCTCGCAAACCTACGGATCATCTCGCTAGGGTCCTGCTCCTGTGGGGACCTCAGCGCCAGGAAAACCGTTCTGACCATGATATCCCTCAGCCGATGAAGAACGACGCCTTCGAGCCGGCAGCGATGTCCACGAACGCGGAAGCTCCGAGCACCTTCACTCCGTCGACCAGTTCGCTCTCCTTGACGCCCAAGAGCGCCATGGACGTGCTGCACGCGTAGAAGTTGACTCCGAGATCCATCGATTGCTGCATCATCTCGTCGAACCCGGGGACCTTCAGCTTCTTCATCTTATTCTGGATCATCCCGGTGAACGGTCTCATCAAACCCTTCAGCTTGGGCCGTACGCCCTTCTTCAACAGCTTGAGCCCGAAGAACGTGTAGAACACGTGTACCTCCATGCCCATACTCGCCGCCGTGGTGCCGATTATGAGCGGCATCAGGGCCTTGTCGAAGCTGCCCTCGCTGACTACCATCACAACTTTGTCTGCCATGTTGTTACCTCCTTGAATTCTTCCTGACCCTGCTACCTCACTTGATCTTGATGTAGAACTTGAAGACCTTGTCCTCTTCCTCCATCCCGAGCAACTGATGCCCGGTCCGATTGGTCCAGGCAGGTATGTCGTCCTTGGAGCCGATGTCGTCCGCTAGCAGCTCGAGCACCTGGCCCGAGCTCAGTTCCTTCACCTTCTTCGCCAGATGGACTATAGGCATCGGGCACATCAGACCTCTAGCATCGAGAGTATCATCCTTCTCCACGGACATCGCTCCTACGGTATTGTCATTACCGTGCATAGACGATTGGCCTTTGCCCTAATAAACATTGTCACGTTGCTTTCTGGTGACTGGCCGGCCCGTTCGCCAAAACGGTTAAGTGTAAAGATGGCAATAGCGTGCAATATGGTCGAGCCTCAGAAGATACTGTCCGGCCAGGCGACATGTCGAGACATAGTGAAGTGCATGTACGGGCTTTCGGATTTCGAGCTCGCGATATACAGGAGGCTCGTCAAGCAGGGCCCGCTGAGGGCGGACGACCTGGCCCCCGTCGTTAAGAGGGACCGCAGCACGGTATACAGGGCGCTGCAGGGTCTCGTCAGCGCCGGACTCGCATTCCGTGATACCAAGACCATCGATCGTGGAGGATACTATCACATATACTCCGCCGTCCGGCCGAAGCAGCTCAGGGAGACGCTCCACCGCTGCGCGGACGACTGGTTCGAGAACATGAACTCCGCGATAGAGGATTTCGACCTGGTCTGACGGCGCTTCCCGTGAAAGGCTTATATCTAGCCAATTGATTAGGAACCCGATGTCGGGGAGTCTGAAGGGATCGGACATCGTGTCGATCCGGGATTTTTCTAGGGAGCAGATCGAGCAGATTCTGAACGTCGCCGATAAGATGGTGCCCGTCGCCAAGGGAGAGGAGAAGAGCACCGAGCTGGAGGGCAGGGTACTCGGATCGCTGTTCTACGAGCCGTCCACCAGGACGAGGCTGTCGTTCGAGGCGGCGATGACCCGTCTCGGCGGACGCACGCTCGGATTCGACGAGCCTAAGGGGTCGTCGGTTGCGAAGGGCGAGACTCTGGCCGACACGATCCGGATGGTCGACGCGTACTCAGATGTGATAGTACTGCGGCACCCGCAGGAAGGGGCCGCGAGATTGGCGGGGCACTTCGCGGAGAAGCCGGTCATAAACGCCGGTGACGGCGCGGGACAGCATCCGACTCAGACCCTACTCGACCTGTTCACCATAAGGAACGAGAAGGGTGGGATCGACGGCAACCATGTCGTGATAGTCGGCGACCTGAAGTACGGAAGGACCGTGCACTCCCTGTCCGAAGCGCTCAGCATGTTCGGCGCAAAGCTGACCTTCGTCGCACCGCCGACGCTGCAGATGCCGAAGGAGCACATCAAACACATCGAGTCCAAAGGTCTGAAACCGAAGATCAGCAACTCTTTGGACGAGGTCATCGGAGACGCCGACGTGCTCTATGTCACCAGGATACAGAAGGAGCGTTTCCCCGACCCGGCGGAGTATCGGAAGGTCGCGGGGGCATTCACCATCAACAGGACGATGCTGAGAGAGGCGAAGAAGGACATGATCGTCATGCATCCTCTGCCGAGGATGAACGAGATCAATCCGGACGTGGACGGTACGGACCACGCGCGGTACTTCGTGCAGGCGTTCAACGGCGTGCCCGTGAGGATGGCGCTCCTCTCCATGGTGCTTGGGGGGATGGAATGAAGGAGTTCAAGGTAACGCCGATAAGGAACGGTACGGTCATCGACCACATCGATGTCGGCATGTCCCTCAAGGTCCTGAGGATAATCGGCGTGAGGGGGGACGTGAACTCGACGGTGAGCGTCCTCATACACGTCCCAAGCAAGAAGGGAGCGTGGAAGGACATCGTGAAGATAGAGGATCGCGAGCTTGACCCGAAGGAACTGGACAAGGTCGCCCTGATATCCCCCGACGCCACGATCAACATCATCCGCGACTACAACGTGGCCGAGAAGTTCGTAGTCGAGGTCCCTGAGCGCGTGAAGGGCATAATGAGGTGTTCCAACCCGAGCTGCATCACGAACAAGAACGAGCCTGTCGAGCCCGAGTTCGCCGTCGAGACGAAGAAACCGTTGGCGCTGAGATGCACTTACTGCGACAGACTGACGACCGACATCGCCGAGAACATCGTCTGACCGTTTTAGGAGGCTGGTATCCTGCGGCTACGCTTCGAACCGCTGGAATGTATCTCTTGCGGCCTCTGCGAGATGGCGTGCAGCCTCAGGCGCGACGGCGTATTGACTTCCATGTCCTCGAGCATAATACTGCACTCCGAGGACAAGGCGAACTACTTCGGGCTCGTGCTCAAGAGCGGCTCCGAAGGACTAATACTGGCCAGGCCCGAGGGGGTCGTCTCCGGGCAGCAATCCTCCGACTCCGGAGGAGGTCCGGGTGCGAAGCCCATACTACTCAGGGAACCGTGCGACCTCTGCGGCGGCGAGCCGAGATGTGCAGCGATATGTCCGACGAACGCCATCGTACAGGAGGAGTGATATGCCGCTAGTGAACGGCCGATATGCAGCGGTGGACCTCGCATCCGGAGATGTCACCGAGGAGAACCTTCCTGAAGACTACGCTCTCTCGGGACCGAAGGTCCTCGACCGTGTCGACGAAGTCCTCCGAGGGCGGGACGACGCGATCGCGATCGGCTCAGGCGTGCTGACCGCGAGCTTCATCCCAGCCGCCTGCGCGGGCTTTTTGAGGCGCCTCGGGGATTCCCCTTCCGCGGAGAGGATATGTCCGCTCACGGGGAACATCGGTGTGGAGATGAAGCTCTCAGGCTTCGACTTCATCGTCCTCGAGAACGCCGCCGAAGAGCCTGGTTACCTATGGGTCAGGGATGGGATCGCAGAGTTCGTGCCCTCTCCTGGCATGTCGGAGCGCGATTCTTGGGAAAGGACGGACGCGGTACGGTCCGAGCAGGGTGACCGGAGGATCCAGGTGATATCGACTGGACCATGGGCGGACGAGTCCCTCCCGACGTCACAGCTCGTGATGAACTACTGGGGCGGCGAGGACAAGAACGGCTTCGCTGCCGAGTTCGGCAGGAGGAATCTGCTGGCGGCCGCATTCAGGGGCATGGGAGAGCTCGAGCTCGACGACCCTGACGGACATTTCGCCTCCTCCAACGAGTTGCAGAAGGCGCACATTTCCCTACTGGGAAGGAGCGGTGGATTGGCTGCGTTCTCCGAGGCCGCATCGGGAGATGATTTTGTCCAACTACGGCACAGGGACGTGGCGTGCTTCGGCTGTCCCTTCCCGTGCAGGACGTTCTACAAGACTACCGAGGACCCGAAGACTATGAAACTCGAGAACGAGGAGCCCGGCTACCTCGCGTACGACACACCCGCAGTGGATAGGATGACTGCCTTGGGGCTGTCTTCGCGCGACCTGATATCCGTGATGATCAAGTGTGCGAGGTACGGTGCAGAGCCCGTCTCTGTCGTGGATTCCGTAGCATCGCGCGGTTCCGGGGTCGATGTGGCGACAGTCGAATCCCTGCTGGAATCGAGAGGGCCGGCATCAACCGTCGGGCGGACACTTCCCGGAGCGTTCAGCGCATCCTTCGATGATTCCGAGTCATTCGTCCACTGCCTATCACTTGGGCTCTGTCCGAGATACTGGGCCAAGGTCGGATTTGACCTTAGACCTTTATCTGTGGCGGTGGAACGCGCGTTGGGTACGGCATGCCCGCTATGACTGACTTCGTGATGGCGAACCACGGTATCTGAGGAATCAGACGTTACTTGTCCTCTGCCACCTGAGAACCCTCTCTCGGGGTCTTGTCGGTCGATGTGCCGTTCTTGCCGGTTCTCTTGTCGAACACTGGCTTCCGGACTTTCTTGTAATCTCTGCGTGCGTCCTCGTCGTTAGACCCGATGGGATGGTCCATCCTCATTCCATATCCTCCACCTAGACCCGCTGATTCCCCGGGAGATAGATAAGTCTTTTCAACGAGGGACCGGCCGTTCCCGGAGTCCGCCCCACTGCAAAGTTATTTTGGCCAGTTCCTGCATTTGTCGTCAAGGTGTGACGCTTGAAGATACTTGTTACAACGGGCATGCCAGGCTCCGGAAAGGAGGAGTTCCTGAGATGTTGCGTGACCAGAGGCGCCCATGTCGTCCGCATGGGGGATAAGGTCCGAGAGAAGGCGGAGGAGTTCGGCCTCAACCTTTCCGACATGAGCGTGGGCAACCTGGCAGACGAGGAGAGGAAGCGTTATGGCATGGACATCTGGGCCAAGCGCACCATACCGTTCGTCGGTGGCGACCTCGTCGTCATCGACGGCACGAGAGGTCCGGAGGAGATCCGCGCGTTCAAGAACGCCTTCGGCGAAGCTCTGAAGGTCGTGGCGATACACGCGTCCCCGGGAGCCAGGTTCGAAAGGCTCAAGAGCCGTGCCCGGCCTGACTCGCCGTCCAACTTCTCCGAGTTCGACCTGCGGGACAAGCGGGAGCTCGAGTGGGGGCTGGGGAACGCGATCGCCCTCGCCGACTGCATGGTGGTCAACGAAGGGGCGCTCGACGAGCTGAAGCTGCAGGTCGACCGACTCCTGGACGGACTGCTCGGAAAAAGGTGATCCCCTGGAGTTCCTTGCGATCAAGCCCTGCAAGGCGGACGCCTTCGAGGTTGTGCCCAAGGGCAGGCTCACACTCGACCTGGAGGAGTGTGCGAAGCTCCTGCGGGAGGGCGGCTACGAGATAGTTTCGAACCCCGGGGTCATGCTCGTCGTGAAGAGGGATATCGAACTCACTCTGTATCCGCACGGCAGGATACTCATGCATCCCGTGAGCACCAAGGAGGAAGCACACCGATACGCGTCCGATCTGTACAGCACCGTGGGAATGTGATCCGCCTCGGATACAACCAACTGGAGTTCCACGGTTTACATAATATACCCAATCGCTATTCGAATCACGCGGAGCTATGAGGGCTTACCATGATAGAGATAGAACATCTCACGAAGGATTTCAAAGAGATCAAGGCGGTCGACGACCTGACACTCGAGGTTCCTAGGAGTCGTACCGTCGGATTCCTCGGCCCTAACGGGGCCGGCAAGACCACCACGATCAAGATACTCACCAACCTGATCTCTTCCAGCAAGGGAAGGGCGATGCTGAACGGGGTGGATGTCGTGACCAGCCCGAAGAAGGCGCTTGCTCATGTCGGCGCGGTCGTCGAGACTCCCGAGTTCTATCCGTACCTGACTCCGATGGAGACCCTGCACTACCTCGGAAGACTGAGGGGCATGAGCCCGGGCGATATCACCCGGAGGGGAAGGGATGTGCTGGACGAGGTCAAGATGACCGAGTGGAAGGGAACCAGGATAGGCAAATTCTCCAAGGGTATGAAGCAGAGGCTGGCGATCGCTCAGGCTCTACTGCACGAACCCGAGATACTGATACTCGACGAGCCCACCAGCGGCCTCGACCCGAGAGGTATGGTCGAGGTGAGGGAGACCATCAAGTCCCTCAAGAAGCAGGATTACACGATCTTCATGAGCTCCCACCTCCTGGGTGAGGTGCAGGAGATATGCGACAGCGCTGCCCTGATCAACCGTGGCAAGCTCTTGATCTACGATACGATAGAACACCTTAAGACGGTGACGAAGGTCGCTAAGCTCGAGGTCACGACCGCCCTCGATGTCCCGCCGCAGGTCGTGAGCGCCGTCAACAGTATGCCCAATGTGAGGTCGGCGGAGGCGGTGAATCCGCGGACTTTCATCGTCACCTTTGACGGATTGCCCGACCAGCGGGCCGACCTGCTCCTAGCGATCCAGAAGTAGGGCCTCAGGGTCACGGGGTTCAGTCCCGTGGGGCTGCCGCTTGAGATGATGTACATGGAACTGATCAAGGAGTCGAGGTGACCAAGCATGGCTGAAGAACGCGAAGCAACCCATGAAGTCCCGTCCGATTTGGCCCAGGTGCCGACCGTATGGAGGTATGAGATACTCAGGTATCTCAGGTCTCGGAGGTTGCTTGCCGCACTCGCGGTCGTAGGCGTGATTCTCTCGTTCATCTACCTCCTTCCTCCGGTGTACGGCGAGCCCTACAGCGGGACGGACACGGAGGTGTCCCTGCACATCGTTCCTGCCGGTCTTTGGCAGTTCGACGACCTTGGTTCGGGGATTCCGGAGTATGTCGGTTCCATCAACAGGACCATGATAGACGAAGGTACGCTGGAGATCTTCGTCGGCGGCGTGCCGTACCCCTCTCTCGATGGAGATAACTGGGTGTTCAGCAGCCGGGAAGCCGGTGGTCTAGGGTTCAATGCGATACTCTTTATGCAGAACATCAGCGGTGAGGTGACTGCCACATACGAGTGGTACACACCCCCTGAGAGCTTCGCCTCGAACTTCATCGGGTTTGTGAGCATTCTGGTCATAGTCTGTGTGACTGCCTTCGCAGCTGATTCGTTGGTAGGCGAGTTCCAGAACAAGACGGGATATCTGCTATTCCCCAACGCGGTGAAGCGTGGGACGCTGTTCGCCGGCAAGTTCGCCGCCAGCGTTACGATGGGCGTCGTTGTCGTCGGCCTGTACTACGGCGTCGTCGCAGCGCTGTCGATGGTTAGCGCCAGGGGAGTCGATGACGATTATCTGTTGTCGTTCCTGCTGGCGCTCGAGTACGTCGTCGCTGCGACGGCCATCGCGTATTTCATCAGCTCGTTGCTGAAGGGAACCACGGGTGCGCTCGTGCTGACGTTCTTCCTGTTGTTCATGATACTCCCTATCGTGGATGGTGTGTCGATGTTCTCCGGGGTGAAGATCGAGGGATCAGTGACGTTCGCCGCGGGGGCGATCACCTATGTCTTGTACGACCCGTATCCTGTGGATTCCGTGGGGAACGAGATGGGCATGGAAGTGCACAGCTTCTACCCGA
>JAJISI010000053.1 GCA_022848805.1 Thermoplasmatota archaeon
CCGGGCAGAGGAATCGGACACGGTCAGACACATAGCCGAGTTCACGTCCCTCGATATCGAGCTTGCATTCATCGAGTCATCTGAGGACGTGATGGCGGTAGCCGAAGGGATCGCCTACAACGGCCTTCGACATGTCAAGGATGCGGCCGGCGAGCAGCTCGACATGCTGGACGCGGAGGTCTCTGTCCCGGAGACGCCGTTCCCGCGAATCACATACTCCGAAGCTATCGACCTGCTGAAGGCCGACGGGATGAAGGTCGAGCACGGTGAGGACCTCGGAACGGAGGGGGAGAAGCTCCTGGGAGACGTCATGATGAGGGAGCGCGCCTGCGAGCTCTATTTCATAACGGACTTCCCGACCACCCTGAAGCGCGGGACATTCTACGCCAAGAGACACGACGACGATCCCGAGCAGACGGGATACTTCGACCTCGACTACAAGGGCCAGGAGATAGTCTCCGGAGGACAGAGGGAGCACAGATACGATGTCCTCGTCGAGCAGATGAGGGAGAACAACATGGACCTTGACTCGTTCGAGTTCTACCTGAAGGCGTTCAGGTTCGGGATGCCGCCTCACGGCGGATTCGGGTTCGGCATAGAGAGGTATGTACAGAAGATGTTGGACCTGCCAAACATACGGGAGGCGGTTCTATATCCACGGGATCGGATGAGACTAGTACCTTGAAGGGTCGGCCCAGGCGGATGCTTCTGGAGCTCCCGACGGCCGACGAGATCGATGAGATGGCATCCGACAGGCCCGCCCTCTTGGTCCGCAGGTTCGATTTCGACCTGAAAGACCGGCGGATAGACCTGAACTACGCCCCGTGCAAAGGGGAGGCGCAGTTCGTGACCGAGGGCGTCAGAGGAGTCGCCCTCGTGAAGACCGAAGGAGCCGTCATATGGACCCTGCCATCCGGAAGGATAGGTGTGAACGAGGCGCCGGAGGCCGCTGCTAGAAGGATCGCGAAAGAGAGATGCGGCATCAGGCTGGGAGAGATGGACCTCAGGGCGCTGTACGACGTGACGAGGCATTACGAGAACGTGTCCGTCAAGAGGTTGCTAGTAATCTACAGAGCTAAAGTGGAGGAATACCAAAGCGTGACGCACGGGGACGGACGCCCACAGTGCGCATTCCATTCCGCAGACCTCGAAGAACTGGTATGCGAGGAGATAGACTCTCAGGCTATCGCAGACTGCCTGGAGAAATAGATTTTAGGCCGGAAGACGATACGGTATCGCAGGGCGATGGGATGGGTAAGGTTTTCGAGCGCGAGCTCAAGGGCATTCTGAATGCGAGCCCGGAGATCATGGCTAGAGTCACGAAGACTTGCAGTCCGGAGGAGAGATCAGGCTACCAGAAGATCAACGACAAACCGTTCATGGTCATCCGAGCGGCGGGGTCGCTTGGAGTGGACTTGGTGGCCATACGGGAAGGGCTGTCCCTCCCGATCGAGGTGAAGAGTTCCACGAGCAATGTGCTTCGGTTCAGTAGGAGCGAGAAGCTCGCCATCCAAGCGCAGGAGATGATCGATGGCTGTAAGCGGGTCGGACTGATGCCGATCTACGCTTTCAGGTATAAGGGGCAGCGCGGAGACGCCTGGAGGATATTCACCCTGGAGATAGGGTCGGTCAACGGACGTCTCAGGTTCATTTACGAGCGGCTCCCGAAGATCGAACCCTCGCGCGAGGGAAACCTCATCATGCGCTGGAAGGATGGGATGCCGCTGAGCAAGTTCATCGATTATATCGTATCGATCCAGTCGTGACCACGACGACGGTCGGCTCGAAAGGCCCCCTCACGACCGTTAAGGATGCGGCGTGGGATACTTATGTGAGTGATTCCATCCACTGGAACGAGGGAATGACTTGGGCAAGACGGAAGAGAATCTCAAGGCAGCTCTGGCTGGGGAGTCCCAGGCAAGGGCCAAGTACATGAAGTGGGCCGGTGCCGCCAAGAAAGAAGGGCTCCAGTCCGTAGCCAAGATATTCGAGGAGACTGCAGAGAACGAGTACGAGCACGCCGCCATGATCATGAAACTGCTTGGCGTCGTCGGCACGACGGAGGATAACCTGGTGGAGGCCGTCAAGGGTGAGACCTACGAGTGGACGGAGATGTACCCGACCTTCGCTAAGGAGGCACGAGAGGAAGGAAAGGCCGAGGAGGCGAAGTACTTCGAACATGTCATCGTAAGCGAGAAGCACCATGCAAAGAGATACCAGCTGCTTCTCGACCGCCTGAGGAACGGTACGCTCTACAAGTCCGACAAGGAGGAAGTGTGGTTCTGCACCAACTGTGGATACCTGCACAAGGGGACGGAAGCACTTGACGAATGCCCGAACTGCAAGCATCCGAAGGGATACTTCAAGAGGACCTCGGACATCGACTACGGCAGCATAGACATCTGACCGCCGAAACCAGCCACGTTTTGAACGGGCCCGAGAGGCCCATTCGTCTCAATGTCCAGCCTGAGTGCCGTCGCTCGAGCGTGAAAGCCGTTGGAGACGGAGATGAGCGAGAGGGGCGCCTCCGCGGCGCCGATGCCATATCAGCACTCATAGGGCTCATCACAGGGCGTTGCGCCCTCAGCTGACCCTCTTCTCATCACTTGCGCGGCACATCGCGTTTCATGTATATTGGCAGTTCGACGTGAGGACGCCTCGTGGAAACCGATTATATAGTCGGCCGGTCGTGAGTACCGGCGTGGATCCTATAACGGACAACATCTGGATATTCTTCGGCATCGCCATACTCATCTCATTCTCTGGAGTCATGATGCCAGGCCCGGTCTTCGCGGCTGCGGTGGCGAAAGGGTACGAGGACGAGAAGGCGGGAATCAAGGTGGCCATCGGGCACGGCATCGTCGAGTTCCCCTTGATGGCGCTGATCATACTGAGCGTAGGATACATATTCACGGACGACCGCGTCATGGCGCTGATCGGCCTCGTCGGTGGCGGGCTCCTCGTGTTCCTTGGAGCGTCGATGTTTAGGTCTCGCAAGATGGCCATAGACGGCGGCCGCGAGATGTTTCCGTACAAGCCTCTAGCCGCTGGCGCGATCACGACCTCCGCCAACCCCTACTTCTTCTTATGGTGGGCGACGGTCGGCGCTGTTCTTGTGACGACAGCGCTGGAGTTCGGCGTCATCGTGGTGTTCGTGTTCGCCGTCGTGCATTGGAGCTGCGATCTGGCGTGGTACACATTCACCACGTACGCCGTGTTCAGGACGAAACATCTGTGGACGCCGACGGTGCATGAGGTAGTATTCGGAGCTTGCGGCGCGTTGATGGTCGTGTTCGGCGTGTATTTCATACTGGGGCCGGCGAGCGAGATCCTATGACTCCGCGTTTCGGAATAATCAGTCCTGTCTGCCAGCCTCGAGCATCCGCTCAAGAGGAACCCTCGCTTTGACTATGATCTCATCGGACAGCTCGATCTTGTGCTGGGACCTGAGAAGCGAGTCGCGCACGTTTTCAAGCGTGATCTCCCTCATGTTCGGACATATCGCGGCGTCGACCTCGTAGAACATCTTCCCGGGAGCCTCCTTCCTGAGCCTATGGTTCATGTTGGCCTCGGTGCCGATGATGAACTCTTTCCCCGGAGACGACACAACACGTCTTATGATTCCCTCGGTGGAGTACGCGAAGTCCGCGAAGTCGATCACGTCGGGCGTGCACTCAGGATGCACAAGGACCTCTGCATCAGGGTGCGTGGATTTCAACTCCTTCAGAGCGTCCAAGCGGATGTCGACGTGCGTAGGACAATATCCTGCCCAGAGCAGCATCTCCTTGTCCTTCACGTACCGCTGGACGTACAATCCCAGGTTGGAGTCCGGCACGAAGATGATCTTCTCGTCCGGGAGCGATTTCACGATCTTGACGGCGTTGGCGGACGTGCAGCATATGTCCGTCTCGCCCTTAACGGCGGCGCTGGTGTTGACGTACGATACGACGGGCGCTCCCGGGTTCTCCGCCTTGAAACCTCTCAACCCCTCGACATCGACCATAGCCGCCATCGGACACATGGACTTCAGGTTCGGCAGCAACACGGTCTTCTGCGGGCTCAGTATCTTCGCTGACTCAGCCATGAAATCGACTCCGCAGAACACGATCGTGTCCGCCTCGACCTCCGTCGCCTGGACGGAGAGACCGTAGGAGTCCCCGAGGAAATCGCAGATGTCCTGGACCTCCTTCTGCTGGTAGTTGTGGCCGAGTATGACCGCGTTCTTGTCATTCTTCAGCTGGAATATTTCTTCCTGAAGGGCGTTCATCGTCCTCGTTCTCCGCCTATCCTAATGGTCATATTAATTACTTCGCGTGAACGATCGATGGCCGACTGGCGCTCGAGAAACGAAAGGGGAAGGAACGACGGAGTAGAACGCCCACGAATTGAGGACGCGTCTTGCGACCCGTACGGTCTGGCCGCATCATCAGGTGACATCGACTGTTTCGCCGGCCGAGACCCGTCGGGGAACGCGGCTTGAGCGAAAACCAGTCAAACGTCCGTCCGGGGTGTTGCATACTGGACGTCCTCATCACTGCGTCGTTCAATCCTCGCAATGTATGCCTATCCAGCATCCGAGTTAGCGATTTATTTTATGTCAAATAGATTCAAATATTAACCACCCAATTGACAGAGTGGTATCAAGATGAGGCCCGGGATAGATCTCAGATATTGCAAGGGATGCAACATCTGCGTGTACATGTGCCCCAAACAGTGTTTCTCAAACGGCGCCGACTTGTCCGTTCAGGGGTATTTCCCGGCGATTGTGACAGCCCCAGAGAAGTGCTTCAACTACGGCCGTACCGAGAAGCTGATCTGCGAGCTCTGCGTGCTCAGTTGCCCGGACCAGGCGATCACGTGGGAGCCCGAGCCTGAAGAGGAGGAGGAGAAGGATGCCGATCAAACCGGGTGAGTACTTCCTCCAAGGCAACGAGGCGTGCACTGAAGCATCGATCGTGGCAGGCCTGAAGTTCTTCGCAGGATACCCTATCACCCCTTCTACAGAGATCGCGGAAGGGCTCTCCAGCAGGCTCCCTCAGACGAATGGGGAGTTCATTCAGATGGAGGACGAGATAGCCTGCGTATCCGCCATCATCGGCGCCTCATGGGGAGGCGCCAAATCGATGACCGCCACGTCAGGACCGGGCTTCTCGCTCATGCAGGAGGCCGTCGGGTACGCCGCCATGACGGAGACTCCGATAGTAATCGTCAACGTCATGCGCGGAGGGCCATCTACGGGCCAGCCCACGAGGGCGTCCCAGGGGGATGTCATGGCCACGAAGTATGGCTCTCACGGCGACTACCAGGTGATTGCGTTCGCTCCGGCCAGCGTGCAGGAGATGTTCGACCTCACGGTGAAGGCGTTCAACTACTCCGAGAAATATCGCGTGCCCACCTTCGTTCTGTCGGACGCCGAGATCGGCCACATGAGAGGACTTCTGACGGTCCCGAAAGACATCAAGATAGTCAACCGCAAGGAGAAAGGCGTCCGGCGAGCGGACGAGGCGTACGACGTCCCGGACGACTTGGTCCCCGCGTTCCCCACATTTGGCAAGGGCCACAAGGCAACGGTGACTGGAATCACACACACGCCCAAGGCGAGGGTAGAGCCGGAGGATCCGAAGGTACATCAGGAACTGGTCGGGCGGCTGAACGACAAGATATCCGCCAACCGACGGGACATCAACAAGTGGGAAGTCATAGGTCCGGACTCGAAAACGATGATAGTCTCCTACGGTTCGGCCTCGTTCGGTGGACGCGAAGTCGCAGCCAGGGACGACAGAGTCGGGCTCTTGAGGTTGAAAAGCCTGTGGCCCCTCCCTGTCGAACCCATCCGGGAGGTGGCGGAGAAGTGCGAACAGCTGCTGGTGTGCGAGATGAACCTCGGACAACTGTTCTGGGAGATCAAGCGGGTCGCCCTGGAGGCGGGGTGTAAGCGGGTCGAACTCCTGGCGAAGATCGGGGGAGCCCCGCCTACACCGGGCGAGGTAAGGCACAAACTCAGAGAGATGGGGGTGATCTGATGGAGTTGTTCGACTTCTACGACCAGGATCGTTGGCCTCATGTCTTCTGCCCAGGCTGCGGGAACGGTACCGTCATGAACTGCTTCTTCAGGGCGTTCAACGAGATGGGCTGGAAGCTCGACAACACCGTGTTCGTGAGTGGGATAGGCTGCTCGTCGAGGATCCCGCTGTACATCAACTCGGACGCCATACACACCACCCATGGCAGGGCGATCGCTGTCGCAACAGGCCTGAAACTCTCCAGGCCAGAGCTGGACGTCGTCGTGTTCACCGGAGACGGAGACCTCGGTGCGATAGGCGGCAATCACTTCATCAACGGGTGCAGGAGGAATGTCGATCTGGACGTTATCTGCATCAACAACAACATCTACGGCATGACTGGTGGTCAGGCATCCGTAACGACCCCGCACGATTACATATCCACGACGACGCCGTTCGGCAGCAAGGAATATCCTTTCGACCTCGCGGAGCTCGCGGTCGCTGCAGGAGCGAACTACGTCGCCAGGTGGACCACCAGGCATGTGCACGAGCTGACGAAATCGATTAAGAGATCCTTAGAGAAGAAGGGGTTCAACTTCGTCGAGGTGGTATCGCAGTGCCCGACGAACTTCGGCAGAAGGAATAAGATGGCAGACCCCTCAGCCCTCCTGGACTGGTTCAAGGAGAGTTCGGTTCGGAGGGACAAGGTGCGCGCCGCCGCAATCGACCATGTCGACCTCAATCTAGCCGGGCAGATAACGACAGGCGAGTTCGTATGCAGGGACCGTGAATGCTACCACGAGAAGAAAGGAGGTGGAGCTCATCGAGATGGGCATTAGATTCACAGGCTTCGGAGGCCAGGGCGTGATCCTCATGGGGATAGTACTCGCCCGAGCCGCGGCGCTCCACGACCAGCCAGTAGGCGCCGACGGCAAGGTGAGGAGGAAGAACGCAATACAGACGCAATCCTACGGCCCTTCCGCCAGGGGAGGGCATTCGAAGTGCGATGTGAAGATATCCACCGAGAAGATGCACTATCCGTTCGTCGAGATACCAGACTTCCTGGTCATCATGTCCAGACCAGCATACGAGAAGTACATCCACGATATCAAGCCCGAAACCAAGATAATCATCGACCCGGACCTAATAGGGGAGAGACACAGCGGACACCTATTCAGGATCAGCGCAACGAAGTCCGCCGAGGATCTCGGGACGAGGATCGTCGCCAATGTGGTCATGCTCGGAGCCATGAGGGAGATCTCAAACATCGTGACATACGAGGCGATGGAGAAGGCGATGCTCGAGATTGTACCCAAGGCGACCCACTACCTCAACAAGAGCGCCCTCAGCCTGGGACGCAAGCTCGCTAGAGAGGCCGTCCACGGTGCCGAGGACAAGGATTAAAGGCGGATATGCAGATGGAGACTGACAGGATATGAGGCTATGATAGTGGAGTCAGTCCTCAAGGAGGGGCGGAAGGCCCTCGCAGAGAACGAGGTGAAGATGCTACTCCGAGAGTCCGGCATCCCCACAACTGATTTTCAGGTCGTCGACTCCTATGCCGACATAGAGCAGAAGAAGCTGAAGTTTCCCGTCGTCATGAAGGTGTGCTCACCCACCATACTCCACAAGACGGACGTCGGAGGCGTAGTCCTGGACATCCAAAAGGATCAGCTCGAGGATGAGTTCTCGAAGATGAGGAAGAAATTCGAGAAGGAACCGATACTCGTCGAGTCGATGCAAGACAGACGGGTGGAGGTGATAGTGGGGCTCATCAACGACCCGACCTTCGGTCTGACTATCATGTTCGGCCTCGGCGGGATATACACCGAGGTCTACAAGGACGTGACATTCAGGGTCGTCCCGATAAAGAAGCAGGACGCGGAGGAGATGCTCAGCGAGATCAAGGCCGCACCCATACTGGAGGGGTTCCGCAAGATCAAGGTGGACAGGGAGGCCCTGCTCAACCTCCTGCTCAAGGTGTCCTCGCTCGGGGTGAAGCACATGGACCACCTCGACCAGATGGACCTCAATCCCGTCTTCGTCAAGGCGAAGGGTGTCATCGTGGTGGACGCGAAGATGCTTCTGAAGTAGATACTGTACCGCACCAGCCTCACGACGCCATCGAAATAGTCAACCAACAATTAAATAGAGCGACCACACGTACCGGCTCCGGCGCACCCTGGCTCCCGCCAGGAGACGCAGAGAGGTATC
>JAJISI010000054.1:0-2230 GCA_022848805.1 Thermoplasmatota archaeon
TAGCGTACGCACCTGAGACAGGACAGGTAGACCTCTCAGACCTCGAATCGAAGATGAGCAGCGATGTCATAGGGTTCTACTTCGAGACGCCGAACTTTCTCGGACCTCTCGAGACTGGCTGGAAAGGGATAAGGGACGCCCTCGGAGAGAAAACGATGGTTGTCGGCGTCAATCCGCTGGCACTCGCATTTGTGAAGCCTCCGGGCGAGATGGGGGCCGACATCGTGGTCGGCGACGCCCAGGTATTCGGCGTGCCAATGAGCTACGGCGGCCCGTCGATAGGAATTTTCGGCTGCAAGTCGGATCATGTGAGAAAGATGCCCGGGCGCCTGATAGGAATGACAGAGGACGCTGAGGGAAGACGATCATTCTGCATGACGCTCCAGACACGCGAGCAACACATAAGACGCAGCAAGGCTACATCCAACATATGCACGAACGAGGCGCTGCTCGCGGTCGCAGTGGCGGCGCACCTCGCAGTGCTCGGACGAGTGGGCCTGAGACGGACCGCGCTCAGGAACCTCGAGAACATGCGCACGCTTTCGAGGAGGATCGACGCGATCGATGGATTTGACGCTCCAATCTTCGATGCACCTCACTTCAACGAGTTCGCGGTCCGGTCTAGCATTCCAGCGGAGAACATCAGGAAGAACCTCCTGGACAAGCGAATACATGGGGGCGTCTCGCTCGGTAGATGGTTTCCAGAACTCAAGGACTGCGCCCTATATGCAACGACGGAGATGCACTCACAGACGGACCACGACCGGCTCCTGGCCGCGCTGGAGGGAGTGAAATGAGATACCACCAAGCGGTCCACGAAGTCCCCCTGCTAATGGAAGGGTGCGATAGCGTGGAGCAGAACGACGACCTGAACGTCCGCGACCTGCTACCGGATGAATTGGTGCGATCAAGCTTGAAGCTTCCAGACCTCCCGGAGAGGGAGGTCATGAAACACTTCGTCAATCTTTCGCAGATGAACTTCGGCGTGGACAACGGCCTATACCCGCTCGGCTCATGCACGATGAAGTACAACCCCAAGGTATGTGATGAGATCGTGTGGTGGGAGACGGTCGCAGGGCTACATCCGCTCCAAGACGCTAGCACGGTCCAAGGCGCGCTCGCCCTCATGCACGGGCTCGAGCAGATGCTCTGCGATATCGGTGGTGTCGATGCCGTCACTCTGCAGCCTGCCGCTGGGGCACATGGCGAGTACACTGGGATGCATATCGTGAGAGCCCATCATGAATCAAAGGGGGAGGACAGGAAAGAGGTCATCCTGCCAGATACGGCCCATGGGACAAATCCTGCAAGCGCCGCGATGGTCGGGTATGATGTGCTCGACCTGCCGTCGGAAGACGGATGCGTCGACGTCGAGGCGCTGAAGGCGGCCATATCCGACGACACGGCCGCGTTCATGCTGACGAATCCGAACACACTCGGGTTGTTCGAGAAGGACGTAACGGAGATCGCGAGGATAGTCCATGAATCAGGGGCGCTCCTGTACTACGATGGAGCGAACCTGAACGCCATCATGGGCAAGACCTCGCCCGGTGCGATGGACTTCGACATCGTCCACTTCAACCCCCACAAGACTTTCGCCACCCCCCACGGAGGAGGAGGGCCCGGCGCAGGACCGGTCGGCGTCAAGGCGTTCCTCGAAAAGTACCTACCAGTGCCTAGGATCGTCAAGAGGGATGGCGTTTACGGACTAGACCATGACAGACCGAAGAGCATCGGCAAGGTCCGAGCGTTCTACGGCAACTTCGGAGTTCTTGTCAGGGCGTACGCCTACATCCGGATGCTCGGAGGGGACGGTCTCGAGAGGGCATCTGAAGGGGCGGTCCTGAACTCCAACTACCTCAAAGAGAAGCTCAAGGACATCTTCGACATGCCCTATGGAGACCTCAGAAAGCACGAGTTCGTCCTGAGCGGAAACCCGCTCAAGCAGAAAGGGCTGAGAACGACCGACTTCGCGAAGCGACTCCTAGACCATGGCTTCCACGCACCAACGGTTTATTTCCCTCTTATCGTCGACGAAGCCTTGATGATAGAGCCGACCGAAACCGAGACCAAGGACACTCTGGACGCGTTCGTGGAAGCCTGCAGGATGATAATGGCAGAGGACCCGGAGATCCTGAAGGGGGCTCCGTACAACACTGCCCGCAGGAGGATAGACGAGGCGAAGGCTGCCCGGGATATGATATTGAGCTGGAACGCGTACGAGAAGAAG
>JAJISI010000054.1:2454-8063 GCA_022848805.1 Thermoplasmatota archaeon
AAACGGAGAGCTCTTTGCCCGTCGCTGTCGCAATCAATACATAGGCCACGACCAGTGTATCACCTGAGATGGCGTGTAAGCGTATTTTGTCTACTTATAACCTGTCAGAAGGGGCGATCGAGCCTCGGTCTATATGCTGGCGAGAGCTCGGCTCCAACCGCTGCCCCGGAAACTGTTAACTACGGGCGGGACCAATCGGAGCGGAGTACAATGTCAGGATTCGTGGTGATCGAAGGGATCGACGGCTGCGGGAAAAGCACCGTCGCAAAGACCGTTGCGGGCAGGCTGGGTCCTCGCGCCGTCCTGACGAGGGAACCGACGGACTCATGGATCGGCCAGGCGGTTCGCAAGGGCGGCTCCGAGGAAATGAGTCCTTATCTGGACGCGCTTCTCTTCATGGCGGACCGAGCCAATCACACGCCAGAGATCGCAGACCATCTGGAGAACGGAAAAATCGTGATCTGCGACAGATACTACCATTCCACCGTGGCGTATCAAACCGCCTACCTGGTGAGGAAGTCGCTGGGCGACAACTTCGACTGGCTCCTCGACGCAAACATCAAGATATCGATCCATCCGGACGTGACCTTCCTTCTGACCATCGACCCGGAAGAAGCCCTTGGCAGGATAGGCGACAGGGGCGAACTATCCAGGTTCGAGCGCGCGGACTTCTTGAAGGAGGTCCAGGACAACTACCTAAGGCTCGCAGACCAAGACCCGACCATCATCCAGATCGACTCGACACGATCTCCGGGAGAGATTGTCGAGGAAATACTCCAGACTTTGGACGAGAGGAAGTTTTAATACTTAGAGAGGACTCGAACGTGGTTGAATGCATCCAGCGGACCATCTGAGGGGTACCAAGGGAGACGAGCTGAGAGGCAGACGGGTCGTGTTTGGCGTGACGGGCAGCATCGCGGCCGTCGACTCGGTCAGGCTCTGCAGGGAGCTGATCCGACACGGTGCCGAGGTACATGTGGTCATGTCTAGGGAAGCGCAGAAGATAATCCATCCGAACGCACTCGAATTCGCCTCTGGATTCCCGGTGACCACGGAGATAGACGGTAAAGTCCAACACGTCACGCTCTGCGGGGATGTACCTGACAAAGCAGACCTGCTCCTGATAGCCCCTTGCACCGCTAACACGCTGTCCAAGGTCGCCTGCGGGATCGATGATACATCGGTAACGACCTTCGCCACGACCGCGCTGGGAAGCGACATACCAGTCATAGTTGTGCCAGCCATGCATGGGAGCATGATGAAAAACTCTGCAGTGCTCGAGAACATCGAGCGGTTGAAGAGCACGGGAGTGACGGTTCTCGAGTCAAAGATGGAGGAATCGAAGGCCAAGATGCCGGACGTCGGCCACATCGTCTCCACCGTGATATCACGCATCGGCAGAAGGGATCTCAAAGGATTGAGAGTTCTCGTGATCGCCGGAGCGACGGAGGAGCCCGTTGATGACATCAGGATGCTGACCAACAGGAGCTCCGGGGAGACTGGCATCGAGATCGCCAAGACGGCGTTTCACAGAGGAGCGGAAACGGAACTCTGGATAGGCAGGTCCGACACCGCCGTTCCATCCCACATAACACTCAGACGGTTTCGAACGACTCAGGACCTCCACGACATGGTCCTCGCTGAGGAACCGGCACGGGACATCGTGCTCTTCCCCGCTGCCGTGTCGGACTACGCTCCCGAAAAAGCGGAGGGCAAGATATCGTCGTCCGAGCCACAGATAACACTGACCCTGACGAGGAACCCGAAGATCATCGACGACATCAGGGCGAAGGTCGTCGTCGGGTTCAAGGCTCAGTCGCAAGTAGACGACGACAGACTGGTCTCAGAATCGGTGGCACTGATAGAGCGGTCGAAATGCTCGTTCGTCGCGGCGAACCTCATGGAGGATGTCTCCGCCGGAAAGACAAGGGTCCTGATCGTAGACAACAAGGACGCCCCTGAGGAACTCAAGGGCACGAAGGCGGAAGTGGCGGAGAAGATCCTCGACAGGGCCGCGAGGATGGTCAGATGAGCGCCAGGGCTTTCTGCCCGGGACATATCACAGGATTCTTCGAGATATGCAGGATGGACAACCTGCTGGCAAGCGGCTCAAGAGGGGGAGGGCTATGCACCTCGTTGGGCGCACTGTCCGAGGTCAGCATTGAGAAAGCCGATCGCCTCGAGATCGATGTCAGCATCGACGGCGAGCCCAGAGAAGCCGAAGTCACCCGAGCCGCTCTCGGGCACTTACTCGGTGATGAGCAGCTTCATGTCAATGTGATCACTGAGCTCGATCTTCCGGAGAGCCAGGGCTTCGGTATGAGCGCAGCGGGGGCACTCTCCGCATGCATCGCAGCCTCGCACAGCCTTGGAATCTCTCGCCAGAACGCTTTCGAAGCGACGCACTTCGCTGAGATCGAATGCGGCGCAGGGCTGGGGGACGTCCCCGCGATCCATCGCGCGGGCGTCACGATACGCGAATCGCCAGGCCTCCCGCCTGCCGGCAAAATCCATCGCATCGAGGAGGCGCCGGAAGTCGTCCTTGCGGTGGTCGGACCACCCATCAAAACCTCGGATATGCTCAAGGATGTCGAGTTGGCACAGCGCATCAACCGAGGCGGCGCAGAGAGGGTTTCCCAGCTGCTCAGCCGGCCGACGGTGGACGAACTCATGCGATTGGCATCATCATTCACATTGGAAACCGACCTCGCCTCCGAACGAGTGATCGCCGCCATGGACGCAGCATCCGCCGCTGGAGTTGCTAGCATGGTCATGCTCGGCAATTCTGTCTTCGCAATAGGACGGATGGAGAAGTTGGTCGATATTCTCAGCGCGTTCGGAGAGGTCAAGTCGTGCAGCGTCGACAGCGCAGGCGCTAGGGTTTTGCCCAATCAGACGTGAGAGGCGTCACATGATCACTCGTACAGAGTGAAGAGCTGGTCGTCACCGCCCACGTCGAACAAACCGATTCTCGCACCGCTGTCCAGCCACCCGTGCGCATAGTTCACGCACGCGAACGCGTTCGTCAGGTCGCCCTTCCGGGCGAACTCCTTCGCGTCCTCGAAGTAGGACCTCGCCATCGTGAGAAAATCCTCAGCAAGCTTCCTGTTGAAGGATCTGTCAGGTGCGGCGATCCGCAGCTTGATCAGTGCGTCCGATGTGAGCGCGATGTACTTCTCGACTCGCTCGATGGTTATCGTGTCGCCGTCGCCCGTCATCGCTCCTACACCCTTTTGGATGGGATGATCTCCACGCTCTCGCCGCCGTGGAGCGACTCCCTGGGACGAATGTCGACGAAGAGCGGCATGGACACGCCTCCGCCGGTGATGATGGCGGTTCCGATGGGCAACCTCTGGATCTCGTCCTCCATGCCATCGGTCAATCCTTCGATCGAGGCTGCGATCGCCTTGAGGTCGTTCGGGTTGTTCACCTTGAGTATGATCTGTGTGTTGCACTGGCTCAGCACGTTCTTGTCAACCTTCGCAGGCCTCTGTGATATCACCATAAGCCCCAGACCGAACTTCCTGCCCTCGGACGCGATTGTCCTGAACACCTTAGAGCACGCTACTTGTCCCTGCTGCGGACAGAAGTTGTGCGCCTCCTCGACAACCAGCATCAATGGAGGTATCTTCCCGACCTTCCGGAGCTCGAAGAGCGCGTTGCCGATCCTGTTGACTATGAGTTCCTGCATGTCAGGCGGCGTGCCTCTCAGGTTGATGATCGTTGCCTTGCCTTTCTTGATGAGCTCGTCGATCTTCGTCCCCTGCTCCGCAAAGACATCTATCTCGTTCAGGTACTCCAACTCGCTTATCAGGATTCCACTGGACTGCTCGTCGTTGGCCTCGAGGACGGCTATGATGTCGGTTATCGAGAAGCTATCCTTCGTGTCCCGAAGGATGTCGACCGCTTTCCTGAGCATCGTCAGGTACGACCTCACGTTCTTGATGTTCGTGAGGCCGAGTATCTCCCTCGCATCAAGGTTGTGGAGCGTGAACTTCAGGGGTTTGGCATGCTTGTTCAGATTCGTGTCCGTCGCGAACTCGGCTATCTTCTCGTCGTAGCCCTTCGACTTCACACCGAAATCCCTGTTTGTCTTCTTGATCGTCCCTCGCTTACGCATCGTCGAGTATTCGCCATGAGGGTCGAGCACGCAGACGGTGACATTGTGTTTCATCAGCTCCTCTATCAGTGCACCGGAACAGTAGGATTTCCCTCCGCCAGTCTTGCTGAGGATGCACACGTGCTTCTGCACGAGTAGGTTGATATCGAGCTCAACGCGGATGTCGTGGCCTGCCAGCAAACCGATATATGCGCCGGAATCGGTGTGTTCCTCGATGCCGACCACGCTCTTTATCAGGCCCTCCTGCGCGCGGTAGACGCTCTCGCCCGCGCGCGTGGGGGTCCTAGGAGCCTGTAGCAGGTTCCTGTCATCCCGGTAGCCCACAACGGATACCGTTGCGATCTCCTTCTCCTCGATCTCGACGGGGGTTCCATGATTCATCGACTGGACCCCGTCCGTCGTCAGGTTGGTACGCCGCTCGATCTCTGACACCTGCCCAAGAACGAACCCGTGCAAGCCATGGCGCACCTGGACGAATTCCATCTTCTCCAGGGGAGCAGTCACTACGATGTTGAACTTGAGAGTGCCGACATTGCCGTATATCACGCCTACCTGCGTGAGCCCGTGGGGATCGGCGGCCTTGTGCGCGCGGCGGGAGCGTGGCTTGGGAGCATGCTCGTCATGGGCTTCACCAACATCTTCGTGGAACGAAGCGTCGGTTTCACCTGTAGATAGGTCCAACTGGTCGGTGCTCTCGTTCAAATGCATCCCATCTCAATTTCCTAATATGACGATTTCTTCTATTAATGCTTTCGTAAAACATCCGCGGGGCTAACGTGGCGTCAAGTTATATGAGAAAGGATGACGTTGTCCGCGACTGATATCATGCACATCGTCGGAGGCTCAGCATCGGGAAGGCTTGCAGGGGAGTTGGCGAAGAACCTCGGAGCGAATCTCGCGAACATCGAGGTGAAGAGATTCCCTGACGACGAATGCTACGTCAGAGTTGACGACAACCTGGACGGGCAGGATGTCGTCATCGTCCAGACCGCGTGGCCGGACAGGAACATCGTCGAGCTTCTGCTGCTGCAGGATGCGGTACGGGAGTTCGACGTGTCCTCAGTTACCACGGTCGTGCCTTACTTCGGATACGCTCGCCAAGACAAGAAGTTCAAGGAGGGTGAGCCGGTAAGCGCTCGGACGCTGGCTCGGATCATACAGCTCCAGTCCGACGCATTCGTGACGGTCGATGTCCACGCTCCCAGCGTGGTCGCATGGTTCGACCGCATACCTGCGAAGAACGTCTCGGCCCACCCCGAAGTGGGCGCGTTCCTGAAGCGAGAGGGTGTCGAGCTGGTCCTGTCGCCAGATGAGGGGAGACGGGACAATGCGAAGATGGTGGCCAGCGTCGCAGGATGCGAGGCGGACTTCCTCGTCAAGGAACGGCTCGACGGTGAGACCGTCAAGATGGCGCCCAAATCGCTTGACGCCAACGGCAAGACGGTCGCGATAGTCGACGACATCATATCCACAGGAGGAACCATCGTCA
>JAJISI010000055.1 GCA_022848805.1 Thermoplasmatota archaeon
ACCCGTCGCCGACGGAATACTCGACGAGCGCGCCCTCGACGGGGACATCGTCGTATGCACGAACCACCACCGAGAATGTCTCGCCCAGGAACGCCCTCGATGGAGACGACAGCGTGAGATACGGGTCGACCACGGAGACGTTCACGATCGCGGTGACCGGGAAATCCCCGGATATCGAGATATCGAGCGAGTGAAGGCCGGTCGACGAGAACGATAGGTTGCGGGATACGGACACGGTCGACCCGGCGTCGATCGATACCTGGTGCCCGTCGACGAGGGCGCCGTCCTCGGAGATGGACAGAATGACATCTCCCCTCTCCGAACCCCAGTTGCGTACATCCATAGATACCGTCAACTCCTCCTCGATCACGACGGTCGTGACCAGCGGATGGACGTTCAACAGGGCGAAGCGCGCGGCCTCGGGCGAGAGTACTTCCGCGAGCCATTCAGGGTCGTCGGTCGAGACGGATATCACCGAGGCCATGTTCTCCGGGGTGTTCGTCAGGTGCCTCGCGACCTCCAGCGACACGAGCAATTCGTCATCGAGGTACGAGCCCGTCTCGAACGATCCCGCGACATCGACGAACTCGATCCTTGATGAGTAGCTGCCGGTCACGGGAAGGATGCTTGGGACTTCGATGCCCAACCTATCCAACAACCGCGCTCCGACCACAGCGCTAGTCCTTTCGATCGGGATCCCGGATAGCTCCGGCGTCGAGGGCGATGATTCCACGAGCTCGGGCATGAACGCCTCGAGGTCGGTCCCTCTCAGGACGAACGAAACGCCGTTCCAGGTCGAGAAGGCGATGATCTCGGGCCATGCGCCGGTGACGTTCTCGACGGACATCAGAGCGGACGCCAGCCCGACCTCCACTTGGCTGGAGAATATGGTCGGGGCGTCCTCGGACATTATCACGAAGTCTCCCGAGGAGGAGAACGAAGCAGGCGCCGTGTAGAGGCCGGACAGGACCGATGACGTGGCAGTGAATATGGTTATCGCGAGCGCAACGACCACCACTACTCGCGCTCGGATCATCAGAATCGTCCCACCTCCTTCAGGTCCTCCATGGGGGATGTGCGTGTGCTCCTGATAGCGGGGATCATCGTCCCCACCAGCCCCGCGACGAGCGTAGCGCAGTATGCGATGACCAACAGACCCTCCTCGATCTCTATCACGAACACCGACGGGTACAAGTGGGAGGCGATCGTCGCGATGCCGTAGGACAGTATGATGCCCAGCGCCAGCCCGAGGGCCGCACCCCAGGCGGTGATGAGCAACCCGTTCGTCATCAGGTATGAGAACAGCCTCGTCCGTCCGGCGCCGATGGTCTTGAGTATGCCTATCTCGCGCCTCCTGTCCGCGACCTCCGACCCGAGAAAACTATAGACGAGCACGCCTACCACGAACGACGACGGCAGGAGGACCAGGAGGGCGTCGTCGCGCAGCTCCTGCGACCCGGATTCGAGGAACTCGAGCACCGCGATCATCGGCTGGACGACGAAGCCTGCGTCCGTCAGAAGAGACTGCTCCTCCGAGGACGGGCTGGCTATGACGGCGAAGTTGAACGTGCTGTCACTAGTTGCGAGCAGAGACCTCATCAGCTGCTCGCTGCATAGAAGCCAATCGGATGGGAAGACAGATGACGAGTACTTCCCGACGATCGTCGCCCCGACTTGGCCCTCAGCCTCCAGCGTCACGTTGCCGCTGAGCGGCAGGCCGGTCCCTGCTAGGACGTCGCTGCCACCCGTCGAGAGGGTCTCGTCCAGCACCTGATAGTCGTCCGCCACGCAGAAAGCGATCGTGCTCACGTTGCCTGGCTCTGTTGACGTCTTGCTGAACAGGCCGAACGCGGCGTGCTCAACCGAAGACGATATTTCGCCCTCGTCGAACAGGTCGGGCCCGGAATCCGATTGCCTGGTGACGATGTAGTACTCAGATGAGAAGTTGTCCATGAGAGTGTCCATGGACGACTGCAGCCCTGCCGCCACCGAGAAGCTGGCCACTATGAACATAGTGCACAGGGCGATCATCCAGCTGGTCGACCTAGCCCTGGATGTGTACTTGAACAGCGGGAGGGGGCGCATAGGCCTCGCCGGAAAATGACGATGGCCCATTAATATACCTTCGAGGAGGAGCGGTCACTGAATCGAGTCCGCGACGAGCGAGACCAGCTCCGCGACAGGCATGTCAATCCCTGCACGCTTCGCCCCTTGGTCCAGGTTGGTCACGCAGAAGGGACACGCGGACACGAGCATCTCCGCACCGGCGTTCTTCGCCTCCTCCACCCGGATGGACGCGATGTGCTCCGCCCGGTCGTTGAACTGAATCTTGAACCCTCCCCCAGCGCCGCAACACTGAGAGTCCAGCCTGTTTCTGGGCAGCTCGATATAGGCTGAGTCCGGGAACGCCTTCAGTATGCGCCTCGGCTCCTCGAATATGCCGAAGTGTCGTCCGATATGGCACGGGTCGTGATACGCTATCTTCGCACCGAGGGGTTTCTTGAGTACGAGCTTCTTATCCGAGACGAGCCTGTCGATGAACTGGGTCATGTGGAGCAGCTCGAAGTCGAGCTTGCCCGCGTAGATCGGATAGTTGTGGCTGAGAGTCATGAAGCATCCCGCACAGGCGGTCACCACGGTCTTAGCGCCGCGCTTCTCGACCTCCGCCAGGTTGTGCTTGACAAGCCCGTCCTTCTCGTCCGTCACGACATCCGTCTGCCCTGTGCGGATCAAGGGAGAGCCGCAGCACCACTCGTCCGTGCCCAGGATATCGTACTCCACACCCGCCGCGTCCAGTACGCGGGTCGTGTCCTCGGCTATCTTCTGCTGCCTGTAGCTCGCGGTGCACCCCGTGAAGAACAACACCTCGGGATTCTTCGACCGTTTCGCACTCTTAGGTATCCAATCGCCCCGCTGCTCGTGAGGCTCGTCGTACGGGTTGTGCTTGGCGATCACCCTCGTACGAAGCACCTTGTGCCTGTCGAGAGGGCCGATGCCGTTCTTGACGAACCACTCCTTGAGCTGTTCCCAGCGATCGTTGAACTTGATCTCCACATGACAGGCCACCTGGCAGTAGCCACAGGCCGTGCAGTTATACACCCTCTCAACGAATTCCTCGGACATCCTCGCACGATCGCCCGTCAGCCGCCCGAGCAGGCCGGGGTGAGCGTACTTCCTCACATGGTACATCTTCCCACGGACGCGGTACGACTCCCAGCCCAACCCCGGGTTCAACTGTATGGGACATACGAAATTGCAGTAGCCGCACTGGAGGCATGCATGAGCGTCTCGGTCGATTTCCTCAGGGAGCTTCCGGTCTATCATGCAGCCAACGCCCCCAGAGAACCACAGGTCATGAAAAGCGGAATGGGTTTAGAAGGGCCTAAAAGGTTCTCTCGGCTATTCCTTCAAGTCCTTCACACCGACCCAAGCGCCGTGCAGGTTGCACCTCGCGACAGCGCTGAGCGACTGCAGATGATCAAGACGGACCGAGAACGTCGCCACCGAGTCGGTCATCGCCGGTGTGAGGTCGACCCTGGCGAGGAACGTGTGACCGGAGTACAGCTCTATCCATTGTATGAAATGGCCAGGCTCGTTCGGGTGCGGGACGATCTTTCCGACCTCCACCGTGACGGTGAAGAACTCGCCCAGCTTCACACTCTCGGGTGCCTTGATGACAGGCGTATGCTTCTTCTCGAAGTCCGTCACGTTCGCGGGATCCTTCGCGGAGTTGATACCGCAGAGCGGATCCGCCTCGCATGTTTTCGACTCTTCGCTCGTTTCAAACCCTCCTTGAACCTGAGTCTCCAACCGATAGAATCGGATATAACCATTGTCCCGATTGGCTCGGGTGGTCGCGCCCGTTGGACCCGTTTCATGTCGCCCGATGTATCGGGATGACGCCTGCTTCCGATGGCGAGTGTCGACAAAAACTGAATAATAGTACATCGTATTCCCCGCCAGCCCGAGGCATTGTTTCTACCGTTTCCAGCCTCTGAAACCAGGAAACGACCAATGAGAGGTTTCAGAAATGACTGGAAAGGAGTTCCAGGCGAGAACGGACCGTTGGCAGAAGTCCGTCGATCCTTACAGACGGAGTTACAGGAGCGAGCGGCATCCTTTCACGCCCGACCGGTCCGCGCTGCTCGTCATCGACATGCAGCGCTTCTTCATGGACGAGTCGTCCCACGCGTTCGTCACCGATTCTCCGCTCGTTGCCGAGAACATCAGGAAGCTGGTCGAGTCCTACAGATCCAGAGATCTCCCGGTGGTGTTCACCCGTCACGCTCTCCTGGACGACGAGCCACCAGGCATCATGGGGACTTGGTGGAGCGACAACCTGAGGACCAGTGACCCTCAATCGGAGATCGTGGACGGTCTGCTGCCGCTCCCAGACGAGAAGGTTGTCAGGAAGACGAGGTACAGCGCGTTCCTCGGGACGGACCTCGAGCATTTGCTACGCTCGAAAAATATCGAGCGGCTGCTTATCACCGGTGTCATGACCCATCTGTGCTGCGAATCCACGGCGAGGGACGCCTTCATGCGCGATTTCGAGGTGTTCTTCGTGATAGACGGCACGGCGTCCTCGGACGACGACCTGCACGAATCGAGCCTCAGATGCCTGACGGACGGGTTCGTCATTCCCGTGACCACGGAGGAGGTGCTCGGATGCATGAGAAGGTGAGCGTCGTCATCGTAGGCGCGGGACCCGCTGGCATCGCGGCTGGGATGTTCCTCAAGCGTGCCGGGGTCGAGCCGCTGCTGCTCGAGGAGCGCGAGCCTGGAGGACTGCTACGGGAGGCGAACCTGGTCGAGAACTACCCGGGCTTTCCAGGTGGCATCTCGGGCAAGGAGCTCGCGTCACTTATGGTCCACCAGATGGAGAAGCTCGGAGTGCGGCTGGAGATAAGATCTGTAACGAAAATATCCCCCAAGGGCCGCTCGTTCGTCACCGAGACGGAGACGGGCACCTACGAGTCCGATACGGTCATAATCGCGACGGGGACCGCACCCAAGAAACTCGAGATAGAGGGCGCGGGGGAGCTCGAAGGGCGAAGGTTGTTCTATGGGCTTGCGTCAATCGGAACCGACGCCATCCGTGGCAAACGGGTGCTCGTCCTCGGAGGAGGAGACGCCGCTTTCGACTACGCCATCAACATGAGCACGCGAGGAAACCCGGTGGCGATCGTATCACGGTCGACCGCTAGCTGCCTCCCGTTGCTGCTGGAGAGGGCGGAGGCACGAGGCATCGAGGTATCCGAGGGGTGCACCCCCGAGAGGATGACGGAGTCGATGGACGAAGTCGTGGTCGAATGCGCCTGTGGCGATGAGAAGAAGATCTTCAAGGCGGACATCGTGACAGCCGCGTACGGCAGAGAGCCCCGCGTCGACATGCTACCATCCGAGCTGAGGGAACGCGTCGACGATTCTGGAGAGGGGCCGCCGATGACGGGCATCGAGGGATTGTTCGTCGCGGGAGACGTCGTGCGAGGCATACACAGACAGGCCGCGATCGCTGCAGGAGACGGCATCCTCGCGGCCATGCATGTCGAGCAGTTGCTGAGGAAGAGAGGAGGTGTTGAGAGTTGAAGGTCATAGCCGAATACGGTAGGGACGACCTCGCGAAGGTGTACGTCGCGGACATGAGGGAGCACGCGAGCGACGGAAACGGAAAACACATGATCGAGTTCGTGGAGTCGCTTCAGCCGCCGAACTCCAGGGAGGAGAAGTGGGTCATGATAGTCTCCTCGATGTACGGATGTCCCGTGAAGTGCAAGATGTGCGACGCTGGCGGCAACTACTCGGGGAAGATGACGGCGGACGAGATACTCCAACAGATCGATTACATGGTTCGGCGGAGATACCCCGACGGCGCCGTACCGTCATCGAAGTTCAAAGTACAGTTCGCTAGGATGGGGGAGCCCGCCCTGAACCCGGCGGTCCTCGACGCGATGGAGCGGCTTCCGGGAGCGTTCGACGCGCCCGGACTCTATGTGTCCATCTCGACCGTGGGCCCTGGGAACACGGTCGCCCGTGGGTTCCTGGACAGGCTCGTCGATGTGAAGAACACGCATTATCCGAACGGCAGGTTCCAGCTGCAGTTCTCGATACACACGACGGACGAGGAGAAGAGGGACGAGCTGATACCTACGAAGAAGCTGTCGTTCGAGGAGATCGCGGCGTTCTCGGAGCGGTTCGTAGACATGTCGAACGGCGACAAGAAGGTCACGCTGAACTTCGCGCCCACCGTCGGGTACCCCATCGACGTCGGGGTGGTCAAGGAGCACTTCGACCCGTCCATGTTCATTATCAAGCTGACGCCTTTGAACCCGACTGTCCGCTCGAACGAGGAGAGCCTGCAGTCGGTCATAGACCCGCACACCGACCATACATCGAAGACGGTCGTAGACATGTTCAGGGACAGCGGCTACGATGTTATCCTGAGCATAGGGGAGCTCGAGGAGAACAAGATAGGCAGCAACTGCGGGCAGTTCATCCAACGCGCCCTCGATGCGGAAGATAAGCCGAGGGAGAGCTACGAGCTCGACCGATATTGTGTGGACGGCGACGCGGCGAAGTAGAGAGCTGTGTGGCACGCATCACGCCTTGAACATCACGAAGCCTCTGTAGTCCAGTCTGTGCTCGATGAACTCTGGCCAGTCCCACTTCTTCGACTTCACGAGCTGCGTGACCCGCGGTGTGAAGTCTATCTGATGCGATATTATGATTCCCGCTGAGAGTGCGAGCGTAGAGAACTCCGCGACGGTGACGGCACCCGCTACGCACGCCTCCCACGGCTCGCCCTCGCATTTCCTCCTCGCCCTGAAGGCGTCGGAAAGCACCATCTTCGCTCCGGGCTTGGCTATGCGCGCCATCTCCTTCATCCCGGCGCTCTTGTCCGGCAGGAGGTTGAAGCTCGCTTGACTCAGTATGACATCGGCGCATCGGTCGGCGAGCGGTAGACGCTCGAGGTCACCGAGCACGCCCTCGAAATCCATGTCGGTAAACGGTTGAGCGTCCGCGACTGCTTTCGAAACGTGAAGAGCACGAGACGAGAAATCCACGCCTATCATCCTCTCCGGAGGACTGAGTTCCATGGCGCGGAAGGCGAACCCTCCCGTTCCCACGCCCAGGTCGATCATCGTCTTGCCAGTGAGCGGCATGATAGTCCTGAGCAGAGGGTCCGCTACGGGGGAGTTGTTAAGCCGACGCTCGGCAGCTATGCGCTCGTCATATCGCCCCCACTGAGTTTCGTAATTGGCCCGGGTCTTCCCTTTGACTTCCTTCTGAGAACAGTTGCTGCTGTGTGGAGACGCGTCCATCGATTCAGTCCCTCTGTGATAACGGCTACCTAAGAGTATCCGCCTTGCCTCGTTTCAAGGTTTCCTTAAATATCTCGCACGGATTGCATATATGAATTCGTCATGAAGGATCAGAGGAAGTTGATAGCGGCATCCCTGTACATCCAAGGGAGGGGGGCCATCGCACTTCTCGGGGAAAACGCCCGCAAGTTGGGGAAGAGAGCGTATGTGATCGGCGGCCAAACAGCTATCTCCGTCACCGAGGAGAGGATATGGACGTCCCTCGACGCAAGCGGCATCGCGGTCGTGGCCGTGGACAACGGGGTCAAAGACTGCACATACGCCACGATCGAAAGGCTCGTCGTGAAGGGCGGACGAGTCGAGCCGGACTTCGTCATAGGTGTCGGCGGAGGGAGAGCGATCGACACCGCAAAGGCCGTCGCGTGGAAGCTCGCGGTCCCCGCGGTATCCGTCGGCACACAGTGCGCGACGAACGCGGACGGGAGTGCGGAGGCCGTCGTGTACACGGAGGACCACAAGTTCCTGGAAGAGGTAATCCTACCAGACAATCCAGCGATCGTCATAGTCGACACGGACGTGATCGCCGCTGCGCCTGTGAAGTATCTCATCTGGGGCAT
>JAJISI010000056.1:0-2756 GCA_022848805.1 Thermoplasmatota archaeon
CGCCCCCCGATGTTCCATCTCCCCGGGGACGACGGAAATGGTGGTGAACTTGTATGCGCCTACCTCGCTGTCGGCGTTCGTGATCTTGTTGAGAAGGGTCGACTTGCCCACGCTGGGGAAGCCGACCAACGCGACGGTCGCGTGGCCGGATTTCTTCACGGAATAGCCCTGACCCTTCGGGCCCTTAGACCGCCTGAGCTCGAGGTTGTCCTTCAGTCGCGAGAGCTTGGCCTTCAGCTTGCCTATGTGGTGCTGGGTGTTTTTGTTGTAGGAGGTCCTCGCCAACTCCTCCTCGATGTCCTTTATCTGCTCATCGATCGTCGCCATGGCTACAATGGCTAATATCGTCCCGGTAGATATGTGTTCCAGCGCCGTGTTCGAGGGCGTCGACCAGCTTCTCGGTGGCGGTGATGACCACTTCCTCGCCCCCTCCCTCGAGGAACCTGATCGCCGCCAGCACCTTCGGGCCCATGCTCCCAGGGGGGAACTGGCCCTCATCGTACAACTTCCTGATATCTGTGAGAGTGATCTTGGTCAGAGGCTTCTGGGTGGGCTCGCCGTAGTCGACGCAGACGTGTTCGACATCGGTCGCTATGACGAGCAGGCGCTCCTTGATACTCTTAGCGAGCATCGCGGCGGCGAGGTCCTTGTCCACGACAGCCTCCACCCCGACGAGCCTGCCGTTCGTCCTGATCACTGGTATTCCGCCGCCCCCGCACGCGATGACCACCTCCGCCTGGTTTTCCCCTCCGAACACAAGCTGACGGACAGGCGTGCTCTCGACTATGCCTATGGGCTCCGGAGACGGAACCACCCTCCTCCATCCGCCTCGCTTGCTTTGGACTAGCTTCCAGCCCTTTTCGCGCTCAAGCTGTCTCGCCTCCTCGTCTGGATAGTATCTGCCTATCGGCTTCGACGGGTTCTTGAAGGCGGGGTCGTCCTCGGATACGACGACCTGCGTGATCAGCGAGACCGCGATCTTGTCCATGCCTCTCTCTGCGAACTCGGATGAGAGTGCCTGCTGGAGCATGTAACCTATCTGGCCCTGGCTCTCGGCGACGCAGACGTCCAGCGCATTGGTGGGAACCTCGCCCTCGGCTATCTCCGCCCTGAGGAGTATGTTCCCGACCTGAGGACCGTTCCCGTGTATTATCACGATATCGTAACCTGATTGGATGAGGTCTGCGAGGCCCCTGCATGTGGAGGTGACGTGCTTCATCTGGTTCTCCTGGGTGAGGGTGTCACCCTGGCGCAAGATAGCGTTGCCTCCCACTGCTACGACCGCGGTTTTCAGCGTCGGAGCCTCCTACTGGAATGAATTCCATTGGGAGATGGCTATATAACATTTGTTCTACGCACACGGGGCGCTCTTTTCGCAGACAAGCTTTTTATCATACCACTATCTTGCCTGAGCCGTATGGAAGAGCTGAGCGAGCACAGGGCGCCGGTCGACAGGATCAAGAAGATCTTCGGAGATCTTTTCAATCAGTTCAAGAAGACACCGTACACCGTCCCTGTGGCGATCGGCGTCACCGGACTCGTCTACTACCTCATGATGGCGTACGTACCGGGCTCGTGCTGGATCGGGTTGATCCCGTCGCTCCTGCTGTTCGGCATCCTGTGGCAGTTCGGCGTCACAAGAGTCAAGAAACTGCTGGTCTCCGGCCTGATAGCCGCAGTCGTAATCGTTGCCATATCCACGGTCGTCCTGGTGGATTCGTTCCAGAACATGGAGATGGCCGTCGCGGTCAGCCCTGGGACCGATCCAGTACTGTTCAACGGCACCGTGAGCCCGACCACGGGCGGCGACACGACCGTGTTCACATTCAACCTCACGGTCAGGACGACTGAACCCGGAATGAACGTGACGAATGTGTGCGTCAACATCACATCGCTCATGGAGACCGTAAGCGCGAACATGACAGTGATCGACGATAACGCCACCCTGAACGAGACATATTACATCTATCAAAATACCCTGTCCGCACCGATAAACCAGTTCCACTTCGCAGCCATCGTGAACGGCACCTGGGTGATTGCGAGCGACTACCTTGACGGCAAGCACATGTCCATCGTCGGGCCGGTCTTCTCCGACCCATGGGCAGTCGCAGTACCTGTGATCCAGTACGTCTCCCTGTACCAGGCGTTCCTGCAGTTCTTCCCGATATTCGCGATACTGTGCGGCATGGTCTGGTGGATGCGCCGTGCGAGGCGCATGAGAGAGGACGCCGTCAAGAATTGGGAGAAGAAGCGTAAGGATGTCGAAGCCAAGGTGCCTGAGGACGACACGAAGGTACCGAGCCTACAGCGCGCGATGGGACTCGAGGGAGAGCCTGAGACGTTCGTATGCTCCGACTGCGGCGCGGATGTGCCTTCCGACGCCAAAGAATGCCCTTCGTGCGGCGAGAAGTTCGATTGATGCTACCATCTTCCTCCGCCGCGGACCGTTCTTGTGGAACCTGCGAGTCGTGGCGTCGATAACGGAGCGATGGGAGCGACGCGCAGTAGCCAGTGGGCGCAACACTTTTTTATTCCGGGACGCCATTGGGAGCACCTGGGATGCACGCGGGAGTAACTGACCGCTTTTGGCTTCCTTGTGGAGGCAGGAACACTTGGCATCGATAGCTCACGAACTGGCGAAGAAGCAGAAGGAGATATCCATCTCCGAGTTCTTCGAGAAGAACAAGCACATACTTGGCTTCGACTCGCTCACGAGGGCGCTGATCACGGCCGTCAAGGAATCCGTCGACAACAGC
>JAJISI010000056.1:2854-7864 GCA_022848805.1 Thermoplasmatota archaeon
TCTTGACGCATGCGAGGACGCCGCCATCCTGCCGGACATATTCGTCCAGGTGGAGAAGGTCGCCAACAACGAGTATCGCATAGTCGTGGAGGACAACGGCCCGGGCATCGTGAAGAAGCAGGTGCCGAACGTGTTCGGAAGGCTCCTGTACGGATCGAGGTTCCACGTGAGGGCGCAGAGAAGAGGGCAGCAAGGCATCGGGGTATCAGCCGTCGTCATGTATGCGCAGATAACCACCGGCAGGCCAGCCAAGATACGCTCCAAGATTTCCGATGAGGATGTCGCCTACGAGTGCGAGCTCGTGTTGGACACGAAGAAGAACAGGCCCCAGACGATGAAGGAGGACTTCGTCATCTGGGAGAAGCCGCACGGCACGCGCCTCGAGGTGAACCTCAAGGGCAAGTACGTCGGGGGCAAGCAATCCATCTACGAGTACCTCAGGGGCGTGGCGATCGTCAACCCCCATGCGAGGATCACATTCATACAGCCGGATGGCGGCAACGTCGTGTTCGAGCGCTCGACGGAGGCGATGCCTCCGCCGACGAGAGAGGTCAGGCCGCACCCCGAGGGTGTGGAACTCGGCGAGTTGCTCAACATGGCGAAGTACACCGAAGCGAAGAAGATGACGAGCTTCCTCAACATGGAGTTCTCCAGGATATCTCTCAGAGTCGCTAGGGAAATACTCGACGCGGCGGAGGTCTCGCACAACCAAAGACCTTCGAGGCTCAATCTCAACCAGGCGGGAGACATCATCGACGCCATAAGAAAAGTCAAAATCATGGCGCCTGAGACCGACTGTCTGTCGCCGATAGGGGAGGGGCTCATCAGGAAGAGCCTGAAGAACGTGCTCGGAGAGACCAGAGCGTCGTTCTACGCCCCTCCAGTGACGAGGGAGCCGAAGGTATTCGGAGGCAATCCGTTCATCGTCGAGATCGGGATCGTGTACGGCGGACAGCTCAGCAAAGAGGACCCCGTCCAGATATACAGGTTCGCCAACCGCGTACCCCTGATGTACCAGCAAGGCGCGTGCGCGACGACCCAGGGGATAGAGAACGTCGACTGGCGCAGGTACGGGCTGGAGCAGCGTGGCGGCAGGGGCATACCATTCGGCCCCGCGATAATCCTTGTCCATGTGGCGTCCACGAAGATACCGTTCACCTCGGAGTCGAAGGAGGCGGTCGCGAACGTGCCCGAGATACGCGAGGAGATAGAACTCGCGTTGAAGGCGTGCGCTCGTAAGCTCAAGACGCATCTCAACAAGGCGGAGATGAAGAGCAAGGCGAGGGTCAAGTTCGAGATCGTCCAAGAGATCATACCGATGATCGCACAGAAGAGCGCGAAGATCGTGGGTAAGCCGGTACCGGACATCGCAGGGACCATCACGAAGATAATGAACGTCGTGTGGGTGGAGGACGAGGTCACACACGGCAAGAAGAAAAAGCATCACGTCTCCGTGAAGCTGTACAATTACACCCCCAAGAACCAGAAGCTGCAGTTGCACATGGTGCTCCCTTACGAGAAGGTGGACGAGAAATCCCTCACGCTGGATCCGTCCGAGGTGAGGGACGGCACCAAGGTCACGTGGAAAATGAAGAAGATCGCGCCGACGGAGGTGTTCGAGCTGGCGTTCGACATGAAGGGTCTGGACGGCGGGGACTACGGGGAGAACGAGGTCTTCGTCAGCGGCATAGACCCTGCATCCGTGATAGGCGCGGACGTGCTACCCGGGGACTGGGACCTCGAGCACATCACGATCACCGAGGAGAAGGCCGCGCCCGAGGAGGCGGCGGCGGACGAGGGTGAGATAGACTACGACGAAGGGGCGGAGGTGATAGAGAATGAAGAATGAGGAACGCCACCTCAGGGCGGTCGACCGGCTCACCGAGCTGGCCGGAAACGTGTACGACCAACTCGTCGACCGCAAGATACCGAAGATGACGATCCCCCTCAGGACGAAGAGCAATATCAGGTTCGACCGCAGGTCCGGTGTGTGGAAGTACGGCAGGGCGACTGGAGTCCGGTCGGCGAAGAAGTTGACGGGTGCGCAGATGCTACTACGCACGATGTACATGCTCGAGTTCATGGAGGAGATGATCAGGACCAACAAGAGCTCGACCCTGAGGGAGATGTACTACATATCCGAGGGCTGGGAGAAGGCGAAGTTCTCCGCGCAGGACGAGTCCAACATGCTCGCGGAGGACCTCGAGATCATCACCAGCTGCATGCGAGAGGACTTCAAGCTGAGGCCCGAGGAGGACGGTGCCCGGGTCATCGGTAACGTCACGGTCCGTGAGACGGACAGGAAGGGCAAGAAGAAGAAGATCAACTGCAGGGACGACGTGGGAGACTCCGGATACGGCATACCCTACAACGTGGAGAAGGAGAAGATAGGGTTCGTCGATTGCGACGCCGATTTCCTAATAGCGATCGAGACGGGCGGTATGTTCGACAGGCTCGTCGAGAACAGGTTCGACGAGGACTCGCATGCGGTGGTCGTACACCTCAAGGGACAGCCAGCGAGGAGTACGCGCAGGTTCATCAAGAGGATCAGCGAGGAGATGAAGCTTCCAGTCTGCACGTTCGTCGACGGCGACCCATGGAGTTTCAGGATACACGCGTCGCTCGCATACGGCGCCATCAAGACAGCGCATCTGTCGGAGTACCTCGCGACGCCCACTGCGGAGTATGTCGGCATAACCGCGTCGGACATACTGAACTACGACCTTCCCACGGACAAGCTGAACGACAGGGACATACAGGCGCTCAACGCCGAGAAGACGGACCCGAGGTTCAGCGATCAGTTCTGGAAGCACGAGATAGACCTCATGCTACAGATAGGCAAGAAGGCCGAGCAGCAGGCGCTCGCCAAGTACGGCCTCGACTTCGTGACGAAGACCTATCTGCCCGAGAAGTTGACAGAGCTCGGGATAATGAAGTAAGTCATCCGCTCCACGAGCACAGGTTCTCCCCTGTGGAAGTCATGAGGCCTGAGCTACCCATCCACATCATCCTCTCCAGCGTCTGCGTCACGACGTAACCCCTGGACAGCAACAGGTCGAGCGCCCTCTGCCTCGTCCCGGGGACGGGGATGAGCATCTCGGGCGCGCCAGACTCGGCGGCCAGGTCCTCCGAGGCAGATATCAGTTCCTCGAGCACCGCATCTCCGCGCCCAGGCATCACACCTAGGCACCTGACGGCGGAGCCGGCCATATCAACTCGTCTCATCACCGTGTGAACGGTACAGAACCCGGACATCTTCCCTTCGTGTTTCGCGACTAGTGTATCCCCGAACGAGAACTTCTTCGTCAGGGCAACCTCGCCCGAGTAGTCGAGACCAGGGTTGAGCGCGTCGGATATCTCCTTCACCCTAGCCAATACCCGCTGCTCGGAACTGCTCTTCGAGAGCCTCTCGATCGACACGGTCGTCGATGGCGATGAGGGTTTGTGGTCTGAAAGCGCCTTGCCGAGTATCACGATCAAGCCTTCCGGTCGCAGGCCAGCTCTGATGTACATCCCGACGCTCGCGGGAACTTCAGGATAGGTCTCGAGACCGATATCCGAGCAGCCCTTCTCCTCCAGATAGTTGAGCGATGATTTGAGTAGCTCCTTTCCCACGCCCATACCCTGGTACGAGGCCAGGACAGACAACGGCCCGACCCAGCCCGTCTTCCCCCATATGTGGGAGAAGCATGAGCCGACCACGCCGGCCCGCTCTTCGACCGCGACCATCGCTCCGTCAGGATTCGAGTGAAGGTAGGATAGGATGCCTTCGTCTGTCCTCGATGTCATCCGTGGCAGCTCTGGATAGGCGCGCTTGATCAGTTCGTCCCAGGCGACGGCATCGACCCGTTTGACATCCTCGATGTCCTCGACCTGCATCTTACGTATCACGATTTTCATGTCAAGCCCTTGATTCTAGCAGCATCCTCAGAAGGATGTATCATGTAAGGATTCGGAGGATATCAATGTGAAGGGTGGCCGTGCCTCCCGACCTGTTATATGCGAGTATCAGGATTCCAGGCGCACCATGGAGATGAGACCACAGTGCGTACCTTGCCTCATAGGTAGGGTGGTGTTCGAGACAGAGGAAGTCGACCGCTCCAAATCCGTCGAGACGACGAAGGCGGCCACGAGGATACTCGGGGAGAGGTTCGGCCCAGGGGCATGCTCCGCCACCGTTGCGACGGGAGTACATGAGGAGACCTACAGGATACTAGGAACGGACGATCCTTACAAGGAGCTCAAGAGGAGGAGCAACGAGATCGCGCTCGAGCTGTACCCCGAGGCGGAGGCATTCGTCGAGGCGTCGGATGACCGGTTGAAGGCGGCATTCTTGTGCTCCGTAGTCGGCAACGTGCTCGACTTCGGCATAGGCACCGAGTTCGACTCCCCCGAGAAGCTGAGGGGGAAGTTCAGGCATCTCCTCGAGGAGGGGTTCGGCCACGACGACCTGCCTCGGATACGCAGGCTCATGGAGCACGGAAACGATGTCGTTTACCTCGTGGACAACTGTGGCGAGGTCGTACTCGACAGGCTCGCGTTGAAGGAGATCAAGAGGCTCGGGGTGAAGGTCACGTTCGTGGTCAAGGGAAGGGCCATCCTGACCGATGCGACGCTCGCCGACATCGACGGGTTGGGGATCGACGAAATAGTCGACGAGATCATAGAGACTCCGGGGTTCGCCGTCGGGATCGACGTTGCCGAGTTGAACGGCGAGTTCGGGGAGAGGCTCCGAAGCTATGGCCTGATAATCGCCAAGGGAATGGCGAACTACGAGTCGTTGTCCGAGACGGACATCGGGCCCGTGGCGTATCTGCTGCGCACCAAGTGCAATCCTATCGCAGACAGCCTCGGGCTGAAGAAGGACATCAACGCGGCGAAGCTTCTCTTGGATGGCGGGGTGCGCTAACCGTCAACTACCCACGAATAAGTTCGTGGGCTTGTAACTGAGGTGAAACCGAATGTTCGGAAACAGAGCTCGCTACGATCGGCTGGTTGACGGACAGCCTA
>JAJISI010000057.1 GCA_022848805.1 Thermoplasmatota archaeon
CGGTCGACCAGTCCGATCGGCGCATCATGATCATCGGTGAGATGAATGGCCAGGCCTAAGGTTGTCGGCGAAGTCAGGAGGGATGTCCCTGAACGCGCTCCACCCGCGGGCCCCCGTCCGCATGACTGGCTCTCCGAGGAGTCGAAGGTTCTGTATGATGAGGTGTCAAAGTCCGGGGAGCCTTTCGACATGTACCTCTCAACACTGGCAGAGAGCAGGATACGGCACCAGGCAACCAAGGTCGCTCCAGACCGCCTGGAAGTCATGGGACTGCTACTGGGCGAGGTGAGCAGATGGAGAGGAAAAGCGTACACCGTGGTCATGAACGTGGGAACGACCGACCTGGAGAGCACGCCGGCCAAGGTCAGATTCGACCCGGACGCGTTGCCAGGACTCTTCAAGGAACTAGATGGTGCGGGATTCGACTACATCGTAGTCGGATGGTACCACTCCCATCCTGGACACACATGTTTCCTCTCCCGGACCGATCTGCGCACTCAGAGGACTCTGTTCGACCAGCCTTATCATTGTGCCCTGGTGGTCGACCCCGTCAACAGGGAAACCAAGGCCTTCAAACTCTCGGAAGGCGGATACGTCGAAGTGCCGTTTGCGCTCGTTTCTGAAGGCGGACCGAAGCTGAGACGACTCAGGACTGGTATGCAAGGCTGAGGGCATCGTCCCTCTCCGTATGACCGCCGACAGCTCCGGCTCTGCATGAGAAACTTTTTCTTCACGTGCGCCTTGTGGTTATCCGAGGGAGAACAGTGGCTACTGCGGCCTCGAAGAGGATTCTCGCTGCGTCGCTCGGCCTCGCCATGCTTATCACTTCGACCATGGTATCCGGCGGTGTCGACAACGAAGAATACGAGCTGTCGGCCAGCATAGATGATGCCAAGATCAACCTGCACTCGGGGAATTTCAGCGTGGCTATCACCCGTGACTGGCCCCGGGTCATATTCAAGCACGAGCTTGACCCCTTCAGCCCGACGTTCGAGGTGAGTTGCCCCAGGATGTACTTGTTCAACGATACAGATGGGGATGGCATATTCGACCCACCGGAGGCAGAATTCACCGTCTTTCTTGATTCGAACCATGTGAACTGGAACCTCTTGGCGTTCGAGCAGAACTACAGCAGTCAGTATGGTCAGTATGTCGTTGTCGGCATGACCGCCTCCGTCCACGCCTATGTCGTCGGCGAGAACGAGACCCTCGTGCATTCCGATTGGGCGCTGTTATCGTTCTGGTTCTTCCTCGCTGAAGAGCCGGTGACTTACGAATGCCCAGGTGGAACCTATATCATAGACGGCAAGACGCAGATGAGGATGAATTACACATTGAAGCTGAACGACCACCTCGATGTTGATGGTGTTGTGCTCGAGCATATGCTCCAGGGTGGTGGCTCGACGAATATGTTCCAGTTGGTGGAGGGTTTGCCGTACGGCGGCACCACCACGACGAAAATATCCGCCCTGGTGGACGAAAGGGAGGTGGAGGGGGATTACTCCAGTGATTTCTGGGAGACATCGGACTTGGTGCAGGAGACTAGATTCGCAAAGGAAGACGGTGTCGTCCAAGCCTTCTACTTCTGGGAGACCGAAGCGATGATGGGGGGGACGGTCCTCAACACCACCGCACTTGTCAACTCATCGTACTTCACAACGGGTGCAGGAATGATCCTGCACTCCATACTTCCAGTGGACAACCATACGACCATGGTGTCTCAGGGTTCAACGATGGGGATTTATGAATCCGGATTCATCGGTAGTGTGAGCGACTGGATTCAGGAATATATCCTCGTCTTCGTCGTTGTGTGTGGAACCATTGTTGTGGTCTCTCTGACACTGGCCGTGCGTAGAATGAGGCGAAAGACGGTCCGCCTCGATGACAACCCTGGAGAGGATGAGTCGGAAGGCTCCTGATCGCTTCTCACACCCATATCGCATGACGTCTGCGCATAGACCCTTCGCTCTGGCCGAGTTTGTCCATGATCTGCGCCACTATGCCGTCTAGGTAGATGAGTGTAGCATCCTCGAACAGGGTCCCGAGGGGTGCGAGCCGTTTTCGCTCCTCGTCCTCCTTCGGGTTGATCTGAATCACGAGATTGGACGCGGTCGCCAGTTTCGAATGTTCGTTCGAGGTGATGGTTATGACCTCCGCCCCGACTCGTCTGACTATGTTCGCCGTCTGTATGCACGACATGGTCTCGCCGGTGTGCGAGACTATGATCACGAGGTGCCCCTTCCCTACGATCGGGGTGATGGTCTCTCCCACGAAGTATACTTCGAGCCCCATCTGAACAAGTCTAATGGCAAATGCCTTCGCAATCAGTCCCGACCGTCCGACCCCGTAGATGAATACCTTCTGCGCGGATATGATCATGTCGACGAATTTTTCAGTGCCTTCGACGTCCTCGTTGAGTGTGTCTCGGATGAACTTCATTATGTAATCGGTGCTATCCTTCATTTCGATCCAGCTTTCTTCTTCTTTGAGTCGTCCTTCATCTCCTTTGAGACCCTCTTGGCGAGCACCCTCTCCAATATGACCTTCATGTACATGGCGTCGTGCTCTAGAAGGGGGGAGCTGGAGATGACTGTGGTGGGTTCGTTCCTGTCTACTAGCGCTTCGGCCAGGGGTTCGAATCGGAGGTCACCCTTCTTGATCGAAGTGAATCGCTTCTCGTTGCCTCCCTCGTGCTCTACGCCAGAGAAGTGAGTGTATACCTCTCCGTCAGACACGGCCTTCGCGGTATCCAGCAATTTATCGAAATCCTTGGGCTCCCTGAGCAAGCCCTCCTCCCTCGAGTGGTAGTGGGCGAAATTGACTACAGGAACAAGCTGTTTCGTGTCTTTGCAGAGCCTGGCAACTTCGCTCAGCGATCCGTAGACCTCTTGCCTTCCGCTGAGTTCCAAGCCGATGGGGGTCTTGATACCGTGCTTCTTGTACCACTTCGCGAGCTCTGCGAGTCTCTCCTTGGCTCTTTTGTGAGCGGTCTTCGCGGTGACATCGCCGTAGAGACCGATATGGGTCACCACCATCCTGGCTCCAAGCTCGTTCGCTATGAGTCCCGCCCATCTGATCGAGTCCATGCTCTTGAAGCAGAGTTCCCCCTCGCTTATGATGTCCATGTAATATGGCGTGTGGATCGAGAGCTGGACGTCTAGTTCATCTGCCATCATCCTGAGGTCTCTCAGTTCAGCGTAGCTCTTGGTGATGCCGCTCGATAGGACGACGAGGGTGTCGCCGCTCTTTATCGGCTCGTCAAGGTTCGATATTATCTCATCTTTCGCGTCCTTCCGTCGAACGATTTCGATGACCATGTCAGTCGCGAGCTCCCTCGGAGAAGAACCTATCTCCTCGGATTCTGCGGACCTCTCCTGCACGCTTGCCCTGACGAGCTGCGCTTCCATGGCGGTTAGGCCCAGGTTGTGTACATCCGCGATGCCGTCCCTCAGGGTCCTCCCTTTACAGGACAATGGTATTCCGGCCGAGCCAAAACGAATCATTCCTTACAATAACCCCCGAGGTAGTCTGGAGTTGTCGAGTATTGCATAAGCCATATATATCTTCTCTTGGCTCCAGTTTCGTTTGTCGTGAGCTCTGACCGGGGCGCGGATGGGTGCAAGGGTCTACACGAGCATCCCATCTGTCATGTCTGGCCAGCACTCTGGGGCTATCCAAAGCTTTATAAATAGAACCCCCATTTACTCGCCTGCTCTCTGATGTCGGAGGAGTCAGAAATGGGAAGAAACAGCAGAAAAACGAACCCCCACCTCTTGACCCTGGTGCAGCATCTGAAGGATGCGAGCAGGACCAACGAGGCGCCTATCTGGCGAGACATCGCGTTGAGGCTTGAGGGCCCCGCTAGTCACTGGGCTGAGGTCAACGTGGGAAAGCTGGATAGGCACGCCAACGAGGACGACGTCATCGTCGTTCCGGGCAAGTTGCTGGGCGCGGGCGATTTGAAGAAGAAGGTGACTGTGGCTGCATTCCGGTGCACCGGCCAGGCGAAGGATAAGGTTGCGAGCGCTGGCGGTAGAAGCCTTTCCTTGGAGGAGCTTGTTGAGAACAACCCCAAGGGATCGAAAGTTAGGATAATGGGGTGATCATGTGGCAGTCATAGACGCGCAGGAGCAGGTCCTCGGTAGACTCTGTACGCATGTGGCCAAGCGGCTGCTCAACGGCGAGGAGATTACCATTGTCAACGCTCAGAAGGTCAAGATTTCCGGCGGAAAGGCACAGCTTCTGGCGCACTACACTCAGAGGCGGGCCCGCGGGAAGGGCATTAGCGGCCCGAAATATCCTCGCTCCGCTGACATGATATTCAGGCGCACCGTCAGAGGTATGCTGGATTACAGGAAGACTTCGGGAAAGGAAGCGTACAAGCGGTTGAGAGTGTATGTAGGTGTTCCATCGGAGCTTCGCGAGATAGAAGCCGAGAGTCCGGAGGTGGCCAAGAAGCCGCGTCTGGCCCGGTACGTGTATCTCGAGGAGATCTCCAGAGAACTCGGTTCCAGGAGGACGTGATGTCATGAAGGTCGTTGTTGTCAGCGGCAAGAGGAAGAGTGCGGTCGCGAGAGCGACCGTCAGAAAGGGCCGCGGGCTGGTACGCGTGAATAGCGTTCCTTTGGAGGTCTTCGAACCCTATCTCGCAAGAGTCAAGATCAAGGAACCGCTCACGCTCGCCGGCGACAGAGTTTCGAAGGTCGATATCGATGTCAATGTCCAGGGCGGCGGGTTCATGGGCCAGGCGGCTGCCTCCAGAACGGCTATAGCGAAGGGGCTTGTGCAATTCCTCGGGGACGAGGATCTGCAGGAGCTCTATTCAAGATACGACCGGTCTCTGCTCGTATCCGATCCGAGAAGGAAGCTTCCGAAGAAGCCGCTCGGAAGAGGCGCAAGGAAGAAGCGTCAGAAGTCCTACAGGTGATAGAATGATAATCCCAGTTCGATGCTTCACTTGCGGCAAGGTGGTAGGTAGCGCGTTTGAGGAGTTCGTTAGGAGAACCGATATGGGCGAATCGCCCAAGGAGGTTCTCGACGCATTGCGCCTCGAGCGATACTGTTGCCGGCGGATGATATTGACGCATGCAGACCTGATCGATGAGGTGGCCCCCTACTGAGACGCCCCTCCGCGGATCTCTTTCTTTTCGGGCCCGTGGGGTAGCTTGGTATCCTTCCAGCTTGGGGTGCTGGTAACTCGCGTTCAAATCGCGACGGGCCCACTACTCAAGGTCTGGGCTAAAGTGTGTGTCCATTTCGGTTCAGGTCGTTACTGACTTTCATAAGGCTCGTAATCATGACCGTGCCCTTTCTGTGGTCCCCTTCGACCCTATTCTCAACGCGTATTGTCCCGCCACAACACTCAACGAGATGGCTCACTAGATGAAGGCCTAGTCCAGCTCCGGGAACCGAGTGATCCTGCCTGTAGTATCTCTCGAAGACCTTCGGCTTCTCGTCGTCCAGTATTCCCCTTCCGTAGTCGGCGATCCTGACACTCCAGTAGTCATCATCCTCTTCATTGGCCGCCACGATGTCCACGTCCACTACGACCTCTTCGTTGTGGTCGAATTTTATGGCGTTCGTCAACAGGTTCGCGAAGAGTCTCGTCAGCAGAGGGCTCCCCATAACATTGCATGGTTCAGTCGGTGGCGTGAAGTTGACGGTCACCTTCCGGTCCGGGTAAGTTCTCTTCGATTCATCTATTGCATCGCGGAGCACGGTCACCAGGTCCTTCGACTCGCAGTCATTGCTTCCGAGAGCCCCGACTCTTTTCGCATCTCTTACGACCGATGACAACTCGTGGGCCCCTCGGATCGCCTTCGATACGGTTTTCATGTCCTTTCGTTCGGATTCAGAGAGGCCCTGCGACCTCTCGAGTTTGTCCAGAAAATGCATCGCCGCGGTTGTGTGGTTGATTATGTCGTGGGACAACAAATCGTTTAGGAATTCGGATTCCTCTTTGGCTTCCACGAGCTGTCTCTCCAGTCTGCTTCTCTCGGTAACGTCTCGTAGGGTCGCCTGGATACAGCTCTCCTTGTCGATCTCTGCAACCCTTGCGGACGCCTCTACGGTCGTCACCCCGTTCAGTTTCGTATCCAGGTCCATCTCGAAATTGTGGGCAGAGCCTTCCTTGTCCAGTGCCCATTTCAATGCTAAGAACGCATCGGAGTCTTTGGATAGGATATCATTGATATGACGGCCTTCGAGGTCGTCCCGGTCTCCATATCCAAGCAAGTCCAGGCACGAGCGATTCCCTGACAAAATCCTGCCGTCCATAGCTATGATCAGGATTGGATCGGGTGAAAGGTTGATGAGGGATCGGTAGTTCTCCTCGGATCTTCTGAGCTCCTCCGTGCGCTTCCGCACCTTCCTCTCGAGCGTAAGGGCAAGGTTCTGAAGGTCGAGGTTCCTGAGGAGAATCTCTTCGTTGAGTCTGAGCGTATGCTCAGATATCGGCTCCTCTTTGCACTCCACCTTGTGTCCAGCTCTCTCCAATTCTCTGATAGGGGCGACGATGAATCTGCACCGTTCCTTTCCCTGAGCGACGCATTCAACTTCGATAGCGAAAATCTCGGCCGGCCCTGTCTCCTCATCGTCGAAGGCATGCTTGCAGATGCCTGCCAGAAAACCTGAAGTGTATGAGCATGAAGGAACGGGCTGTAGTTCGGTGGACTCACTGAAAGTCATGGTCTCGAAACCATTTTTCGCTGTTACCTCAACAGTCCGCGTGCCCTCATCTATCTTCTCAACTCTGTAATCGCCGAGGCCTTCTGAGGTGTAGATGCGTAGAATCTCGTTCAGAGTGGATGCCGGAGAGCCAGGTTTTAGGCCCGCTTGTTTCTTCTCGCAGTATTCTCCCGCTCCGCCCAGTCCCGCTCTGTACAGGATTTCCTTCTCGAATAAGCCTACCTCTGACCTGAGTATTTTCTTCAGAGCTTGAAGTCCACCGGCGATTTCCAGAATCACCCTTTCCTGGCCGTTCGATGGACCCGAGACGTTGTCCGAATCTGACACTGGTTCGCCGGATGTGAGAGTTCTGTCAGGTGAGGGCAGACGATCACCTACTTGTTATGTGGGCAGAGATGCATTTGCAGAGGGAGGACTCTGCGAGTGTAGCCCATCTACCTCATCGCTGTCTGAATTAAATACTTTCCCGGTTCCCTATCAGCCATTCTGAATGATCGACCAAGCCACCTGCAACGCCTGGACCGTCTCCGCGACATCATGAACCCTTATGACGTTAGCACCATTCGCAGCCGCAAGAACGGCCGCAGCTAGCGATCCACCCAGCCTATCGTCGACCGGACTGCCGGTGATTTTGCCGATGAAGGATTTCTTGGACACGCCGATTGCGATCGCCTTTCCCAGCGAGCGCAGCTCCCGTAGCCTCGTGAGTATCTCAAGGTTATGTTCGAGATTCTTGCCGAAACCGATGCCAGGGTCAACCATTATCCTGTCGGCGCGTATCCCCGCTTTCTCGGCTATTGCAATTCTATCCTCCAAGAAGGTGGATATGTCCGCCACCACGTCTACGTACTTGGGTGACTTCTGCATCGTTCTAGGGATCCCTTGCATGTGCATGATTATGACAGATGCGTCATGCTCAGCGATCACCTCCGCCATGCCTTCCCCTCTCAGACCATTGACATCGTTCACTACGGAAGCACCAGCTTCGAGCGCCTCCCTCGCCACTTCGGCCTTCATCGTGTCGATGGAGACTCTGCCAGGATGTCTTCCAGCCAGTTTTTTCACAATCTCGGTGGTCCTTCCGATCTCTTCGTCAGTCGAAACAGTGTCCGCACCA
>JAJISI010000058.1 GCA_022848805.1 Thermoplasmatota archaeon
ACCCGGGCAACACCGACGGACTCGTGGACGTGGACAACACCCAGGAGGTCAGTGCTCCCATGACCGTGACATACGCTGAGCCGATGCCTTCAGACATGCCCAGTCAAATCACCATCGACGTCGATGCAAGGCAGATCGTCTACACCGGACCGTTCGATATGTGGACCTGGTCCCAGGACCAGACGACGCACCAGAACCTCTCTGACGAATGGGACAGGCTGGATATATTGCCGTGGGGCATCCCAGCGATACAGTTCAAGGCGGACATCGTTGGAATGTTGGCGGCAGGCGTTGGCATTCAGAGCGAGTTGGACGAGAACGCGGTAGACGCGGGTGCTCAAGACATCAGTGTAATGACTAGTGGCATCACGGAAGCCGCGACTGAGGATCCTGCTGCTATGGCGGTTCCGGCCGTGACCCTACGTCAGACAAATGTGGCGGATTGACCGTCTCAGGGCTAGTCCACTGACATCTCCGCAATCACTGCGGAAGCAGCCGGTAGGCTGAGACACAGAAGGAGGGTTAGACGATGGAAATGCTCGACGTGATGCAGAAGGCGCTCGAAGGGGAGCCAATGAGCGAGAACGACTATCAGCTTAGAAGATTCGCTCCGAAGGTTCAGGAGAAAGTCAAGGAGTACGAGATCAAGTTCGATCCCAAGAATCCGATTCCAGACGATGCCTCGCTGGCCGACGATCTCTTCGAGGCAGCGATCGAGTTGCTCGCAGACGTCGGAGCATATTGCACGAGCACATCCAGAGTCATTTCGTACACGGAGAGGGAGATCAGGGAAGCACTCCGGTCAGCTCCTGAAGAGCTCACTATGGGCGAGGGAAAGGACAGAAAGAAGCTGAGGGGAAGGAAGACCGGAGATCGAAACCCACCTTGGTGCCTTCTTGGCGCCGCCGGCGCAGGCTGCTCGAGCGACGAATCCTTCACCACACTCGTAGAGGGCTACGCAGAGATTCCGGAGACGAATGCGATCACGACACCGGCTCTCACGCGTGTCGGAGGAATGAGGATTAGACCCGCATCTCCGTTGGAAGTGCTCGGAGCGATGAGAAACGCGGTCCTCGCGAGGGAAGCCTGCAACCGCGTAGGCCGCGAGGGCATACCGATAATGAACTCTCTCGCGACGGCTGAATCTGATATTGCATTCGCTGCCGCTTTGCATCCGAAGTTCGGAATGCGCAGATCCGATGGTTACATGATCTGTTGTATGGACCCTATGAAGACGGACTTCGCTAGACTGAACAAGGTGACGACTGCACACTCTCTTGGCGGACCGGTAGGTATGTGCGAGGGGCCGCTTCTCGGGGGTTACGCGGGAGGGCCTGAAGGAACTACCTTGTCCAGTGTTGCTCACCATATGATGGGCGTTCTTACGTATCAGGCGAGCTGGACGCTGCCGTTCCCGCTGCATCTCAGATACACGTCGAGCAGTTGCAGGGACATGCTATGGGTGGTCAGCACCACCGGACAGGCAATAAGCAGGAATTCGCACCTCATCAGCACGAACATCAATTTCACGTCTGCTGGACCGGCCACCTCTATGTGCCTCTTCGAGACATCCGCCACTGTACTCGCAGCTGTTACGGCCGGTTTGTCGATCGAATCCGTCGGCGTCGCCTGCAACCGGTACGAGGATCGAATGACGCCGGTGGAGCCGCGAATCTCCGCCGAGATGGGGCACGCGATCGCGAGCATGAAACTCTCGGACGCAAACGAGATCGCGAAGAAGCTGCTTGCGAAGTACGAGTCGAAGCTCTCGAATCCGCCTCTAGGCAAGAACCTTCACGAATGCTGGAACGCGGAGAAGCGCCGACCAACGAAGGAGTATCAATCCTTGATTCGGTCGTACAAGAAATCCATGAAGGGCTTAGGTGTGGATCTGAAGGAAGATATCTGATCGAGGTCGCTGAGGCTTTCGGCCACGAGGTCCGTTACTCCGTCAGTCACTACGATTGACGCTTACCAGTGTTTTCACAAAAATTGAAATAGCTCCGGCGACATGTAGGACTTGTGGCTTCAAAGAAAGTTGAAACACCTTGTCGCGGCACCGCGCTGACAAACTTGTCCATGCCGCCGTCAGTGGCATCAGGGTTGATTGACCATGGCGGAATCCGTGGTCTTATACAAGAGGTTCCGTCCGAAGGGCGTCTGAAGAAGGAAGCCAAGAGGTACCAATCTTTGGCAGACCATACGAGGCTGAAGATATTGTGGGCCATCTCCAAGATGGATCTAAGCCCCTGTGTCCTCAAAGCGGTCGCAGGAGTGTCCGATTCGAAGCTCTCATACCATCTTCGAGTACTCGAAGAAGCGGGAATGGTAAAATCCCGAAGGATAAAGAACTGGATGTTGTATTCGATAACCAACCTCGGTCTGGAAAAACTGGGCCTTGAACACGATTGACCATCTCGGATGTGGTAATTGGTCGGGGGATAATATGGCGAAGAGGCGGCATAAGAAGGAGGAGAAGAGGCAGAAACTTCTGGACCAGGGATACGTCGAATGCCGGAAGTGCGGCGAACTCTCCAAACCTCGCTCTTTCAGATGTGTCGATTGCACGAAGATGCTCCCGTTCGGGAAGAAGGTGCTGGCGGTCACTCTCGCAATCATCATTGTCGTTGCTACGGTGGGCGTATACTTCCTAAGGTCAGAAGAAGGCTACGAGGTTCCTACTGCCATACACTCCGTGAGCCCGACCAGTGTTTCGGCGTCGATATCGTCTGATATCATCGTGACATTCAACCGGGAGATGAACAGGGATAGCGTCGAGTCGGCATTCACAGTGGCGCCTTCCGTAGCAGGCGTCTTCTCCTGGTCAAGTACACAGCTCGTGTTCGCCCCTTCGACCAACCTAGAGGAGGGATCCACATACACTGTCACGATCGGAGATTCGGCCGTCGATCTAGAGGGCAGACACCTCGACTGTGGCATATACCGCTGGAGCTTCATGACCGAAGGTGGCACGGCTGCCAGAAGAGAGGTTGGAGCGGGTACGGACGACTTCTGGGAGCAGTATCCTCCGTCACACTCGCAGCAGGGAGCGACGGTGGACCACCCTTCATGGGTAATCGAAGCGCTGGAGCAGGGTCCAGTCCTGATATTCGTCCATAGCGAGGGGTGCAGCCCGTGCGTGACGCAAACGGACATCTGCGGAAGTGTGAGCACTGCATACTCCGGGCAGATATCTTACTTCGACCTGCTCTCTGGAACAAACGAACCAGATGCTTCGGACGGGTTCGCAGCGTACGACCCGGACGGAGGAGTGCACTACGTTCCACTAGTGATCGTCGTGACAACGGCCTTGGACCCCGCCGACGGAACGACCATAATAGTGTGGCACAGCTGGGAGGGAGTTGTATACGAGCCAATCCTAAGCAGCTGGATATCCGATACGATATCGCACTGGGACGAGAGTTGACGGCATGAAGCTTGGAAAAAGGGCGCTGTATGGAGTCGTGGCCGTAGCCATCGCTTCATTACTGGTCCTCGTGGTGGCTATCGTCGGATTGCTGGAAGATCCCTCGTCGGGAGTGGAGCCCGCACCGGACTTCACGGCGACGGACTACAAGGGCACGACATTCTCCCTCTCGGATTTCGCCGGCAATGTGACGGTCCTGCACATAACGCAGCTGGAGAACCCTCTATGCATCGAGTGTGAGGACAATATGATCGGCCAGATCGAGGAGTTGAGCGACCTGGCAGCGATCGAGGACACTAACATCAGCATCGTCACACTCAACATCAGGAAGAACCCCTACTCGGAGGAAGGATGGAAGATCGCCGAGGAGTACTACGGCCTCAACATCTCATGGCTCTGGGTCGAGGAGTTCGAGCCGTTCCCCGCGTCGAGCCAATACATCGGATACTGGATGCTGGACGGCGGATTCGTCAACCCCACGATAATCCTAATCGATGGCAATCAAGACGTCGTTGCCGTACGCCATGTGTACTGTATCGGCAAAGGCGCGATCGACGGCACCCAAACCGCAGAGGTCCTGATAGAAGACTCATCCAGCATACTATCAGGAGAATGGGATGCCACACTCGGCGGAGGTGTGTCTTCGGCGGGCATGTCGGCCGGGGGGATGTTCCTCCTCGGTATCGTCACCGCATTCTCCCCGTGTTCTCTCGCTCTGTTGATAGCCATGGTATCTTACATCGGAAGTATGAGGGCTCGCCAGAAGGAGAGCGCGGATGGAGCTGACGGCCTGGCGACTAGCCTAACGATCGGCATATGGTTCACACTTGGGATGGCTTCAGTGTTCTTCATGATCGGGCTTCTTGTGGCGTACGTCGGCAGGTTTCTCGAGATGTCGTCCATATTCTACTTGATCTCAGGTACGGTTCTGATCCTGGTTGGGATCAACGCCGTCCACCCTCTGAGCGTCTTGCTCGCGAGACTACGGGAGTTCCTCGGCGGCAGACCAGCGATAGCGGCTTCTTGCCAGACCTCCATCGATAAGGATGCGGGTGATGGGAAGGCGAGGCTTCTCACAAAGCTGAGCCACATGTCCCCCGCCTTGGCCGGCCTGTCTCTCGGCGTGCTGTTCTCCGTTGGCTGGGCTCCCTGCGCGTTATCCCTGGTGTTCCCTGTGATAGTGCTGACGTTGACGCAGGAGTACACTCTGTTGATGGGGGGTCTCATGCTGTTCGTGTTCGGACTAGGCCATGGAGTCGTGATAATCCCATTCTGCGCAGCGACAGGCGAGGCCAAGGATAGGATGAGCCGCAAGTACGCTGGTGCTGGCAGACGGATCCAGCTGATCTTCGGACTTGCCGTGATCGCGATAGGCGTGATATTCGCGCTCAGGTACGTCGATTTCAGGCTCTGGTGAACGGCGCGGTCGAGGGCGGTGGGTGCGTCAACTCCCTGGTCGAACCATTCCGTCCGTTCCGTCCCTAAGACCGCTCAAGAGCATCCGGTACACGGTTCGTGCCTTGGACAAGCTTTTGTACGGACATCGCACTAACTCCGATAGAATGGCACTCATAGACGAACTCGTCTCCGCGATCGGAGAGGAGAAGGTGTTGACCGATCCTGCCGAGTTGTACGTCTACGGCGCCGACTGGAGCCCGAGAACGCCGGATGAGATACGACCGCCAGAAGTCGTCGTACTTCCGAGCACGACACGTGACATCCAGAGGATCGTCAACATCGCCTACGCGCACGGCGTCCCCGTCACGGCAGGTGGCGGACTCACCGGTATGTTGGGAGGGGCTGTCCCGCTTTTCGGCGGCATATACGTCGACACGACCACGATGCACTCGATCGTCGAAGTGGATCCGAAGAACCAGACTTTGAGAGTCCAGGCGGGGGCTACCCTGCAGGAGGTCAACGATGCGGTGAACCCATACGGTCTCTGGCTGCCGCATCAACCTGAATCGAAGTGGGTCTGCACCGTCGGAGCGGCGATAGCCTGCGATAACGATTCCACGTTCGGCGTGAGATATGGTAAGATACTGAACTGCCTCCTCAGCGCGGAGATCGTGACGGGCACTGGAGAGGTGCTCGAGCTCGGCCATCGCAAAGCGCACTTCACCTCATCAGGATACAAGCTCAAGGATCTGCTCGCAGGCAGCGAGGGCACGCTCGGAATCATCACCGAGGCGACATTGAAGCTGGAGCCTATTCCCGAGGTACGCATGGTGGACATGATAGTGTTCCACCGGATGGGCAGCGCAGTGGATTTCCTGAGCCGGATTCTGAAAGCGGGCCTATGCATCGAGGCGGCACACATCAACTGCAAGCGCCGATTGATGTTCTACACCCATGCCTACAGGGACAAGCACGGCAGGGACCCTGAGATACCGTCCTGGGCGGAGGCGCTCCTAGCGATCGCGTTCGCCGGCGACAATGATATCGTGAAGAAACAGAGAGATTACGCGCTCGACATAGCCGCTCAGTTCGAAGCCGAACTGGTCAAGGAGAGGGAGATCGTGGACAGCTGGTGGGCTTCCAAGTACACGCTCGAGTTCGAACCGTTCAAGCAGAAATGGCCGGACTCCCAGGGAACGAAGAAGTTCGGCGCTGCGGACCCAGGAGTGCCCGTAGGCCGACTGGAGGAGTTCTATCACAAATTCATAGAGGTGGCTGGGAAGCATGACCTCGAGATAATCGGGATGAACGCGTACCTCGAACACCCCAACAGCATAGGCTTCTCGCTCTCGTGCGCGGTCTTCGTGGACTATAGGAGCGCCGACGAGGTGAAGCGTTTCCGTATGTTCCACGACGAGCTGAGCAAGCTCGCCCTGGAATTCGACGGCACCATGAGCACCTTCATGAGCGACTCGGACCAGAAGGCGCCGTACCTCGAGCTCGAGCACGGTCCTTCGCTCAGGTACATGGTGGAGATCAAGAAGCTGTTCGACCCGAAGGGGATAATGAACCCTGGTAAGAAGTTCCCGCGGGAGGCGGAGGGGAAGTGACGGACCTCAAGGAGTTGAAACATGACCTCGAAACCTGCTTCGGCACCTCGTGCGGGCTCTGCGAGCGCGGATGCCCGGTCTACCAGGCGCTGAGGATCAAGACGCTCTCGATGAGGGGGAGGAACAGGACGATGCTTGGCCTTCTCGAAGGGAAGTTCGACATCACCCCTTCGGTCGTGAAGGCGGCTTTCGAGTGCACTCTCTGCGGCAATTGCGACAGGTGGTGCTCGCTGAAGAACACCGAGCATACGCGTGCGTTGAGAGAGTACCTGCTGAAGCACGGCGTCGAGCCGCTGAAGGAGCACGCGTCGATCCTCGCGAGCGTCAAGAACTACGGCAATCCGTGGTTCCAACCGAGAAGCGCGCGCAACAAGTGGATGAAGGGGCTGGACTTACCGAAGGCCGCCCCTGGAAAACAGGAAGTGTTGTTCTTCGCGGGCTGCACATCCGCCGTGATGAAGCCACTCATGGCGTCGCTCGCGGCAAGCGCCGAGCTTCTGAAGCGGGCTGGGACAGGGTTCGCGGTGATGGGGCAGGACGAACCCTGCTGCGGTTCCACGCTGCAGAGGGTTGGACAGGCCGAGGCCTTCGAGAAGCTCGAGCGGGACAACTTCGACAAGTTCAAGGCGCTCGGCATCAAGAAGATCGTCACTGCCTGCCCTGGCTGCTACACCACCCTGAAGAAGTCGGCGGAGAAGCTAGGGGAGGGCATCGAGGTCGTCCATATAGCGCAGGAGATATCGGACCTCGTAGGCAAAGGTGACCTCAAGGTAAGGAGGAGCACCGAGAAGATGACCTATCACGACCCGTGCCATCTCGGGCGGTTGGGTGGCGTCTTCGAGGAGCCGCGGGAGATAATGGAAGCCGTTTCCGATTACGTGGAGATGCCCAACTCAAGGTACGAATCGAAATGCTGCGGCGCAGGTGCGGGACTGCAATCGGCCTTCCCGAAGCTGTCGAGGGAACTCGCTCAGAAGAAGATAGACGAGGCGGTTGCGACCGGCGCGACCACGCTAGTCACATGTTGCCCGTTCTGCGAGACCCAGCTGAGGTCCGTGCCTGGCATGAATGTGGTCGACCTCATGGAGCTGCTGCTCGAGGCCACAGATGATGCGTCAAACTAGAGGAAGCGATCCGCCGACCACACTCATGGCCTGCGCTTGAGCTCCCTCTCGTAGTTTCTTATGACATCCCTCGCTATCGTCCAGGTGATGACGAATATCATCGCGACACCAAGAGATAGCGTCGCCGACCAGAGCACCTTCGTCGGCAAGGACGCGTCAGTCACGGCGATATACAGATACAGAAGACCTATCCCGATCACGGAGAACGCTGCGCTGAG
>JAJISI010000059.1 GCA_022848805.1 Thermoplasmatota archaeon
AGCTTCTGCGCGTCCTTCGGCGAGAACCACCTGAGGTCCATCGAGGCCGAGAACACGAACTCCTTCTCCGTCAGAATCTCCTTACCCTTCCTCCTGAAGAGAACTGCTATGCTCCTTTGAACTTCACTCATCTGGCATCAGGCTCCCGTGATCCTCGGTCACCATGTAGTCGACGTCCAGCTCCTCGAGCCGAGGCATGTCCGGTGCGGACGCGATGGCCCCCAGCGTGAAGCCATGCTCCTTCCGGGCCTTCGCAGCCTCCTCCACCAGCGCCATCGGCACCACGACGTCTGCTACTCCGACCTCTGCAACCTCTCGGAACAAGTCTGAGATGGCCCGGCCCGATACCTCGGGGTCAAAACTCACAATCCCATCCCGGAAGTCTACTTTGAACGTAATGTTCTCGGACAACTTAAATGCTCCTCTGAGCTCAGATAAATCGACGAGGGTGCTTGTGCCGACAACCGCCCGCTCAGCTCCTGTGATGAGCATGTCTATGACGTTGTTGGAGTACCTTACGCCTCCCTCGTACATAGTGGGCAATTCGTCGCTGATCTTCTGAGCTATGTCGAGTTGCGGTTTGTTCTTGGACAAGCCGTCGAAATCTGCGAGATAAAGCTTCTCGAACCTCTCCGACAGCCCCGACGCAATCTCAAAAGCGCTGCTCTTAGACGGAGTTCGTTGGAACGGGCTGCGTGCCTCGATCGCTATGTATGGGACGATCTTCATGTCAGCGGATGGCGCAGAGCGCTGACTGAATACTAAAGGTGTTCGGATGAGCGGGGCGTTTTTCTCAAGGAGAGCAAGGTTGCCTGCCGGACAAAGCGTTGCCTCTGGACGGATGTTGAGGCGGACCAGGATGTGCTAATACTTATATAGAAGTTCTAACATATACGAGCCTGAAACCGGGACGGGACAACCGTTCGAAGCGGAGGTATAACATGATGGGTCAAACACCTATTCTAATACTGAAAGAAGGAACCAAGAGGGAGAAGGGCAAGGGTGCCCAGTTCAACAACATCACTGCGGCGAGAACCATCGCTGACTCGGTGAGAAGCACCCTGGGCCCCAGAGGAATGGACAAGATGCTGGTCGACAGCATGGGAGACGTCGTCATCACGAACGACGGCGTGACGATCCTGAAGGAGATCGACGTCGAGCACCCCGCCGCCAAGATGCTGGTGGAAGTGGCAAAGACGCAGGATGACGAATGCGGCGACGGCACAACGACCGCCGTGATACTCGCGGGAGAGCTACTGAAGAAGGCCGAAGCTCTGATCGAGCGAAACGTTCATCCGACGGTCATATCCGGAGGATTCAGGATGGCTGCTCATAAGTCCAGGGAGGTCCTCGAAGAACTCGCCATTAAGGTAACCCCAGACCAGAAGGAGATTCTAAGGGACATCGCGAGAACAGCGATGATATCAAAGAGCGTCTCCTCGTCGAGAGACCTGCTTTCCGGCGTCGCAGTGGACGCGGTGAGCGCGGTCGCCGAGAAGAAGAGCGATGGTACATGGACCGTTGATGACGACGATATCCAGGTCGTCAAGAAGCAGGGCGGATCGATGGACGACACGCAGATGATCGCTGGAATAATCGTTGACAAGGAGGCTGTACACGCGGCCATGCCCAAGCGTATAGAGAAGGCGAAGATCGCCCTTGTCGATTCAGCACTCGAAGTCAAGAAGACGGAGATTGACGCGAAGATAGAGATCACCGACCCGAGCCAGCTGCATGCGTTCCTCGACGAGGAGGAGAACATGCTCAAGAAGATGGTCGGCATCGTCAAGAAATCAGGCGCGAACGTGCTGTTCTGCCAGAAGGGCATAGATGACCTCGCTCAGCATTACCTCTCGAAGGAGGGAGTATACGCCGTCAGGCGGGTCAAGAAGAGCGACATGGAGAAGCTCGCCAAGGCGACAGGCTCCAACCTCGTGACCAAGCTAGACGACCTTAAAGCCGGAGACCTCGGCACCGCGAGACTCGTCGAGGAGAAGAAGATCGCTGAGGACAGGATGACCTTTGTCACCGGTTGCAAGAACCCGAAGGCAGTCTCTGTGCTGATCCGTGGAGGAACCGAGCACGTCATAGACGAGATTGACAGATCCCTGAACGATGCGATAAGCGTCGTGGCAGTTGCAGTGGAGGACGGCAAGCTCGTCACAGGTGGAGGCTCAACAGCGACCGAGCTAGCCCAGAGGATAAGGGAATACGCAGCGTCCGTCGGAGGCAGAGAACAGATGGCAATAGACGCCTTCGCCAATGCACTCGAAGTAGTCCCGACGGCTCTTGCCGAGAATGCCGGTCTCGACCCGATCGATGTCCTGATTGAGCTGAGAAAGGCGCACAAGTCGGGCAAGGTGTATGCTGGAATCAACGTGCTCACTGGCAAAGTCACCGACATGAAGAGGGAGAAGGTCTTTGAGCCGCTTCGTGTTGGTAAGCAGGGGATCAGCTCAGCAACAGACGCCGCCGTGATGATCCTCAGGATCGACGATGTCATAGCATCGAAAAGCGGCGCTGGCGGCAAGAGTCCGCAGATGCCTGACATGGGTGATGGCGGCTTCGATTGAGTTGAGCAGACATTCCAACAAACCCCTTCATTTACTTTCACCGATGATGCGAAGTGACATCGGGCGTGGTAACAGCGCCCGATCTGGAGGCGACGACTGATGCCGGAGGAAACAGAGGACTCTCTTCCCTTGGAGGAAGACACCCAGCCCACAAGTAGCGACGCTAAGGAAGACGCGTCGGTAGAAGGTATTCTGACCGCGAAGGACCGGCAGATACAGGAGCTCACTGACACGCTGAAGAGGACCCAAGCTGAGTTCGAGAACTATAAGAAACGGGTGAGCCGTGAGTGGTCGGAGAAGTCCAAGCACGCGGGGGAACGCGTCGTAGGTGACCTCCTAGCAGTCCTCGACACCTTCGACAAAGCCCTGGAAAGAACCGACGGAGCGGATGATGACGCCGCCCAGTCGAACGGACTTGAAGGCATTCATAAGCAGCTGTTTCAAATCCTACAAAGGACGGGGCTTAAGGAGATAGACACTCGCGCCCCGTTCGACCCTTTCATGCACGAGGCACTCATGCGCGAAGAGCGGGATGATGGAGACGATGGCACCATCCTCGAAGTATTCCAGAAAGGCTATATGATGGGGGCGAAGGTAATCAGGACCGCGAAGGTCAAAGTCTCGGCGAAGAAGCGGGATGACGATGTCGAGGCGGGAAGCGTCTCAAATCAACATGACGATCAACACGAAGAGAAGAACGAATAGAAGGAGAGATTGCGTATGGCAGAATCTAAGGAGAAAATCATCGGCATCGACCTGGGTACTAGCAACTCAGCTGCGGCCGTGATTGAGGGTGGAAGAGCAACGATCGTCCCGAGTGCGGAGGGCACGAGCTTGGGAGGCAAAGCGTTTCCATCCTACGTGGCATTCACGAAAGACGGACAGATGCTGGTCGGCGAACCAGCTAGAAGGCAAGCGGTATCGAACCCTGAGAACACCGTCTTCGCGATAAAGCGGAAGATGGGTACGGACCACAAGACGAAGATACTGGACAAGGAGTACACTCCGCAGCAGGTATCAGCGTTCATACTTCAGAAAGTGAGACGGGACGCCGAGTCCTTCCTGGGAGTCCAGGTGAAGAAGGCCGTTATAACCGTGCCTGCCTACTTCAACGACAACCAGAGACAGGCGACGAAGGACGCAGGAGAGATCGCAGGCCTCGAGGTGGTCAGAATCATCAACGAGCCGACAGCGGCAGCCCTGGCGTACGGTCTGGACAAATCCGAGAAGGAGCAGAAGATCATGGTCTTCGACCTCGGAGGTGGCACACTCGATGTCACCGTCATGGATTTCGGCGACGGAGTGTTCGAAGTCGTCTCCACGAACGGAGACACTCAGCTCGGCGGGACCGACATGGACAACGCGCTCGTCGACCACATCAGCGGCGAGTTCAAGGCGGAACACGGGATCGATGTGACAAGCGACAAGATGGCGGTCCAGCGCATAAGGGAGGCGGCCGAGAAGGCGAAGATAGAACTGTCCTCAACGATGGAGACCGAAATCAACCTTCCGTATCTCACCGCGGACGCGTCGGGCCCAAGGCACCTCGCTCTGAAGCTGACAAGGGCCAAGCTCGAGGACCTCGTGAAACCCACCGTCGATAGGTGCAAGGCTCCAGCCATACAGGCGCTCAAGGATGCCAAGCTCGAATCCGACCAGATAGACAAGATCATACTGGTCGGTGGACCTACGAGGATGCCTATAGTCCAGAGGCTCGTCGAAGACATCGTTGGCAAGAAGATCGAACGTGGAGTGGACCCCATGGAATGCGTCGCAATGGGCGCAGCGATACAAGGCGGAGTGATAGAGGGCACCGTTAAGGACATCCTTCTATTGGATGTAACGCCGCTTTCGCTCGGAGTCGAGACCCTTGGAGGCGTGTTCCATAAACAGATCGAGAGGAACACGACCATCCCCACTCGAAAGAGCGAGGTGTTCTCCACCGCCGCGGACGGTCAGACGAGCGTGGAGATCCACATCTTACAGGGTGAGCGCCCGATGGCGGTTGACAACGTGAGCCTCGGGAGATTCCACCTCATGGGCATCCCGCCGGCGCCCAGGGGCGTTCCGCAGATAGAGGTTACCTTCGACATCGACGCAAATGGGATCATAGACGTCAAGGCGAAGGACACGGGAACAGGAAAGGAGCAGAAGATCACCGTCACCGCGACGACGAAGCTTGAACAGAACGATATTGATCGCATGATCAAAGATGCCGAGACCTACGCCGAGGAAGACAAGAACAGGAAGGAGAACGTGGACATCAAGAACCGCGCCGAGGCGAAAGCCTACGAGGTCGAGCACATTCTTGAGGAGATGGGCGACAAGATCCCTCAGGACATGAAGGACGGAATCAACAAGCTATCTGAGGAGCTAAAAGCGATCGTCGCATCAAACGGCGACATTGTGGCCATGAAACAGAAGCTGGAAGAGCTGGAGAAGGCGCTCCTCGAGGTCGGCAAGAAGGTGTACGAGGCCACGGCCGCACAGCAGCAGGCGCCGCCGCAACAGCCGCCGGAAGAGGGTGCCAGCCCAGGAGCGGGCGGTGACGATGGCTACGTCGATGCCGAGTACAAAATAGTAGACGACGAAGAGGGTGACAAGTAGCCCTCGACCAAAACCTCTTTCATCACCTTCCCGTCTCCCCGTAGAGACAGCGGTTGCCGTCCAAGTATGCACGGATGAGGTCTGCAGATGCCATCAAAGCGAGATTACTATGATGTCCTCGGCGTTAGCAGGGACGCCAGCATCGACGATATCAAGAAGGCATATCGCAAACTCGCACTCAAACACCATCCAGACAAGAACAAGGAACACCCCAAAGAGGCCGAGGAGAAGTTCAAGGACCTGTCGGAGGCATACGAGGTTCTGGCGGACCCAGGCAAGAGAACCAGGTACGACCAGTACGGTCACTCGGGTGTCGAGAGCACCTTCCGAGGCGGAGGATTCGATTGGTCTGACTTCACGCACTTCGAAGACATCAACGACATATTCGGAGGATCCTCCGGATTCGGCTTCGGAGGCAGCATATTCGAGCAGTTTTTCGGGGGGAGACCCAGGTCGGGTCCGCGCGAGGGACGTTCGCTTAGGTATGACATCGAGGTATCGCTCCTGGATGCCGCTTCCGGTGTCGAGAAGGAGCTGAGGATCCCTCATTCCGTCCAATGCAAATCATGTGAAGGGCAGGGTGCCAAAGCGAAGAACATCAAGACCTGCTCGACATGCGGCGGTGCTGGCCAGGTGAGACGAGGCCAGACGCGCGGAAACACCAGCTTCGTCTCGATAGCAGCCTGCCCGACCTGCAGGGGCTCTGGCAAGCAGATCGTCAAACCTTGCGCAACATGCGCCGGCGCCGGAGCCACAAACACGACGAGCACGATCAAAGTCGCCATTCCCAGGGGAACCGAGGAGGGGATGAGGCTGAGGGTCAGAGGGGCCGGCGAAGCGAGCATGGAGGGAGGCGCTCCGGGAGACCTCTTCATCGTAATCCACATAGCCCCGCACGAGCTCTTCGAGAGGGACGGAAAAAACATCTATGTCGACGCGCCGATCTCCTTCTCTGAAGCCGCATTGGGCGCGAAGATCCAAGTCCCGACGCTAGACGGCACAGCGCTCGTTACGATTCCGCCAGGAACGCAGACAGACACGATTTTTCGTCTGAAGGGGAAAGGGATGCCGGACATTCGAGGCTATGGAAATGGGGACGAATTCGTGAGGACGCAGGTGATAACTCCTGCGAAGCTCAATTCCGAACAGAAACAGTTGCTGCGTAGATTCTCGGAATCGGTCGGGCAGTACGGGAAGACAGGTACCAGGAAGAAGTGGTTCTCGGACTCCCGAAAGAAGCCATAGATGAAAACATATTTATCGACGGGAATCCGAATCTCCACCAGATGAGAGTCGTTGGAATCCTCACCGAGGATTCGAGAATGTATTTCGAGATCTTGACAGCTCTGCGTTCGGAAGGGTTGAAGCACGTATCATTGGATTTCTCGGAGCCGTTGCCGGCCGACGTGGCCGTGATAGTGTCAACGGAAGATGAGAGACATCGAATAGCTTTTGACCACGTTGTCACAAATCCGAACCCTGACGCCGCAATGGAAGAGGTGAAGAGCCTTCTCGCAGGCGAGAAAGACCTGACGACGGTAGTCGTCGGAATCGACCCGGGGAACAGGCCGGGAATCGCCGCGGTTGCGAGCGACGGCACCGCCCTTATGAGGATGCAGGCACCGGATCCTGAGGGGGTGCGACCCCTTGTCGAAGAGGTTGCTGACAGATACTCATCCTCCGCGCTGGTAGTTCGGATTGGCAATGGGGACCACACAAACAGGAACAGGATCTTCAACGTGCTCTGGGATTGCGGCTACTCGGTCGAAATCGTCGACGAGCGAAACACGACGAAACGGTCGAAGACGCCCGACGAGGATGCTGCGTACGAAATCGCGTTGACGCCGGGCCATGCTCCGAGGAAGAGGCAGGAGGTGTCTCCGCCACCAGGTGAGATACGCAACATACAACGACTCAGCAGGTTGCAGAGCGAGGGAAAGCTGACCGTCTCGAGGGAGCTTGCGAAGAAGGTCGCCTCAGGCGAGATATCCATGGAAGAGGCGATAGTCAAACAGAGGGGGGTTAAAGCGAGTAAGCGCTAGAACAGGTGATCGTCCGTGGTTCTGGCGCATCCTCCGACGCTGCACTCGATAGTCTCGATTCCGAGCTGTCGGATCCTGTCCCTCACGACAGGGACGAGTTCGGGAGAGGTGTTGACGTAGACCGTCGCGCCAGTGTCGATGGAGAAATGGGCCTGTATCCCCTCACTACGCATCTTCTTCACTTCGAGGATCACACTGACCGTCTCGGGCCGCCAGAGTATAAGCTCTTCCAGACCGGTCATAGTGATGCCGTGCAGGATGAGAGAATCCTTCTCCGCGAGTTCGCCTAGGCGAACGATATCTTTGCGCCTTATCGCGCTCTGCATCTCGGCTATCGCCCCATGGATGTAGGCAAGTCTCGAATGGAAGAACGGCGACG